>JAZDHH010000015.1:0-83939 GCA_043806015.1 Nanobdellota archaeon | reverse complement strand
CAATATTGAAATAAATAATAAATAAATAACAACGAAATAATAATTATATAATAAACAACAATTATACAATATAATAATCAAGAAGAGAACAGAACACAAAACGCCAAATCATTTTCCATAGGAAATGGTGGTGGGGCATGTATTATTGAATATAGAAAAGCATAAAAGAAAGTGAACCACCCCCTTTTCTATGAAGCAGCGGGGTTTGACAAATTTTTTTGAGTCTTTTTTGAATAAGGGGTTGATCTTCGAATCAAAGAAGGCCCTCCAAGCCGCGTATACCCCCGAGCATGTTATCCATCGGGACGAGCAAATCCGGCAGATCGCGAGTATGTTGGCTCCAGCGTTGCGCATGGACAAGCCGTCCAACCTCTTCATGTATGGAAAAACAGGCACTGGGAAGACGCTCACCATCAAATACGTCCTCCAGCAGATGCGTCAAGTGGCATCCCAGCAGGACATCCCCCTCACTCTTCTTTACCTCAACTGCAAACTCAAGAAAGTCGCGGATACAGAATATCGTCTCGTTTCCCAGTTGTCAAGAGAGCTCGGGAAGGCAATCCCCCCGACCGGGCTTCCCACGGACGAAGTGTATAAGGTATTTTTTGAAGCAGTCGACCACAAGGAGCAGACGATCATACTTGTCCTTGATGAGATCGATCAGTTGGTGAAGCGGGCCGGCGACAGCATCCTCTACAACCTCACCCGGATAAATAGCGAGCTGAAAAACAGCCAGATAACGCTGGTCGGCATCAGCAACGACCTTATGTTCACCGACACCCTCGACCCAAGAGTGAAAAGCTCCCTTTCTGAGGAAGAGGTCCTCTTCCCCCCCTACAACGCCTTGCAGATCCAGAACATCCTGCGAGCGAGGGCGAAGGAAGCGTTTCGGGAAGGCGCTGTCGAAGACGGAGTCATCGAGAAATGCGCTGCGTTCGCCGCGCGGGAGCATGGTGACGCGCGTCGCGCCCTGGAGCTTCTTCGCGTCGCAGGCGAGCTTGCCGAACGCGCGCAGGTCGACAAAGTCACCATCGACCACCTCGATAAGGCGGAAGAGAAGATCGAGCGGGACCGCGTCACCGACATCATCATGACGCAGCCAAAGCAGTTCCAGGCCGTGCTCTACTCCATCCTGTGCATACCGGAAAGCAAGGCGTCCTTCACCTTCACCGGCGATGTCTACGAGTTGTACACGGACGTCTGCGCCAGGACCGGTTTGCGGCCACTGACCCAGCGCCGCGTATCAGATGTCATCGCCGAGCTGGACATGCTCGGCATCGTCGCCGCGAAAGTCATCTCCAAGGGCCGTTACGGCCGCACCCGCGAGATTTCCCTGAACATCCCTCTGTCCCTCAGGCCGAAAGTGCACGGCATCCTCAAAGAAGGCCTCAGCCTTTAACCATTCTCATGGCAACCGCACACACGAAGGACGTGGTACGCTTCTACCTCGACCACGGTCTGCTCGTCACCAAAGAGGCCATCGAGGCCGGGCTCGACATCGACGAGTCTCTTGTCACGGAAGTTGCCGATGCCAATGTCATCGTCCTGGGGAAGCTTGAGAAAGACCTCCTGCCCAGCAAGAAAGAGCTGGACTGGGCAGGCTTTGAGCGTAGCAAGGTGCTCGCGGAAAAAGGCAAGGAGAGCAAGGCCCATGAGGAATTCCTCAAGATAGCCAACACACCACGAAGCGACCAGATAAACCCCCCCGCCTCGCAAGCTTCGGTGAAGGTGGTCTTCAGCTATGCTGGGCTTCCGAGGAAGCGGGAAGTCCAGGACTTCATCGGCTATTACAACGCTCGCTATCGCCAGATGGAGCACCTGCTCAAGAACCGCGCCGAGCTCCAAAGCGCCATATCCATAAGCCGCGCGCTCGGCCGCAGGGAAAAGGAGGCCGTCGCGCTTATCGCCATCGTGGCGGAGAAAGCGGAGACAAAGAACGGCAACCTCATGCTCACGCTCCAGGACCCCACGGGGGAAGTGAAGGCGGTGATTAGCAAGTCCAAGCCCGAGCTGTTCGCGCTGGCTAAAGACATCATGCTCGACGAGGTGATCGGGGTGGTGGGGACCAGCGCCAACCAGGTCGTGTTCGCCAACAACGTGCTCTGGCCTGATGTGCCCGTAAACCGGGAGCTCAAGAAGGCGCAAGAGCCCGGATATGCCCTGGTACTATCCGACCTGCATATCGGCTCCAGGCAATTCCTCGAGGAGAAGTTCCAGCGTTTCCTTTCATGGATCAATGGCGCGTCAGGGAATGAGCAGCAGCGCGCTATCGCGGCGAACGTGAAATACATTTTCATCGTGGGGGATCTCGTCGACGGTGTCGGCATCTATCCGGAGCAGGAGAAAGACCTCGCGATCACCGATGTGATCTTGCAATACAGCCGATGCGCAGCCCTCCTCTCTCAGATTCCGGAGCGCATCCCCATCATCCTCTCCGCAGGCAACCATGACGCGGTGCGCCTCGCCGAGCCGCAGCCGACCCTCCCGGTGGATTTTGCCAAGCCGCTCTACGACATGCCCAACGTGATGATGGTCTCCAATCCCGCCGTGGTGAACATCCACAGCGCGGAAGGCTTCTCCGGTTTTGATGCGCTCATCTACCACGGCTACAGCATCGACTACTATGTCGCGAATTGCGACACGATCCGCAGCCAAGGCGGCTATGACCGCCCGGACATCCTGATGAAATTCCTGATGACCCGGCGTCATCTCGCGCCGACACATACCTCCTCCCTTTTCTTGCCTGACGTCATGGATCATCAGGTCATAGACCATATCCCTGATTTTTTCCTCACGGGCCACATCCACAAGTCGGCCGCTCTCAACTATCGTGGCATCACCATGGTCTGCGGTTCCTGCTGGCAATCCAAGACCTCGTTCCAGGAGAAGGTCGGCCACAATCCCGAGCCGGGCCGGGTTCCTGTGATCAATCTGCAGACTCGGGAAATCAAGATATTGAGGTTTTAGCAATGAGCATGGCATCGCCTTCGATGGAGCAGCACTTCAACCGCATCGATGCGGAAGTCGCCCGATGCTACACGCTCGCGAGTGAGGCGAGGAAAAAAGGCTACGACCCAGAAGACCGCGTGGACATCCCTCTCGCCAAGAACATGGCGGAACGCGTCGAAGGCCTGATCAGCGCGGTCGCGCCGCAGCTCGTTGGCACGAAGATGACCTCCCGCATCCAAGACCTCGAGGAGCGATATGGCAAGCTGGACTGGCGTGTCGGCTTGGTCATCGGCGAGGAGGTCGCCAAGGAAGCGTTCTGCACGTTCAAGACGAAGCTGGAAGCCATGGAGATCGGCATCAGGGTCGGCTTCGCCTACCTGACCGGAGGCATCGTGGCCGCACCGCTCGAAGGCTTCATCGAGCTCAAGCTGAAGAAAAGGAACGATGACGGCAAGGAATATTTTTCCGTTTGCTATGCAGGACCGGTGCGCGGCGCGGGGGGCACCGCGGCAGCGACTTCCGTGCTGTTGGCGGATTACATCCGCAAGCGCATGGGCTACGCGCCCTATGATCCGACTCAAGCGGAAATCAATCGTTATCTTCGGGAAGTGGAGGACTACCATGAGCGCGTGGCCAACCTTCAATACAAGCCGACTGAAGAGGAGCTCGTCTTCATGATAAGCCACGTTCCGGTCGAGATCAGCGGCGACCCGACCGAGGAGCTTGAGGTCTCCAACTACAAGGACCTGCCACGCGTGGAGACCAACCGCCTGCGGAGCGGCATCTGCCTCGTGCTCTGCGAGGGCCTGTCACAGAAGGCAGCCAAGGTTTGGAAACGTGTCGGTGTTTGGGGTGCGGACTTCGGCCTTGATTGGGGTTTCCTGAAGGAATTCCTCGACATACAGAAAGCGGCTAAGGCCGGAGGCCAGGGAAAAGAAGCGACCAAGCTCATGCCAAACTTCACGTTCATCAAGGACCTCGTCGCCGGCAGGCCCATACTCACCTACCCGATGGCCGTAGGGGGCTTCCGCCTGCGCTACGGCCGGACAAGGACATCCGGATTTTCTGCAGCAGCGATTCATCCCTCCACGATGTGGATGCTTGAGAAGTATATCGCGACAGGCACGCAGCTCAAGGTGGAGCGCCCGGGAAAAGCCTGTGTCATAACCCCCTGCGACAGCATTGACGGGCCAATAGTCAAGCTCAAGGACGGCTCGGTCGTCCAGGTGAAAGACGAAGAGGAGGCGCGTCGCGTGGCCAACGAGGTCAAAGAGATACTGTTCCTCGGCGACATCCTCTTCAACTACGGCGATTTCTCAGAGAACAACCATCGCCTCGTCCCCGCAGGCTACTGCCCGGAATGGTGGGCTCAAGAGCTGGAGCAGGAGACCATAAACCTTTTTGGTACCTTGGACTTCGAGAGGCTGGCGGAATTCGTCGAGATGGATTCCACAAAGCTCGAGCGAATGATCAAATCTCCGTTACAGGCACGATGTTCCGCGGCCGCGGCGCTCAACCTTTCCCGTAAGCTCCCTTTGCCCCTGCATCCGGACTTCACGTACCACTGGCAGTCGCTCGGCAAGGCCGAGTTGCTCTCGCTTACGCGGTATCTCAGCCAAGGGACCGGATCCCCTCATCTTGTCCTGCCGGTCAAAGAGGAGAAGCGTCTCCTAGAGCTCATCGGCGTGCCCCACCAGGTAGCCCAGAAAGAATATGTGGTGATCGATGAGCATCATGCCCTTGTTCTAAAGGAACTTCTCGGCGCAGGCGACCGGGAGGAAGCGAATCGCCGTGCGGTGATCCTCGAGGGAAAACAGGGGTCCGCCATTGAGTTGCTGTATCAATCCTCCGGCATCCGGCTGCGGGACAAGTCCGGCACGTTCATCGGAGCGCGGATGGGTCGGCCGGAGAAAGCCAAGATGAGGGAGCTCACCGGCAGTCCGCATGTCCTGTTCCCTGTCGGCGACCAGGGCGGCAGGCTCCGCTCATTCCAGGCGGCGCTCATGGAAAAGAGGGTTGAGGCAGAAGCGCCCACCATGCGCTGCGCCTGCGGAAACACCAGCCTCTACCGTGTCTGTGAGCGTTGCGGAAAGCGGACCGAACGGATTGTGGAGAAAGTCGAATTCGGCTTCAACAGGCAATCGCTCGACATAGAGCACTATTTTTCCTCCGCCATCGCCATGCTCAAGCTGGAGACATACCCCGATCTGATCAAAGGTGTTCGCGGAACGTCCAACAAGGACCATACCCCTGAGCACTTGGCGAAAGGTGTGTTGCGGGCCTTCAACGATGTCTACGTCAACAAGGACGGCACAACGCGCTACGACATGACAGAGCTGCCCATCACCCATTTCATGCCCCGAGAGATCGGCCAGTCCGTCGCGCGGATCAAAGAGCTCGGCTATCGTCAGGACATCCATGGCAAGGACATCGAGAGCGAAGACCAGATTGTCGAGCTGTTTCCCCAGGATCTTATCCTGCCCGCCGGAAAGGATCTTGTGGACGATTCCGCGGAAAAGGTCTTGTTCAGGATAGCGGCATTCGTGGATGACCTGCTCGAGAGGTTCTACGGGCTCGAGCCGTATTACCGGCTCAAGGCCCCGAACGATCTCGTCGGCCACCTGGTCATCGGCCTCGCGCCGCACATCTCGGCAGGCATGGTTGGCAGGATCATCGGCTTTTCCCAGACGCAAGGATGCTACGCGCATCCGCTGTTTCACGCGGCCATGCGGCGTGACTGCGATGGCGACGAGGCATGTGTCATGCTCCTCATGGACGGGCTGCTCAACTTTTCCAGGCAATACCTGCCGGACAAGCGGGGCGGACGCACCATGGACGCTCCCCTGGTGCTCACCAGCCGCCTCAACCCCGCCGAAGTCGACGACATGGTGCTCGGCATCGACATCGGCTGGTCCTATTCGCTGAAGTTGTACGAGTCAGCGCAGCAGTTCCTGTCGCCAGGACTGGTCCTTGTCGAGCAGCTCCGCTCGCAGCTCGGGACCGAACGCCAATACGAGAAAATGGGGTACACCCACCCAGTCTCGAACATCAACATCGGCATCACCTGCTCAGCGTACAAGACATTGCCCAGCATGGAGGCGAAGCTCAAGGGTCAGATGGACATCGCGGAGAAGATCCGCGCTGTTGACGCCGCCGATGTCGCTCGGTTGGTCATCGAACGCCACCTGATCCGCGACACCAAAGGGAATCTGCGAAAATTCTCCATGCAGCAGTTCCGCTGCGTCAAGTGCAACCAGAAGTTCCGGAGGCCTCCGCTTATCGGCTCCTGCACCAAATGCGGCGGCAAGCTGCTGTTCACGATCAGCGAAGGGTCGGTCACCAAATACATGGGGCCAAGCATCAGCCTCGCGGAGAAATACGACCTCCCTCCATACCTCAAGCAGGTCCTCGAGCTGACCAAACGCAGGATAGAGGCGGTCTTCGGCAAGGAAGCGGACAAGCAGGAAGGCTTGGGGAGATGGTTCGGCTAGCGGATGGAGAAGCCGGGAGCGATACGGCCTTTTTTCTCCTCGGCACTGATTTCTGTTACGTGTGAGCCTATCGGTCCTTTTCGCAACAGTGCAAGAAACACATCCACTTTCTTCCCTTCGGCCATAATCTCGACGCTGCCGTCCTCGAGATTCCGCGCCCAGCCATCGATGCCTAGGCGATGGGCAGCATCCTTCGCAAAATATCGGTAGGCAACCCCTTGGACGACGCCCTTCACGATGATGCGTTTCATAGGAGGACGAGCTGGGCATGGGGCACGCCATCGATGCTCAAGGGAGCGACGGTGTAGCCCGCTTTCTTCAACGCAGCGACGCTCCTCTTGCCTACCACATGGACGATGCTTGCGGCGTGCATAAGCCTGAGGGCGTCCGCTTCTGCCATCTGTTTACCCTGATAAAAGCCAGGGCGGAGGTCAAGCTGGAGGTTGCCTTCAGAGAACCTTTTGCCTAAGAGCTCAGAATCGCAGATTGCGAGGAGAAGTCTGCCGTCGGGAGTGTAATGCTTCTTGAGCGTGAGATCATATCTTTGCATGGACCGGTCTCGAGGCCCCGCAGGCCGAGCATTTGAGGGTGGTAGTGTTGCCTTCCTTGACAAGCGCGGTGTCCGGGCGCTTGCATTCCGTGCATATCACGAAGGTGGTGGCATATTGGACGATCCGCTGGTTCACTTCACTCGCAGGCACTTTGCGGCCGATGATCATGCGGTTCTGGTCGAGTTCGCCGGGTGTCGCCAGCTCCTTGAGGATATACTTAAGGAGGTGCGCGGGGTCGCGGCGGAGCGTCTGCGCGATCTGGGCGAAGTTACTGATCACTGTCTTGTTGCCCTGCACATGGCCGAGCACCTTCGGTATCTCGAAACGTTCGGTATTCTTGGTCGATTCAGGCAGCTGCTCGATGCCCTTGTCCAGCATGGCTTCGTAATCCATGCTATCGGGGAATCCTCGATGCTATTTAAAGCTGTCGAAACATTTAAAAGACCGGCTTGTCCTTTTCTCGTCTATGGTGCTGGAGTCGATATCGAACCCGCTTTCTGCGGAATCGAAGCCATATCTCATGCTCTTCGTGGGGTTCCTTTACAACTCCGTAGCCCTGTTCCTCTCCTGGTGGATCTTCATGAGCTACGCGTCTATGATCATGGTGTTCCTGACCACGCTCGCGGCCATCCCCCTGATCTACAACACGCTTCGCCTGGAGGAGAAGAAGGACGAGACCTCGGCTTCCGAACTGCCGCTGCTCAAGGAGCATTCGAAGGCGGTCATGCTCTTCTTCTACCTGTTCCTCGGCGCCCTGCTTTCCGTGCTCTTCTGGTTCCTCGTGCTTCCCGGCGGCATCACCGCGACGCTTTTCGAGGCGCAGATCAAGACCATCCAGAGCATCAACTCCAACGTCACAGGCAACGCCTTCAGCTCGGGCGCCCTCCTCCGGATATTCATCAACAATCTCGGCGTGATGTTCTTCTGCCTGCTTTTCGCCCTGGTGTACGGATTCGGCGCAATCTTCGTGCTGCTGTGGAACGCGGCGGTGATCGGCGTCTACATGGGCAACCTCATCAACAACAAGCTGGCGACCTATCTCGGCGCGGTCGGCATCGCTAAGATCGGTGGCTATTTCGCGTCCTTTTCACACGGCTTCCTGCGGGTCGCCTTCCACGGCGGCCTCGAGATCCTCGCCTATGTGATCGTGGGCGTCGCCGGCGGCATAATCTCCATCGCCATCGTGCGCCACAGCTTCGAGACCGACCGCTTCAGGAACATCGTGATCGACACCGCCAACTTGGTCTTCATCGCGCTTGGCTTGCTTGTCGTCGCGGCGTTAGTAGAGGTCTACGTCTCGCCGCTGCTCTGACTTTATTCAAGAATTTTCAGCTTCCCTGGCCGCAGCTCGAAGATCTCGCCTTCTTTCAGCAGCGAGGTGATGATGGCCTCGGCGTTGCCGATCTTGCTCGCGGCGATGACCTCATCCGTGTCCGCTCCCTGGCCGGCGTCAAGCTCACGGACGGCCTTCAGGACCGCTTCCACTGGTCGGTCATCCACCGGCTCAGGGGGCGGGGGCGCAGGCAGCTGCTCTCCGGAAGGCAGCAGCTCTTTCCTCCGCACCTGCAGCCATCGGGAATCAACGACGCGCAAGATTTCCGACGTGAGATACCTCTCGCCGTTGAGTTCCCGGACTCTCGCGATGAGCTGCACGACGCTGCCCACCGGAGGGATATCGCTGAGAAAGCGTAAGGACACGATGCCTGTTCCATCGTCGATGGCGCAGTCCTTCTCCGCGACCGAGACCACCGTGGCGACGATGTTCAGCCGCTCCGCCACTGTGCCGTCATGCAGGAGCAGCCGGTTAGGCTGCCAATCGCCCTGGCTCTGGAGGGGAGTCTTGAGTACGGTCCCGATGTCCAGCTTGACTGCGACGGGTCGTAGTGCCATGATTAAATCCTCGAGATGAAGCCGTGCCTCGGCTCAAAGATATCGCCCGAGCGCTTGAGCTTTTCTATGGCTTCTTCGACCTTCTCCTCGGTGATGCCGCGCTCGGCGGCGAGCTTGATGACGTCATCGATGGGGATTGTCTTGCCCAGCTGGTTCTCGAGGTCCTGGATGATCTCCCGGATGGAGACGATCTTGCTGCGCTCGGTCGCAGGCACCCCTGTGGCGATGCGATCAATGTCGATCTTTCCGGTCTCCGGATCGATGCCGATCTGCTGGAGGCAGTAGTGCAGCAGGTCGATGGCCCGTTTGGCGTCCCGCTTGGTCACCTTGTCGCTCATCCTGAGCTTTGCAGAAGCTTCTGCGAGGCGCACCAGGGCTTCGAGTTGGCGCGGGCTGATAGGCACGGCCTTGATGCCCCCCTCCTCGGTCGAGCTCTTGTCCCGCATCTTGAGATAATAGTCCTTGATCTCTTCGATGGCGCTGTCGGTAAGGACCGGGGAGATGCGCTGTCGCGCATAGGAGATGTACTTCTTCAGCAGATTCGTGGAGATCTCCGGCTCCTCGAACATCGGGTTCTGATGCAGGCTGAGGATGTGGGCGGCCATCTTGGTGTCCGTATCCTTGTCCGGAAGGTCCTTGATGGGGAAGATGAGGTCGAAACGATTGATGAGCGTGCTGGGCAGGTCGATCTGGTTGGCGAGCAGGTCGTAAGGATCGAACCTTCCGAGCTTCGGGTTCGCGGCAGCGAGCACGGTAGTGCGGGCGATGAGCGTTGCTTGGATGTTTGCTTTGCTTATGGAGACCGTTTGTTGTTCAAGTGCTTCATGCATCGCAGCTCTGTCCTCGACGTCCATCTTGTCGAACTCGTCGATGCAGCACACGCCGTTGTTCGCGAGCACTAAGGCCCCTGCTTCGAGGCTCCAGCCTTTCAGGAACTCGTCCTTGACGACAGAGGCGGTCAAGCCGGCTCCGCTGGCGCCCTTTCCGCTCACATACCTCGACTTCGGCGCGATCTGGTTGACGCGCTTGAGGAGCTGGCTTTTTCCAGCGCCGGGATCGCCGACGAGCAGGACATGCATGTCCCCCCTCGTGGTCATGCCGTCGCTCCTGGTCTTGTGCACGCCGCCTGCGAGCTGCAGGAGCAGCGCTTCCTTGACGCGGTCATGGCCGTAGATGGATGGCGCGCAGCTGTTGACGAGCCGCTGCATGACCTTCGGGTCGGCAGCGATCTCCTTGATCTGCGTCTCCTCTTCCGGTGTGATCAGGATCTCGTAGAAGTCCTCAGCGATCGCCTCGACGCCGTTGGCCTCGACGAGCAGGTCGAACCTTGTGCTTTTGGTCCCCATGCGGGTGAAGATGGGCACTTCCTTGACAACGCCCGCGATCCTGATTTTGGTTCCGGGGTTGGTCCTCTTCTCTGACAGCGGCGAGACGAGATCGTCCTTGAGGAAGATGTTCATGCGCTTTGGCTGCTCGCCGCCCGTCAGGTCTTCCGGGGATTCCTCGACCACGAGGCCTTGTGCATCCACGAGTTCCTTGGAGAGCTGCTTGAACTTGCCCTTGCGGCCGCAGGAGCATCGGCTCGGCTCCTTCCAGGAGCTGTCCAGCTGCAGGATGGTGATGACGTTGCCGCAGCTCGGGCATTCGAAGCGCACGGTCGTCACCTGGGGTCGCACCTCGCTCTTCTGGCGCACCACGCCTTGGATGCTGATGAACTTGTTGATGTGCTTGCTGCGGATGTCGCGGATCATGACCTGCGCGTTCTGCGACAGGTTGCGGAAACGCACATGGAAATGCTTGAGCTCCGCCGGCAGGTCGAACTGCAGCACCGCGAGCTCGGCCGCTTTTATCACCTCGTCAGGATATTCCAAGATTTCTTCAGCGAGGCCGATGTCATGCTTGGAGATCTCGTTGAAATCGATGACGATGAACGTGTGCCCCTTGCGCACCTGCTCGAGGAGCTCGGTCATCATGCGGCTCTCGAAGAATTCTTGGAACTTCTGGATCTGCTCTGCCGCGTTCAAGGCGGGCTTCGCGGTCTCCATCTCCATGACGTCGTCTTCCATGCAGGGTTCCCACTAGGGGATGATTCACCTCTTTATATGGATGAGGGTGGAAAAACGAAAATATTCCGGTTACTTGAGGACTTTTTTCAGGTTCTCGATCAGCTTATCGAGTGCCTTGTGCACTTCCTCTTCGCTCTTGGTGCCGGTGCAGACAACCTTGCCGTTGCTGAACAGCAGGAAGGTCGCTTTTGCCTCAGGCAATTTGTAGACCAGGCCGGGGAACTGCTCTGGCTCGTACTCCGTGTTGTCGAGCTTCATGGCGAGCACGTTGAGGTTGAGGTCCATGCCGACGGTTCCGGAAGCCACGATGTTCTGGATCTTGATATCCGGCTTGATGGTGATCTTGACGTTGATCTTCTCGAGACTCTTGATGATCTTCTTGATGCTCTCCTCGACCTTATCCATGGAGCGGGCGCCGGTGCAGACGATCTTGCCCGAGGAGAAGATCAGCGCGCTGGTCTTCGGATCCTTGATGCGGATGACCAGGCCGGGGAACTGCTCGGGGTTGTATTCCGTGTTGCTGAGCGTCGCAGCCATCTTTTCGAGCGGGATATCATGCTTGAGATTCGTGCTGACAACGATGTTGACCACTTGGATTTCTTTCTTGCCCATGGTTCACACCCCCTTTTTAAACAGAAAGGATTACTCCTTTATAAACCCTGCTGTTTTTAAATGCTCTTCAAGCTATAGCTTCAAGAAAGGGTGGCACCTCAGTTTCTCGTGGAACCGCCCCTTAAGACCTCTTTCCCATATAAAGGGAAGCCCTCAGTGTGGAAAAACGGCTAAAAAACACCCCATCGTTTCCTATGGAAACAGAACTTCGGGGCAATCCCCTATAAAAAGAAGGCAGGGTTTAATAATGACCCCGCTATCCACCTCCCTGAAAAGATGCCCGGCTGCATATTCTTCGGCAAGCGCATCAGCGGCCCCTTCACCATACCGTCGGGCATCGCCATGACCCAGGCGCAGGCCATCGAGCGCCTAGCCCGCGAGATTCCCGAGCTCGGCATCCTGACGACGAAGAGCATAGGCCCTGAGCCGAAAGAAGGCAACAAGGATCCGATCATCGCACAGTACGATGAACAAGGGCTCTCCTTTGTCAATGCGGTCGGTCTCGCAAATCCGGGAAGCGAGGCCTTCGCCGCTCAACTCTCAATAATATCGCTACCGCCGGATCGTTTCCTCCTCGCCTCGATTTTTGGCAGTACGCCGGACGAGATAAGCAAAGTCACTCGCGACCTCAGCCCCCACGCAGACGGTTTCGAGCTCAACGTCTCCTGCCCCCATTCTCGTCGTTACGGCCAGGTTTGTGGCCAAGATCCGTCCCTTGTCAATGCCCTCACAGAAGCCGCAGCGAAAGAAGGCAAGCCGGTCCTTGTGAAGCTTTCGCCAAACCTTGAGCCAGAGCTTGTTGTCCAGGCGGCGCTGAAAGGCGGGGCAGCAGGATTTGTCGCGATTAACACTAAAGGACCGATACGGCTTGAGCATGACGGATTTCCTGTGCTGAGCAACACGGTCGGCGGCATTTCAGGCAAGGCAATCCTTCCCGCAGGAGTCGCCTACGTGAAAAGGCTCAGGCAGCTCACCGAGCTGCCCATCATCGCCTGCGGAGGCATCTCTTCTGCCGAAGACGTCCAAGCGTACAAGGAAGCAGGCGCCCAGTTCTTCGGAGTGGGATCAGCCCTCGCAGGCATGAGCACGCAGCAGGCGAAAGCGTATTTCTCCGCGTTCTCTCAAGACCTCGCGCAAGGCACAGCAACGGCGAAGGCGTTTTTACATGAGTCGACGATGCAATACGAGAAATTCGTCATTTCCGAAAATGAGCAGCTCGCCCCGGACCTTTCGCTGCTTACGCTCGACCACGGCTTCAGCATACGTCCCGGCCAATTCGTCTTCGTCTGGCTGCCGGGCGCCGGGGAAAAGCCCTATGCTGTTTTCGACGACCAGCCCTGCAAGATCCTCGTCCAGAAGAGGGGGCTCGTCTCAGGTAGGCTGAGCGACCTAAAACCTAAGGACGACCTGTATCTCCGTGGCCCCTACGGCAATCCCGTTGAGCCGAAAGGCACGGCAATCCTCGTTGCCGGAGGCTCCGGCATCGCGGCCATGGCGCTGTTCCTGAAACGATATCCGGATTGCGTGGCTTTCTTCGGGGGCAGGACCAAGGAGCACCTCTCCTGCGTCGAGCATATCAAGACGCGCTGCCGGATGCATCTTGCTACAGATTCTGGGGAAGTGGGCTTCAAAGGCCTGGTCACCCAGCTCCTCGCGAAAGAGCTTCCTTCCTTGAAGCCCGGTTTATGCCTCAACGCAGGCCCCGAGCCCATGATCCGCGAGGCCATCCGCATCGAACAGCGCTCCCTCCCCCCGGAGCGCATCCTGTCCTCGGTCGAATTCCGCACCATGTGCGGCAATGGCTTGTGCGGCAGGTGCGCGACCTCGAAAGGTCTGAGGAGCTGCGTGGACGGCACCTTCCTGAATCCTGATGCGCTGTAAAAACCTTTATATAATCCCCGCGCCAGCGAGACACTATGCTCGTCACTTCCTTTGCCGACGCCGCCCCTCTCGCAAAGAAGGTCGCGAAGATCCTCGGCGCGCCGTTCGCTCTCCTGCAGGAGCACGACTTCCCTGACGGGGAGGCGCTCGTCAAGGTGCCGAAGCCGCAGCAGCAGGTCGTCGTGGTGTCGCAGCTGCACTATCCCAACGCGAAGATCCTGCCGCTCATCTTCGCGCTCTCGACGCTGCGCGACCTGGGTGCGAGGCGCATCACGCTCGTCGTGCCCTATATGCCTTACCTTCGGCAGGACGCGAGATTCCATTCTGGCGAGGCGGTGTCCAACCACATCTTCACCAGTCTCTTCTCAGCATATGCGGGCAGGATCATCACCATCGATCCGCACCTGCACCGGGTCTCGAACATCGAGTCCCTCTTCCCGCAAGGGAAACGCCTGACCGCGGTCAAACTCTTGGCGGCATTCTTGCGAGCGCATTATCCTAAAGCGATTATCGTCGGTCCTGACGAGGAGAGCTTCCAATGGGCGATGGCTGTGGCAGGGCTCGCCAAGACCCGGGCGATGGTGCTCAAGAAAAAGCGGTTTGATGACGAGCACGTCCATATAACTGAAGCGAGGGAGTCTCTGCGCGGTCAGACTGTGGCCATCGTGGACGACATCATCAGCTCCGGCCATACCATGCTAGAAGTGATCCGGCAGGCAAAGCGCCAGAAGGCGAAACGGATTGTCTGCCTCGCGGTGCATGGCATCTTCGCTGAAAACGCAGACGAAAAGTTGCGCCGCCTCGGCGCGGTGGTCGTCACGACCAACACGATCCCGCATCAGAGCAACCGCATCGACGTTGCGCCGCTCATCGCGGAGGCGCTGCATGGCAGAGACTAGGCGCATCGTGGATTATTGCGACGACCTCCTCAATACCGAGGCCATCAAGGACCTTTCGCAGAACGGCCTTCAGGTCCAGGGCCTGTCAGAAGTGAAGACTGCCTGCTTTGCTGTGGACGCGTCGCTGGAGAGCATCACTCAATCTCCCGGGCAGATCCTCTTTGTCCATCACGGCCTGTTCTGGAGGAAGCCGTTGCTGCTCACCGGAAGCCATTTCCAGCGCATCAAGGCATGCATACGGAAGGACCTCGCCCTCTACGCCTCGCATCTTCCTCTCGACGCCCACCAGGTGTTGGGCAATAACGCTCAGCTGGCGCGGCTACTGTCCACAACCTCGGTTGAGCCTTTCGGCGAATATCACGGCATGCAGATCGGCATGAAAGCCAAGCTCCGGCCGTTGCCTTTGAAGGCGCTGATTGACATGCTCAACCGGAAGTTGCACACGCGGTGCGTGGTCGCAGCCTATGGCAAGCAGACGATCCGCAGTGTCGGCATCGTCTCAGGCGACGGCTGCTTCGCGCTGGAGGAGGCCAAGGACCTCGGCCTGGACGCCCTCATCACCGGCGAGACCAAGCACCAATACATGCCGCTCGCAAAAGAGCTGGACATGAACGTGCTCTTCGCAGGCCACTATGCCACGGAAACCTTAGGCCTCAAGGCTCTCGCGAAGCATCTCGAAAAAAGGTTCAACATCACCACGCGTTTCGTCGACCTTCCGACAGGGCTCTGATGGCCATGGAACCAGGCTCCTGGGTGCGCATCCATGCCAGAAATGAGGTGCTCGAAGGCACGCTTCTCCCAGAGGAAAAGCACTTCACAGTCCTCAAGCTGAAGAACGGCTACAATCTCGGGATAAAAAAGAATGCCATAAAAAGTATCGAATCCGTCGCCCTGCCGCAGCGCCACGCTGCGGTCCCGTCGCAGGAGGCCCTGGAAGGAGGGCTGCCGACCATCGCGATCCTGCATACCGGCGGCACCATCGCCTCGAAGATCGATTACGCCACCGGAGCGGTCATCGCCTCCTTCACGCCGGCGGAGCTGCTTGCCATGTTCCCGGAGATGCGTGGCATGGCGAACATCAAGGCGCGGCTCGTCGCCAACATGATGAGCGAGAATGCGCGATTCTCTTTCTACAACGCGCTCGCCAAGGAGATCGAGGCGGAGATCGGCACAGGCGTCGCCGGCATCATCGTCACGCACGGCACCGACACCATGCACTACACGAGCGCGGCGATCTCGTTTCTCGTCAACCCTCCTCCGATCCCCATCCTTTTCGTGGGCGCGCAGCGCAGCGCCGACCGCGGCAGCAGCGATGCCGGCCTCAACCTCCTCTCCGCGATTCTCTTCATCACGCAGGCCAAGGTGCCCTGCGTCGGCATCTGCATGCACGAGAGCCAGAACGACGACTATTGCCACGTGCTCCCCGGCCTGAAAGTGAGGAAGATGCACACGAGCAGGCGCGATGCGTTCCGGCCGGTCAACGCGAAGCCTATCGCGCGCGTATCCGTCGCTGAGAAGCGCATCGAGCTCATCGCCATTCCACAACCCGTGAACAGGCCGCCGGTGTTCACGTCCTTCAACGGGGGATTATGCATCCCAGTCATCAAAGCGCATCCGAACATGTTCGCGCAGGAATTCCCGGCAAAGGCGGATGGCATCGTCGTCGAGGGGACCGGCCTCGGCCATCTCCCCATCGGCGACGAGGGGATGACCTCAGAGAACCTCGACATCAAGAAGAAGCTCAAGCGGCTCGCGAAGAGGACTCCCATCGTCATGGCTGCGCAGACCGTGTATGGCAGGGTCGATCTCAACGTCTACTCCGCCGGCCGCGAGCTGCAGAGGCTCGGCATCATCGGCCATCGCTCGGACATGACGCCTGAGGCAGCCTTCATCAAGCTCGCCTGGCTGCTGAGCAACCGCGCAAAGGAGGACATTCCGCGGCTCTTCATGGAGAATCTCGCCGGCGAGCTTTCCGAGAGGAGCGAGGCGGATGATTTTTTAAGATAATGCCATCGAAAGCAACCGGTAGAAAAAGGTCATAACTCAAGCCCCCCATGAAAATCGGCCTCGAGATCCACCAGCAGCTCGCGACGAAGAAGCTGTTCTGCGGCTGCCCGAGCGCGCTCCGCGACGATCCGCCGCCAGGCAAGGTGGTCCGGAAGCTCCGGGCGGTGTCCGGCGAGCTCGGGGTTGTCGATGAGGCCGCGATGCATGAAACCGGAAGGGAGCGCACCTTTGTCTACGAGTTCTATCCGGACACGACCTGCCTGGTCGAGCTTGACGACGAGCCTCCGCACGAACTTAATCCCGAGGCGTTGGGCGTGGCGCTGCAGCTCGCCAAGCTGCTGCATATGCGCGTGGTCGACCGGATACAGATCATGCGCAAGATTGTCATCGACGGATCTAACCCCTCGGGCTTCCAGCGCACAGCCCTCGTCGCGAGGAACGGCATACTGAAGACGCCGGACGCCAGCATCCGCATCGCCACGCTTTGCATCGAGGAGGAGTCTGGCCGCATCATCGAGCAGCGCCAGGACAGTGTCTCCTATCGGCTCGATCGCCTCGGCATACCGCTCATCGAGATCGCGACCGAGCCGGACATCACATCGCCAGAGCAATGCAAGAGCGTCGCCCATCAGCTCGGCATGCTCCTCCGCTCCACCGGAAGAGTCCGTCGTGGCATCGGCACCATACGGCAGGATGTCAACATCTCCATCGAAGGCGGCAACCGCATCGAGATCAAGGGCGCGCAGGACCTCCGGCTGCTTCCGACGCTCGTGGATTATGAGGTGCAGCGCCAGCAGAACATGATCCCCCTGAGAAAATGTCTCGCAGACGTATCGTTTGGCCCGGCGGAGGAAGTGACATCGTCGATGATGCATACCGGCTCGAAGATGGTCCAGAAGGTGCTCCAGGCAAACGGATCTGTCTTCGGCATGCGATGCGGCAAGGCAAAGGGCATTTTCGGGCAGCTGATCCAGCCCGGCAGGCGTCTCGGCACCGAATTCTCGGACGTCGCGAAAGTCAAGACCGGCATCGGCGGCCTGATGCACGCGGATGAGCTCCCCGGCTACGGCATAACCCTGGAAGAGGTCGACGCTGTCAGGGCGTCGCTCGGCTGCCATGATGACGCTGGCTTCATCATCGTCCTCGGCGAGAGCTGGCGCGCTCTCCGGGCGCTCCAGGCAGTGCGCGATCATTGCGCCTTGCTGAAAAAAGGCACCCCCCAGGAAGTACGCAAGGCGAATCCTGACGGAACATCGAGCTACCTCAGACCCATCCCTGGCGCGGCTCGCATGTATCCGGAGACAGACACCAAGCCGGTCGTGCCTCACCCGGAACTGGTCACGCTCCCGCTGACCTATGAGCAGCGTTTCGCCCACTACGAGAAGCTCGGGCTTTCGCACGAGATGACGAAGCTTGTCTTGGCGGATGACTTGCCATTGGAAGAGTTGCAGGCAGCGTACCGGAACATCCCGCTCAACGCGCTCGCGGATTTTTTCCTCAATTCGGGGAAGGAGATCAAGCGTCGCTTCAACATCGAGGTCGACCCCCTCGGGCAGGGCCAGCAGCTGGTGGCGCTCTGGGACCAGGGGGCCATCACGCGCGACGCTGTTTTCGAGCTCTTGGTGCAGATCGGGCAGGGGAAGCATCCGGATCCAATGGGCTACAGGACGTTATCGCCGGAAGAGCTGGAGGTCGGGCTGAAAGAGATCATCAATCAGCACGCGGGCATGGCATTCAATGCGCTCGTCGGCAAGGCGATGGAAACGCTGCGCGGCCGCGCGGAAGGGAAGGATATCGTCGAGACGCTCAGGCGTCTCCTGCGTACAGCGTGATCCAGGCGCGGAGCTTCTCCAATAGGAGCCTATTGCCGTCCTGACGGTGCTCCCTAAGCGCGGCCTTGTAGCTGTCCAGGCGGCTCATGAAATGCAGGAAGGCGCGTCTCGTGAAGACCGGCCTGGAGAGCCCATACCCCTTCTTTTGGATATGGTACGCGTTGACGTACTGCTCGAAGTCATCCCGGATGGGCATGGAGAATACAGGCTTCTTGAGATACACCGCTTCCCCGATGAGGCTCAGGCCGCCGTTAGTCACGATCGCCTTGCAGCTTGCGAGGTCGCGGAAGAATTGCTTTTCGTTGAATTTACGGAAGATCAAGTTCTTCTGTCGGCCTATTCGGTCGTAGCCATAGACGATGAACTGTTCATCGATCTTCTGCAGCTCTTCGAGGAGCGTGGTGTGGGTCTTCGATGTCTGGTAGACCAGGACATGCTTGCCGATGGAGCATTTCGCCCGGATGATGGATTCGCGCACGATGGGCGGCACGAGATGCACGTTGAGGGCTTTCCGTTTGGGCAGGAAAAAGGTGGTGATGATGTAGTCCGTGGCGCGCGGCGCCATTGAACGGATGAGGAACTTCAATGCGAGACCGGATGCCTGCTGGTGGATGCCGAGCCTCGTCTTGGTGAGGATGTGCTGGTTGTCGATGCTGAGCAGCGGCAGATGGGATTTTTTCGCGGCCAGCGCGGTGAACAGCTCGAGATCGCAGAGCACCATCTCCGGCTTGAAGGAGCGGATGATGGAAGACACGCGCTGGAAGGAGCGGTAGTACCTGGGGATCGAGACCAGGTTCGATGCGAAGGTCTCGGGGCTCAGGATGCGGTCGTTTTTCTGGCTGTGGTGCAGGACGTGCACCTTCTTTACGTTCGGGAACTTTTCTGAAAGGTAGGCGAAAGCGCGGCCGCCGGAGACGATCACCAGCTCATGCTCTTTCCCGAGCTCTTTGATGATTGTAGCGCTTCTCGTGGCGTGGCCCATGCCCTGCCCGCCAACACCGTAGAGGATGCGAGCCATGGTCTTGGCATCACCTGCGGTGCTTTATAAGCTTTTTCAGCTTGAGGAAATTGGCGGCCCAAAGCATGGAGTCGTCGCACGCGTAGAACAGGCTATGGTACGGTCGGAGCCGGTCGTCAACCACCTCAAAGAAGTTGCGGTATTTGCCGATGAACAGGTCGTAAGCGTCGAGATAGGGTTTGAGAAGATGAGGCTCATGCATTGCCACCGCATCGAGATAGGCGAAACCGAGATGCAGCCAGACCGTGTGTCGTTCATAGCCCGGCGCCAGCCAGCTGTAGGCATTGCCTCTTGTCGTGCGACCTGCGTGATATTTCAAAGGCATTGGCTTATCAAGGCCAAGCAGTCGGATCGCGGCAAGCGCCTTCTTGGCCATCGCATCGCTGCAGACGCCGCAGTAGGCGGGAAAGACGTTGGCATCACCGGTCACCAATCCCTGGCCGAGATCGCTGATGAAGCGATCCCCCTTCCAGTATCGCTGTTTCAGGAGTCGCGGATAGTCTGTTTCGCAAGGAGCATCAAGGCCGAGCTCCCGTGCATAGCGCTGGACAATCGCGGCCATGCACGTGTCGTAGCAGGAGCTTCTCCGACGTCCATGATCATTGATGGATGAGAATTCCCGGTCCTTACGCACCGCGCCTTGCTCATCCAACACAGTCTCCCGGAAGCGCCGGATTTCATTCTCGAGAAAAGGGCGATGATGGTCGACAAGCGTCCGGT
This sequence comes from Nanobdellota archaeon, assembly GCA_043806015.1. Classification (GTDB taxonomy): domain Archaea; phylum Nanobdellota; class Nanobdellia; order Woesearchaeales; family JAHIVG01; genus JAZDHH01. The sequence continues at coordinate 64,023 of JAZDHH010000015.1, read as the reverse complement.
CATGCAGCCTTGCGAGGCTTCGGAGGAGGAAGGCCAGGGAATCAGGGGCATAGGTGGGGAAGTCGAAAGGCTTCCCTGCGGGATTGATGGTGGTAGTCAACCTGGTTCTCGAGAATCGGTCGAGCGCGTAGGCAAGAGTCGACCTCACCTTCTCTTTATGCCCGAGCGCGAGGAGGGCGTCGATGCAGAGCCCGAAGTCGCGCGTCCAGAACTCTCGGAAATGGCCTGCGCTGGTCATGAAATACGTGCCGTTCCAGCATCGGTCGACGATGGCGGCGCATATGTCATCGCTCGAGCCTTCATACGACGGATAGCCGCATAACCCGATCCGCAGGCGTCGTAAAAAGATGCGCCATCCCTCATTGATCAACACAGGGTCCATGGTGAAAAAAGCGAGCCTGGGGGGACTTTCGGAGCTTCTGGGATGTTGCCTTGCAGCAACTGGGGGGCTTGAGGCGGAACGCCGAAACCCCCATTGACCTTTCTTTTCTGGGAAGAATACCTGGGTCAATCAGGTATTTCCCCGGTTTTTCCCCGCGAGGGGAAAAAGCTGGTTCGAACCCCCGACCTAGTGCTTAGGAGGCACTCGCGCTGTTTGCCCAACCTTCGCCGAGGTTACCAGGCTGCGCTACAGGCTCGTGATACCTGGCTATTGCGGCAGCTTTTTAAACCTTTTTACCTTACCCCTGCCATGTTTGAGGTCAAGCGCCTTCCCGAGGATTTCGTGGTCGAGGAAATCGCCCATCATGATGTGAAGGGGCAGGGGCCCTACGCCTTCTATCGGCTGACCAAGAGAGACCTCACGGATGACGAGGCCATCACCCGGCTTGCAGAAGCTTTGCATAAGCCTGCAAAATGGTTCAATCTCGCAGGGCTAAAGGACAAGCGAGCAGTGACCTCACAGTTCGTGTCGCTATATAACGGGCCGCACAGCGATCTCGAGCTTCCGCAGCTTTCGCTGAGCTTCCTCGGCTCCCGTGAGGAGCGCCTTTCCCTCGGAGAGCTTGAAGGCAACCGCTTTTCCCTTGTTGTCCGCAAGCTCGACCATGGCCCCGTGGCTCTTTCCAAGATGCCGAACTACTTCGGGGAGCAGCGGTTCGGTGTCGCCGGAAAAAATCATCTCATAGGCAAGCTGCTCGTCACCAAAGACTTTTCCGGGGCAGCCAGAATGCTCGGTTATGAAGGAAACGATCCCTTGAGGCATCTCTCCGCACGCACCAACCTATTGGGCATAATGGTTCACTCCTATCAAAGTCTGCTCTTCAACCGCCTTCTCGATGCAGAGATCAGGAAGGGCCTGCATGATCTTGTGGAGTTCCCGACAGGGGAGTTGGCTTTCCCGAAGGAAGTGGTGGACGAATGCGCATTGCCCGTCCCGGGTTTCGGGATCGAGGACGAGCGCATCCCACCACTTCTTGCGCAAGAGGGCATCTCTGAGCGGGATTTTGTGATCCGGCAGCTCCACGGCCTGAGCGCTGAAGGTTATTTTCGTCCAGCGTTTGTCCCTCTCGGGGATCTTGCCGTCTCATCAGCCGAGCCGGACGACCTGAACCCCGGTTTCCAGAAAAGGACAGTCAGCTTTTCCTTGCCGAAGGGGAGCTATGCCACGATCGCGGTCAGGGCGCTTTTTCGCTAGGCGATAATTGTTGCAACAAAGCCTCGAGAGCAGTGCTCACAACATGGGCAGATGGTGCCCCATCGATGCGGTACAGGATCCCCCTTTTTTTGTAAAAGTCGAGGAGGGGTTGCGTCTGGTGATGGAACACGGCCAGCCGATTCCTGATTGTCCCTTCGTTGTCGTCGTCACGCTGCACGAGGGGCGTCCCGTCTTCATCGCAGATGCCTGGGCTACGGGGTTTTTGGAACAGGAGGTTGTATCCGCGCTTGCATTGGGGGCAAACCCGTCGATTGACGAGCCGCCGGACAATTTCAGTATCGGGAACATCGATGTAGGTAACGGCCTCTATCGTCCCCACGCGGTCTGAGACGGAGTCCAATTTCTCTGCCTGGGCAAGGTTTCGGGGAAAGCCGTCAAGGATGTAGCCGGACGCGCAGTCCGGCTGAAGGATTCGTTCCATAAGAATGGGGATTATGATTTCGTCAGGCACGAGCCGACCAGCATCCATATAGCTTTTCGCTTTCATGCCCTCCGCGGTGTGATTTCTGACCGCGGCCCTGAGCTCGTCTCCCGTGGAGATCTGCGGCATGCTCTGGTCGAAATGCTTCTGATAATAGTTTTGGATTAGCGTTACCTGGGTGCCTTTTCCGGCGCCCGGCGGTCCGATGAGAATCATTCGCATCTGTGCTCACCCGAAATATTCCGCTTCCTCTTTCGCGTCGCTGTCACCGCTCCACGCTTCCTTGAGCTTGGAGAATATTGCCTTGATCTCCGGCTTCAGCTGCGTCCATTCGGAAAGCGATTCCTTGAGGAATTGCGCATCCTTTTTTTCATCATTGTCGATGCCGACCTCGAGGCTGAGGCGCTGCAGGAACATGAGGCGGCGGTACAGGGCGAACATGCGTTTCTTCTCTGCCTCGGTGAACTGCTTGGCCTCTGTCAGGTTCGCCAGTGTGGCCTCCGGCTGGACGAGCTCCTCGACGTATTTCGCGTAGGAGTCGAAATGCTCGCCGACCTTCTTGCGGACGTCGCGGACGGTCTTGGCGTCGTCGAGATCGAAGGCGAGCTCGAGCTCGTTCCAGGGCAGGTTGTGCTGCTTGATGAGTTTGGCGTCCATGGGCAAAGAGCCTCCGGAGGGAGTTGCACCCTCGACCTGCGGATTTCTCCGGCAATATACAAGTCCGCCGCAATGGCTACTATGCTACGGAGGCGGGGCCTGCGGAGCGACCAAAAAACCGGCGGTTTTTTGCTGCTGCGCCGGAGGCGGGCAAGGACGAAAAGAAGAGGCCGCTTTAAATATTTTTAGTTTTCCACATAGCCCATCGCCGGCCACCAGGATTTCGGTTTTTGCTCCGGCTGCCGGATCTGCAGGAACTGCATGACATCGTTGCGCAGGTCATAGGATATCTTGTACAGCGTGTGCCGGTGCTTCTCGAGGTCCTTCCAGATGAAGCGTTTCCAGAACGTCTCCAGGAGATGCTTGAGGAGCCAGTGGGTGCGCCACTTGTTCTGGTAGTCGACCTCGAGGACTGCCTGCACCGAGAACCAGAACTCGCCTTTCTGGAGCTTGAGCTTGCGGCCGTTCTGCACGATGTCGGTGTCCTTCGCGCCGAGCCAGTGCATGTTCACGTTGAGGGCGTAGCGGTAGAATGGGTTGTTCTGCGGCACGTACTTGTTGCGCCACCAGCACCAGATCTCCCGCCTGCCGTCCTGCTGTCTCGCCTCGTAGTACATGGTCTCCGGGAAGTTGGGGTCGGCGGCGTCGGGGGCGAACTCATGCTCGAGCATCCACTCATGCACCATGACATAGAAGCTCCGGGCATGGAAAGGGAAGTCCTGGCTTTTCACTTCATAGTTCGTGACGTGGACGCCGAGCGGCTTTGCCTTGGCCATGCATTATTTTTGGCTAGGGATGTTTATAAACGTTGCTATTGTCGTGCATATCCTTTTTCAATGCATGGAGAAATGGCGCGTTTTTTGAGAACCAAAACATTTATGAATCACCTCATGCACGTTTCGGGCTAATGAAAGTGGATGACCTCGCAGCGTTGTTAGGGATGACACGTTCTGAAGTCGAGTCCATGCTGAAGCAGCAGGAAGTCGTCGATTTGCGGCTCACAGAAAGGGATCGCCAGGAAAATTTTAAATAATCTCATGCTTTTTCCAACAGTATGGAACCGGTTGTCCGCGATGACATTCTTCAGGTCCTCAGGTCCCTCGACCCGTCATTGAGCGTCCAGGCCATCAAGGAGCTGAGCAACCACACCATCCACAACGCGTCCATCTTCCAGGACGAGGATTCTGTCGCTGTCGCGATCCTGCTCTATGCAATGTCCAAGATAACGGAACGGGAGGGCAGGATGCCCAAAGGCGTCTGGGAAGGCCTCGCGCAGGCGGAATGTCAACTAAAATCTGGCGATGAAGGCGCGTACCGCAAGACCATCCGTTCCCTCTTCACCATCATCCAATCTGCGGACCATCGGCTGCGCCTCTACATCATCGAGGTCATCAACCAGGCCGAGATCAAGAAAGGGACAAAATTATATGAGCACGGCATCTCCCTGGCGCAGGCCGCCTCCATCCTGGGTGTCTCGCAATGGGAGCTCATGGGCTATGTTGGGAAGCTGCACGAGCTTCCCTCGCCCAAGGGAAAGATCAGCATGAAAGCGCGCTTCGAGACGGCGAAATCGCTCTTCAACCTATGAGAACCATCAGCTTCGACTCAGGACCGGTCATCAGCCTGGCCACGAACAACCTGCTCTGGATCCTCAAGCCGCTCAAGGAGCGGTTCAGGGGCCAGTTCCTGCTCACGCCGGCGGTCAGGCGGGAGCTCGTCGAGCAGCCGCTCGCCATCAAGCGCTTCGAGTTCGAGGCCTTGCAGGTCCTGCGTGAGATCAAGACCGGGACCTTCGTCATCGCGCCGCGCGGCAAGCTGGACAAGGACCGCGACGTACTGTTCGCCCTCGCAAACAACCTCTACTCGGCGAAAGGCACGAGCATCACGCTGCTGCACCAGGCGGAGGTGGAGGCCATCGCCGGCGCCCTTGCCTATGAGGCGAAGGCCATCGTCATCGACGAGCGCACCTCGCGGCTGCTCATCGAGCAGCCTTTGGGGCTCCGCGACATCCTTCAGGAGAAGCTCCATACCAAGATCGTCGTGGACATGGAGAACTTCCGCGCGCTCCAGAAGCGGCTGTCCGGCCTCAGGGTGATACGCTCGCTCGAGCTCTGCCTCGTCGCGGTGGAGCTCGGGCTGCTGGACGATTATCTTCCTGAAAAGATGCCGAAAAAAGTTTTGCTTGATGCCGTGCTCTGGGGGCTGCGCCTCAGGGGCTGCTCTATTCCTGAAGATGACCTGCGGGACGTGCTCGCGGGCAAGATGGGGGTGTCGCTATGAATCCGGAGAAGGAGATCATCAACTGGTGGCTCCACAAGAAGGGCTTTTTCACCATGAACAGCATCCGCGTCGCGCACAACCGGGAGGTGGACACCTTCGCGATCTGCCTCGAGGACGGCAACCTCAAGGATGTCATGCACATGGAGACGCAGGTGTCGATCACTCCGTCGGAGAACCTCAAGGCGGAGGATTACGAGGCGAAGTTCTTCGACAAGGGGGTGGTGGAGAAGGTCAACGACCTCATCGAGCATTTCGTCGGCGCAAGCAAGCCATATCGCAAGGTGCTCGTCCTCGGCCTGGCGCGCGAGCCCAAGGTGAAGGGCATCGAGGTCATCTCCTTTGAAAGCATCCTGGCCGAGGTCATCCTGCACCTGGACAAGCAGAACTACCGCAACAGCGTCGTCCGCACGATGCAGATCGTGAAGTACATCCTCATGGCCAATCCGCAGCTGCTCGCCAGCCTGCTGAGCGACACCGGCGACCAGAAGATCCTCAAGCAGCAGGCCAAGGAGCGCTTTGTGCAGGAGCTCTTCAGCGCGGACAACCTCAAGAAGATCATGGGCAAGGAAGCCCAGGAGGAGATGCTTGTCTCGATGCTGCAGGAATCGACGCTCACCAAGCCAGAGCGGCTGGCGGACGCCTTGCTGACCCGCGTCCTGACGTCACGGACGAGGAAGAGGTTCATCAGGATTCTCCTGGAGCACAAAGAAGCGCAGGCGGTCGCGAAGCAGATGAAAATGCCGAGGGGTATGCGGTCGCTGCAGTCTTTCCTGAAGGACTAGCGCTTTTTCTTTTTTTTGGAGACGATGGACTCCAGCTGCTTGACCTGTCGGTCGAAGGCGGCATGGGACTCCTTGATGTCTCTGAGGGGGAGGTCTTTCCTGATGTCGCGCTCGACACGCCTCGCCTCGAGGAGAGCCCTCTTTTTTTTCCAAGCCCACATAAGAGGTCTCGAAGGTCGGAGTGTTTAAATAGTTTTCTCACCTTTCTGCAGTCATGGCGCTCCCCCGCTATGCCCTCACCGAGGACATCCTGCTCTGTGGCCCCGCTGCCTTCCTGCGTAGGGGGCGGACGCTCGTCATAGCAGACCTGCACCTCGGCTATGAGCAAGCGCTTTTACAGAAAGGCATCCTGGTGCCCAAGACGCAGTTCCAGCAGATCAGGGCGACGATGGCCTCCTTGCTCTCGCAGTTAAGACCGGAGACCGTCGTCATCCTGGGAGATGTCAAGCATGACTTTGGCGGGATCAATGAGCAGGAATGGAGGGACACCTTGCGGCTTCTCGACCTGTTGCAGCAGGGCCGGAAGGTCATCGTGGTCGAAGGGAACCATGACACGGCGCTCAGGCCGATCCTCGCAAAACGGGGGGTATCCCTGGTGAAAAGCCATGCGGTGGGTGCGTATGCCTTTCTCCATGGCGACAGGGAATTGATCGTGAGAAGCGCCAAAGTGCTGTTCATCGGTCATGAGCATCCCGCTTTCACCGTCCGCTCCGGCGTCAGGGAAGAGCGGTTCAAATGCTTTGTCTGGGCGACATGGAAGAGGAAGAAGCTGCTCGTGCTGCCTTCCTTCCATCCGCTCGTGGAAGGCAGTGATGTGCAAGGCAGCAGGCTCGGCCCGCTGCTCCGCAAGGCACGGCTCCGCCAATGCTTCGTGCTCGGAGACCGGTTCTACGCCTTCCCCGCCCCATAATATTTATATAGTCTTCTCAAGCCCCTCGCCCGGGTGATTGCGATGAAAAAATTAGTTACCTCTGAGAGTGTCACCGAAGGCCATCCGGACAAGATCTGCGACCAGATCAGCGACGCTATCGTCGATGAGCTCATACGGCAGGATCCCGCGTCCAGGGTCGCGATTGAGTGCTTGACCACGACCGGCCTCATCATCTGCGCCGGCGAAGTCACCACGAAAGGCTTCGTGGATGTCCAGAAGCTCACTCGCAATGTCCTCGCGGAGATCGGCTACACCGACCCGAGCTATGGCATCGATGCCTATGACGCAGGCGTTCTCGTCTCCATCCATGCGCAAAGCCCGGACATCGCCGCCGGCGTCAACCAGGACAAGGACCATGAGCAGGGCGCCGGCGACCAAGGCATAATGTATGGCTTCGCCTGCAACGAGACCCCTGAGCTTATGCCTCTCCCCATCCTGCTCGCCCATAAGCTGACGCGGAGGCTCGCGGAAGTCAGGAAAGGCAAGCTGCTGCCCTATCTCGGGCCGGACGGCAAGGCGCAGGTCACCATCGAATATCATGATGGCAAAGCCCTGCGATCCGACGCGGTGGTCATCGCGGCGCAGCATCAGGAATCCGTAGCGGAAGCGAGGGTGCGGGAGGACATAATCACCAACGTCATCCAGCCGGTCATGGGCAGATGGCTTGACCCCAAGACAAAGATATTTGTCAACGCGACCGGCCGCTTCGTGATCGGCGGACCGGAGGGCGACACCGGGGTCACCGGAAGGAAGATCATCGTCGATACGTATGGCGGCATCGGCCGCCATGGCGGAGGATGCTTCTCCGGAAAGGATCCGAGCAAGGTCGACCGGAGCGGTGCCTACATGGCCCGCTATATTGCCAAGAACCTCGTTGCCGCGGGCCTCGCAGAGAAATGCGAAGTGTCCGTGTCCTACTGCATCGGCGTCGCGCAGCCGACCTCGGTGGCGGTCGAATGCTTCGGCACGAACAAGATCCCTGAAGAGCGCATCAGCGAGCTGGTGTTCAAGCACTTCTCCATGAAGCCGGCAGCGATCATCGAGCATCTGAAGCTGCGACGGCCGATCTTCAGGAAGACCGCCGCGTACGGCCATTTCGGCAGGGATGATCCTGACTTCACCTGGGAGAGGACGGACAAGGCAGAGATCATCCGAAAGGACGCGGGCATCTGAACGCATGCAGGAAATCCAGCTCAAGGACAAGACACTCTTTGACCGCTATTTCAACCGCTTCCCCCCTGTCATCTCCGAGCTGACGTTCACCAACCTGTTCTGCTGGACGCAGGCTCGGCCAATAATCTGGGAAGAGCGACAAGGCCATCTGCTCATCAAGGCTGCTGTCATGAAGCCCTTCTTCTTCATGCCCGTGGGGGCTGCTCCGGAAAAGCTGCTTCCAAGCATCGATGCTCCGGTGCTGCGTACGGACGAGTCTTTCGCTGCCAAAGCAAAAGCCCTGGGATTCGCTGTCGAGGAGGACCGGCCGCAAGAGGACTACGTCTACGCTCAGGGCGATCTTGCGACGCTGCAGGGAAGCCGTTATGAGGAGAAGCGCAGCTTCGTCAATAGCGCCACGGCGCTGTCCCCTGAGGTCGAGGAGGTCTCTCTGAAAAACAGGGATGAATGCCTCGTGGTCATGGAAGACTGGTGCAGGAAACACAATTGCGAAGGGGAGCTCCTCAAGGGCGAATATGACGCGATCCAAGCATCCTTCAGGTGTCTCAAAGAACTGGCTGTCCAGGGAGTCGCGGTGCGCGTCAACGGCATCATCGAGGCCTTCGCCCTCGGCGAGCCCCTTAACCAGGACACGTACGTCATCCACTTCGAGAAGGCCAACAACGACTACCGGGGGCTTTCCGCATTCGTCAACAAGGCCTTTGCCGAGCGCCTTTCCGCTTTCCCATGGATCAATCGGGAGCAGGACCTGGGCATCCCCGGGCTGCGGAAGGCGAAGCTGAGCTACCACCCCTCCAGGCTGGTGAAGAAATTCTCTGTTCGGCCAGCATAACGTTTTTATACTCGGAAAGCCTCGCCAGGGCTATGCAATGCGAGATGTGCGGTTCAGAGGACCAGCTCTTCGTTGTGGATATCGAAGGGACGCATCTGACGGTCTGCAAGCGCTGCAGCCGCCATGGCATGATGGTCCGCGCGGTACAGCCGAGGCAGCAGCCGCAGGCTTTGCCGCAGAAGCCGAAGACCGAGCAGCACATCATGGCCGATTACGCGGAGCGCATGCGCAAGAAGCGGGAAGCCCTCGGCCTGAATCATGAGGACTTCGCAAAGAAGGTAACTGAGAAGGTCTCGCTCATCCACAAGATCGAGACTTCCAGCTTCGAGCCGCCGATCCCGATGGCTCGGAAGTTCGAGCATCTTTTAGGGATACGGCTTGTGGAACAGGTCGATGAGCAGCAGGGAGCGCAGAAGGTCGCGCCCTCAGGCCAGTTGACCATCGGTGACTTGATCAAGTTGCGGAAGCATTGACCGTCCAGATCTCGATCCCGCTCCGGTTGTAGATCTTCTTGAACGTCACGTTGTTGCGCAGCATGTAGAGCAGGCCTTGCTCCTCATTGTCCCATACCAGGCCGTGCCGCATCTCCGTGTCGATCCAGATGTAGCTGACGTTCTGCTGTTGGAGAAGATTGACAGTATCCTGGAATTCCTGGGCATAGAAGATTGCGTCGCCGGCTTCCTCGGGCACAGCGCCCTTTCCGGAGAAGAAGTTGACGAAAGGAGAATAGTCTGAATAGCTGAGGACGATGCCGGGGGGCAGGCGATGCAGCTGGAGATAGCTCTGCACCATCTCCGGAGTGGGCTTCTCCGCCGTCATGGTCTGGATGCTCACCAGCGCAGAGAACAATATGCCGCAGGCAAAAGTGATGAGCGTCAATGACTTAATGAGCTGGAGCTGCCATCTCATGGAAAATAGGCGCTCGACCGCGAAGGCGCCGAACAGGGCGAAAGAGAAAGCCAGGAAAAGCATAGCCTCGACAGGCCAGAAGCGGAAGGCGACCAGGGTGATCGCGAGGAAGAGGTACAGGGCGGAAAGCTTCTCTCGCCGCCTCCAGCAGATGACCAGGCCGCCGATGCCGGCGAGGATGGCGAAGAGGGATATGCCGATGACCGACCCGAAGTCAGCGACGATGCTTTCCGCAGAGGCGACCTGGGGGAAATGAAGCCCTCGCAGAAGGATGGTCAGGGCAGGAAGGATAAGGACGGCGCAGAAGCGAAGGAGTCGGCGGAAGCCTACGGAAAAGGCGAAAAGGCTCACGAGGGTGATGAGGCCGGACGCCGGATTGCTCCAGGCGATGACGCTGAGGAACAGGATGGAGACCGGCCAAGCCTTCCGCCTGAGGAAGAAATGCAAGGCGAGAGTTGCGAGGGCGAAGTGGAGGGCGGTCTCTCCGAAGCGGAGTCCTGCCGCAATCGCCGCGGACGAAAAAGCGAAAAGGCCGATAGCGATGATGGCGAAGCGGTGGCCGCGGCCTCTTTTCCTGATGAGCGTATAGCTTACGAGGGCGACGGCCAGGAGGCAGATGCCGGGCAGGAAACGCACGACGTGCTCGGGGCCTATGGCTTCGCCGGCCAGGATGAGAAGGCTGAAAGCGGTGAGCTCGCGGTGAGCCAGGGCAAGATACGGCTCAGGGCCGATGAGCAGTCCTCCATCGTGCTTCGCTCTGATGGCCAAGGGGATGGCGAGCATGAGCGCCACGGCGACGAGGAGCAAGAGCAGTTGGTGTTCTTTTTTCACGGGGATGCCCCCAGCCTACAGGTAGCCTTGTAGATCATCGCGCCGCGGTCAAAGACCAGTTGGAAGCAGTCGCTTGCCGTTATTGTGTCCTTGAGGACCATGTCCGGAGGGGCGTACAGGTAACTGGCGCCGTATTTCTCGAGCAAGGCCAAGGCATCGGTCTTGTGGGGTGTGGTGAACGTCTTGTCGATGTCCGAAAGCCGCTGCTGCACATCAGGCGCCATGAGGAAGTCCCTGTCGGCTATGGTCGGCCGTTCGGCGACAGCCTCGATGAGGAAGCCGCTGTTGAGCGGCGCCGCGACAGCGCCTTTGGCGTTCGCCTTGAGCCAGGACATGGCGGCGATCTCATCGGGACCGGGGACTGACCCCGCCAATTGTCGGTCGGCAAGCAACAGCGCCGGCAGGACGGAGGAAATGATGAACAAGGAAATGATGCCGATGAAGAACAGGAGATGGTATTGTCGCACTTTCGTCTTCTCGATGAAGCCGAAGAACTGGTCGAGGAACACCGCGAAGAGCAGCGTGAGGAGCACGCCGAGGATGCACAGGCCGATCATCAGCGGCATCAGCTTCAGGGTGAGGAGCACGCCGAGGGAAAGGGCCAGGCTGATGAAGAGGTGCATGACCCTGTTCTTTTCTTTGAACAGGTACCGGTAGACGATGAACAGGCCGCAGAGGAAGGGCAGAAGGCCGATGCGGTTGATGGAATCGAGGAAAGAGAGGTTGAAGAACATCTCCCCGAGAAGGCTCTTGGGGACGTTCTGCCAGATCATGTTCAGGCCGTGGTGTAAGATTGGTTTTTTGTGGATCACGAACTGGAGCCAGAGGGAAAAGAATGTGGAGAAGAGGGCGACCTCGACTTCCGCCCTGCCGGTGGGGAAGCGTTCGAGCTTTGCGATGAAAAGGTAAAGGAGGAGTCCGATGACGAGGACGAAGACGAGCGGGCTGATGAGAGCCAGGATGAGGAAGCACAGGAGGTAGTTGATGAGGGCATGCTCTTTGTCGATGTCGATGAAAAAGTAGAGGCAAAGGAACAGGAGGGGGGTGGCCAGGGCCAATGGGGAGAGCGAGTAGATGGTCGTCTGGAAGACCATGGGAACGAAGCCGGCGGCGAAGGCGGCGATGAGCGCGGCTTCGTCGTTTTTCGTCACGCGTCTCGCCGTGACGAAAGCGATGATGACTAGCAGGCTTATGAAGAGGTTGGGGAGGATTTTGAGGGCGAGAGGGGTGGCTTTTTTTCCGAAGGCGAGGATATAGTCATAGAATGGCTGTGGCGACAGCTCCCGGCCGCCATAGCCGAGGTTGTCTATGCGGAGAGGCCGCCAGGTTTCCTCGATTGCGGTCACCTGACGCAAGGCCCCGTAGCTATCAAACTCAAAATACGGTGTCCGGAAGGCGAGCACGAGCCGTAGGCAGAGGACGGCAAGGAAGATCCCAGCCAATATCCAAAGATTCCTTGTTTTCATGGCGTCGGGGAATCGACGAGAGTATAAAAAACCTTTCGAAAAGAGTGCGGCAAAGAACTGTTTTTTTCCGGAAAAAGGGGGGATAACTATATGAATGCATCTTCAGATTTATAGGGGTATGATCGATCCGCTCTCATTCTTCGAAATCGAGCCGGGGATCATCACAACGGTCTTCGGACCGGCAGGCATAGGCAAGACGACCTATTGCCTTCTCGCGGCAAAGACGGTCGCAGTGCAGGGAAACCCCTTGGTCATCGATACTGAATGCGGCGTTTCCGGCGAACGGCTGAAACAGATAGGGCCTTTTCCGTTCACCGTCCTGCCGGCGTATTCCTTCTTGGAGCTGCAGCGCCACCTGCTCTCTCTTTCCAGGCAGCTGCCTCCGTTGTCCATGCTTATCGTGGACTCAATCGCTACGCCCTATCGCCTAGAGCTTGCGAAGGCCAAGGACCCGGTGATGGTCAACCGGGCGATGGCGGTCCAACTCGCGGTGCTGGCCCGCATCTCCAGAAGGGCGCACATACCGGTCATCCTGGTCAACCATGCCTATACCCCGTTCGGCACCGAAGAGGTGCAGCAGGCGGGAGGAGACCTTCTCGAGTACTGGAGCAAGTGCATCGTCGAATTGCGGCGGGACGGGCAAGGCCGTTTGGCCATCCTGCGCAAGCACCGGTTCACCGCAGAAGGCGCTTCATGTCGCTTCAGGATCATCGAGAAAGGCTTCGAACAGCTGCCCAGGCAGCCTGATATTGCTCAGGATGGAGGCTATAATGCCGGACAAGTTCCTCAATGTTATGTTCCAGAAGATGATGGTCGCCGATATTGAGGAGGAGGTGCTGCTTGCCCGCGCTTTCCAGGCTTTTCCCGAGGGCGTGATGCTCTTCCCGGTCGCCGAGGAGGACCAGCTCCCTGCCGCCCAGGCCTTGGGTGAGGAGCCTGAGTTTCCAGTCTTGGGAGACGAGCCTGCAGCCATCGAAGGAAGCGCCACGCTCAGCCTGATAGGCTTGGACATCCAGGGCATGCTCGCCAATCTCGACCGTCCCGTCAAAGGTGCCGTTCTGCCGCCCGAGGCGGTTGCCGACGGGCCCGACCAGGACGATGCCGTACGCTTCGAGGATGCCATAGATGGAATGCGTGTCCTGTTCCATAGCTCCTCTTCGTGCTTCTTGGACCTCGGGGAAACCGTCTAGGAAGGGGGCAAGGTCGAGGCGGCGGCCGCCGATCGTGACCATTCCGTTCAACAGTTCGGCGTTTGGGTTGTTCGGCAGTCGAGTCTGCTGGATGCGGTCGTATGTCGGCTCGCAGCTTCGGGTGATCTCGAGAATGGGGATGATGTCCGGAGCCCCCTCCAGCCGGAGCGCATACCGCGTCGCGAGCGCTGCATAGATAGCGGTGGGGAGGAGATAGACGAGCTCCGGGACCCGCGTATCATAGAGTTCGGTTGGCACGCCCTTGAGCATTCGTGCGCGCCGTCTGATGCTTCGGTCATAGCTCGGCCGGAAAGGCCGAGGGAGCTGCTCCTGTCCCCAGCTCGCTGCCGCGAAGGCCGCTTTGCCAAGCAAGCCGATTCTGTGCTGTTTTAGGAGTGCGAGCCGGGCGGCGGCCTTGTGTGCGTTGGTGATGAGCGTGTCATCGACGTCGCTCAGGGCGACGGCAGCTTCGAGCTGATCCGTGAACGGACGGCTTCTGAATCGTTTGATCCGCTCAGCAAGGTTCATTCTTCGGTGAAGTCCTCGATCGTTTGCTTGAACTCCTCGTCGCTCTTGATGGTGCCTTTCTCCTTGAGGAATTCCTTGGCGAGGATGAAGAACAGCAGGCCGAGGCTCTTCTTGCCCTTGTTGTTGCAGGGAACCACCAGGTCGATGTTGTTCGTCTGGTTGTTGGTGTCGCAGAGGGCGACGACCGGGATGCCGATCTTGATCGCGTCGTTGATCGGGTTGCGGTCAGGCCACGCGTCCGTCGCGATCAGGACCTTCGCTTCGGTGAAGATCTCGAGCTTGGGGTTGGTGAGGATGCCTGGCGGGTAGCGGCCGGCGAATACCCTGCAGCCGATGACCTTACCGAACATCTTCGCCGCCTTCCAGCCGTTCTCGCGCCTGCTCACCACCATGATATCTTCCGGGTTGTAGAAGGAAAGCATCTTCGCCGCGATCTTGATGCGCTCGTCGATCTTCTGCAGGTTCAGCACGGCGAGGCCGTCCGGCCTGGTCTTGTAGATGAAGCGTTCCATGTACTTTGTCTGGAACTTGGTGCCGATATGGATGCCCGCCTTCAGGTAAACATTCGTCGGGACTAAAAAGGTCTCTTCTGCCATGGTATCACCGCCTCGTATTAATTTCGTTAATCGTTCTTTGTGCTGTCCGTCCTTTGTTTTCAGTGGCCTGGTATTACCTTGCGCAAGAAAGCCTTGCGGTTTTTATGACCTCACGCAAGATTCGCCCCCGCTTTCCAGGGTCGGTTGGTAATGGGATTGGGGATTCGGGCATGATTTATAAATGTTCGCCCCAGACTCATCGATCACGGGCACCCGCTTTATCCATCCAACTCCATATGCCCCCTCATTCTCTTAGGTAAACATGGCCCCCACCCCCGGCTTTCTCGTCTGAAACCAAAGGTATATAAATTCTGAAAGGTTGGCTTGAGGTATGGATTCCGCAAGCCTCGAACTCATCAAGCGTAACACCGTTGAAATTGTTGAAGAGAAAGAGCTCATCGAGCTCTTCGACCGCAAGAAGCATCCCGTGACCTACTGCGGCTATGAGACCTCAGGGCCGGTGCATCTCGGCCATCTCGTCACCATCACCAAGCTTATGGACCTGATGAAAGCCGGCTGCAGGGTGAAAGTGCTGTTCGCAGACTGGCATACATATCTCAACCAGAAGGGCGAATGGGACTTCATCCACGACCAGGCCAAGGTGTGGCAGGACACCTTCAAGAAGGCAGGGCTGGACGATGCCGAGTTCGTCCTAGGCTCGAGCTTCCAGCGCAACCTCAACTATTTTGATGATCTGCTGAAGATGTCGCTGGACACGACGCTGCAGCGCGCCCTCCGGAGCATGCAGGAGATTGCCCGCGACATCGAGCACGCCAAGGTATCCCAGATCATCTATCCTTTCATGCAGGTCGAGGACATCAAGGCGCTCGGCGTGGAGATCGCCCAGGCAGGCATCGAGCAGCGCAAGATCCACATGCTCGCCCGCGAGCTGCTCCCCCTCTTGAACTATCGGGCCCCGGTCTGCGTGCACAGCCCCCTCATCCCCTCCTTGCAGAAAGGCGGCAAGATGAGCTCTTCTGTGCCGGAATCGCATATCGCCCTTGCGGATTCTCCCGAGGCCATCCAGAAGAAAGTGGCAAAGGCTTTCTGTCCAGAAGCCCTGACCGAAGACAACCCGATCTTCGCGATTGCTCAGCTCCTCATCCTGCCGCGGATGGGCAAGCTGGAGGTCCGGCGGCCTGCGAAGCACGGCGGCGACATCACTATAGCATCTCACGATGAACTCAAGACGCTTTACCTCTCCAAAGGCCTGCATCCGCAGGACCTCAAGGTGGCGGTCGCGCAGGCGCTCGTTGAAGATCTCAGCGTATTCCGATGAACAAGGTTATCACCTCTATCCTGAAAGAAGGCGAAAGGCTCGGCTCAAGCTATACCGAGGCACGCTACGAGAAGGCGGTCTCGCAAGGGTTCCTCCTCAAGAACAGCATCCCCGAGATCAGCGCATGCACCGAGCGCGAAGGCGTCGGCATCCGGATGATGGTCGCAGGGAAGCTCTGCTTCTGCTCCACCGACACGCTCACGAAAGCATCCCTCTTCCGCATCATGGCGCGGGCGGCGAAGGCTGCCAAGGCATCCAACCTCGTGACGCCGTCGCAGTCCAGGCTTGCGGTTGCGAAGAAGCGCAACGCTAAAGTGAGGATCCCTGCAGAAGGGATGACACCAGAGGAGACGCTGGCTTACCTCACCGACCTTGACCGGATAGCGAAGCCGCTCTCCACCCGTTTTTTCTCATTGTCATCCTCAGAGACTCTTAAGCGGGTGGCGACGTCCGAAGGCACCGAGATCGAGTCGACCTACCCCGCCATCAGCCTCTTCGCCATGGGGACCTTGGGCGATGGCAGCATGCAGCGCTTCTGGCAGAAAGGCTCTGTCGGCGGCCGGAAAGAGGTCAAGGCCTGGCGCATGGAAAGCATGCTCAGCGAAGACATCGCCGCGATGCAGCGGAACGTGGCGAAGGCGGAAGCCTCG
Source organism: Nanobdellota archaeon (assembly GCA_043806015.1). Taxonomy (GTDB): domain Archaea; phylum Nanobdellota; class Nanobdellia; order Woesearchaeales; family JAHIVG01; genus JAZDHH01. The sequence continues at coordinate 47,841 of JAZDHH010000015.1, read as the reverse complement.
CCGAAAGGCATCCTGGACGTCGTGGCCGCTCCGGAGGTCACCGGCATCCTGGTCCACGAATCAGGCGGGCATCCCTACGAGGCTGACCGCATCTTCGGCCGCGAGGGAGCCCAGGCAGGCGAATCCTTCATCACGCCGAAGGTCATCGGCAGCCGCATCGCCGCCCCTTGCATCACCCTTGTCGATGACCCGACCATTGAGCATTCAGCGGGCTTTTATCATTTCGACGACGAAGGGGTCAAGGCGCGGAGGAAGTTTCTGGTGAAGGAAGGGATCATCACCGAGCTGCTCCACAGCCGGGAGACGGCCGCGCACCTCAAGGTGCAGAGCAACGGCTCTGCGCGGGCCGCGAGCTTCGAGCGGGAGCCTATCCCCCGAATGTCCAACACCTTCATCCTTCCCCGGGATCAGGGCCAGGAGGAGCTCATCTCAGGGGTGAAGCGCGGTGTCTTCATCAAGAGCTTCATGGAATGGAACATCGATGACACGCGGGTCAACCAAAAATATGTCGGCAGCGAAGCCTACCTCATCGAGGGCGGCAAGCTGACAGTCCCGTTGCGCCAGCCGGTGATTGAGCTCACGACCCAGTCTCTCTACGGCTCCATCGACGCGGTGGGAAAGGACTTCCAGCTCTTCTCCGGGACATGCGGCAAGGGCGAGCCGATGCAGGGCATACCGGTGTCCATGGGTGGCCCTTCCATCAGGCTGAGAGGCGTCCGTCTGGGAGTGCGCAATGGATAAGCTCCTGAGGGAACTGGAAAAGCAGGGCGCGAAGGACATCGCCATCGCCTACACGAAGAGCGACCGCACGCATCTGAAGTTCGTGAACAACGACATCATCACCCCCATGCTTTGGAACCAGAGCCATGTGGAGGTTTTCTTCTCTTACAAGCGACGCACCGCGGTGGTGGCGCTGCAGTCTGTCGCTGGACCGAAGGAGGTCGCCCGGCGCCTCATCGCGTTCTCGGCGTCGCTGCCCGAGAACAAGGAGTTCTTCGGCATCGCGAAGGGGCCGTTCCGCTATGCTCCTGTCCCGCAAAGCTTTGATCGCCGCATCATCGGTCTGGATGGCCGGGCGCCCGTAATGGTCAAGGACGCGATCGAAGCCGCGAAGGACGCGGGTGCGGTCCGCTCGAGCGGTGTTTTCGAATATGGCTCTTCTGAGCGTCATCTGCTCACTTCAGAAGGGGTGGACGCAACAGCAAAAGGCACGAACATTTACCTCTCCTTGAGATCGTTTGCCGCGAAGGACGCCTCAAGCCATCAGGTGCGCTGCGGCTCAACCCTTAGCATCGATCCGGCGGAGGCGGGGAAAGAAGCCGGCCAGACAGCTGCCCTTGCGATGGGACCAAAACGCCTCGCGCCAGGGACCTATGACATCGTCTTCGAGCCGTTGGCCTTCGCCAACCTCATCGATCTCGTTGGATCAGCAGCCTCGATGTTCAGTGTGGAGGCCGGAGTGTCCTTCTTTGCTGGCGCGCTGCATAAGAAGGTCGCCTCTCCGATCATCACTCTTTTTGATGATGGCAGGCTTGCTGATGGTTTCCATTCATCGCCCTTTGACCAGGAGGGCGTCCCCACGAGGCGGACGGCAATCATCAAAGAAGGGGTGCTGGAGCATTACCTTTACAACACCTCGCTTGCGCGGAAGTATCACACCAAGACGACCGGCAACGCCGGCCTCGTCGCCCCTGAGCCATGGAACCTTGTCCTGAAAAAAGGAAAAAATAATAAGGGGCAGCTGATTGGGCAGGTTAAGCAGGGGCTGCTGGTGACCAACCTCTGGTACACGCGGTTCCAGAACTATGTCTCGGGCCAGTTCTCGACTGTCCCCAGGGATGCGGTGTTCCTCATCAAGGATGGCGAGATCGCGGGGCCTGTCCGCGGCTTCCGCATCAGCGACGTGCTGCCCCGCATGCTTTCCGCGACAGCCGCCCTCGGCAAAGATTCCAGGCAAGTGATGTGCTGGGAGACAGAGCATCCGGTGGTCACCCCGCACGCCCTGGTCAAGGGCGTGGGCATCACCACCTCGACGGCATGACCATGACAACCAAGGAAGAAGACAAGGACGCTGAAAACGTGATCTACAATTTCACGATGCAGGCCTCCCAGCTCGAGGAAGAGAACCGGCTGCTCCGCGAGACCATCCAGAACCTGAGGAACGAGCTCGAGCGCTTCAAGGCGACGCCGCTGATGATCTGCGACATCCGCGAGGTGCAGGGCGAGCACGCCATCATCCGGGTTCCCAACGGCAACCAGTTCCTCGTGAACATCTCGAAGAGCTGCGGGCCGATAGCGGCCGGTGACTCTGCGCTCGTCGAGCAGCGCAACCTCACGGTCCTCCGGAAGCTGCAGGTAGGCAAGAAGTTCGATGTCGAGAAGTTCGTCATCATGGAAAAGCCGGAGGTCTCGTGGGAGGACGTCGGCGGCCTTTCGGCGCAGATCACCGAAGTGCAGGAAGTCATCGAGCTTCCCCTGAAGAAGCCGGAGCTCTTCAAGAAGGTCGGCATCACGCCGCCGAAAGGCATCCTTCTCTATGGCGATCCGGGGACGGGGAAGACGCTCCTCGCGAAAGCGGTCGCCGCGTCCACGAACAGCACCTTCATCGAGATTGTCGGCTCGGAGCTGGTGCAGAAGTTCATCGGCGAGGGAGCCAAGCTGGTCAAGGAGGTCTTCGAGCTCGCCAAGGCTCGCGCCCCGTCCATCATCTTCATCGACGAGCTCGACGCCATCGCGGCCAAGCGCATCGAGATCGGCACCTCGGGCGAGCGCGAGGTGCAGCGCACCTTCATGCAGCTCCTCGCCGAGATTGACGGCTTCAAGCCTCTCGGCAATGTCAAGGTCATCGGCTGCACCAACCGCAGGGACATCCTCGATCCTGCGATCCTGCGGCCTGGCCGTCTCGACCGGCAGATCTTCATCCCGCTCCCGTCCAAGGAAGGCATAGAGCAGATCTTCGGAATCCACAGCAGGAACATGAAACTGGAGGAAACGCACAACGTGAAAGCCCTGGTCCTGAAGATGCAGGGCTTCTCCGGCGCGGAGATCAGGGCGGCCTGCACCGAAGCCGGCTATTTCGCCATACGCGCGAACCGGCAGAAGATCATCGAAAAGGACTTCGTGGCCGCCATCGCCAAGGTCAAGCAGCAGGAGAAGGACGAGGAATTCCTGCAGATGTTCGGCTGACCCATTCCCGAATGGCAACAAAGCTTTTTATCTATGCTTCTTTTGAACAAGCCCTATGTCAGTTATCGGCCTCAATGAGATGCTCCTGCGCCTTTTCCTAGCGGTGCTTTTCGGTGGGGCCGTCGGCTTCGAGCGCGAGCATGAGCACATGGCAGCAGGGCTGAGGACGCACATCCTGGTCTGCCTCGGGTCGACGTTGGGCATCCTCATCGCATTGACCACGTTCCCAGACCCAGACTCTGCGGCGAAGATTGCGCAAGGCCTCATCACCGGCATAGGATTCTTGGGGGCGGGCACCATCATCCACTTCGGCGGGCATGTCCGCGGCCTCACGACCGCGGCCTCGCTGTGGGCTGTCTGCCTCATCGGCATCGCCATAGGATTCGGCTATTACTTTGGCGCCATGGTCACCACGCTCGCGGTGACGCTGCTCCTCCTCCTCCACGAGTGGAAGTATTTCAAGAAATCGAGCTAGCTGTCTGCATGTTCTGGCTAAGGCTTTGGATGCGCTCCTAAGTTACTTCTGTTCATCATCGCTTGCGCTCAGTTGGTGTTCACTCAGTCATCACGCACAATCCGCCTTAGGCACCAGTCCGATGCCAGCTTTTCTGCCTCATCTACGCTTTGATGATCGTCACCAGGACCTTCCGCTGCCGCGGCCCATCGAAGTCGCAGAGGAAGATGTCCTGCCAGGTTCCCAGGGCGAGCTTCCCTTCCCTGATCGGGATGGTCTCGCTCGGTCCGATGATGGCCGCCTTGATGTGGGCGGCGGCATTCCCGTCGATGCGGTCATGCCTCCAGCCGCTGTCCTTGACCTGTCCCCTCAGGGCTTCCAGGATGTCATCCTGCACGGCCGGATCAGCGTTTTCGTTGATTGCCAGGGCGGCGGTGGCGTGCGGCACATAGACGCTGCAGACGCCTTCGCGTGCGCCTGATGCGGCGACGAGCCGCTCCACCTCGGCCGTGATGTCAGTCAGGGACTCCTTGCCTTCGGTCTGGATACTGAAGGACGGCATAGTCCATGCGTTGCCGGCCGGCATATAAATAGCTATCGTTGAAGCCTTCCATCCTGTTCAAAGCCAAAGCAATGTTTATATAGGCCGTCGCCTCCCAGGACGACATGAAGCCGAAAAAGGAAACCTTTCTCCTTGTCTCCATGAAGGAGGACAAGGCCAAGAAGCTCGCCCAGGTGATCTCCAGCGACACCTGCCGCCGCATCCTCGACCTCCTCGCCCAGAAGGAGGCCACAGAGACGCAGATCGGCGATGAGCTGCAGATGCCTCTCTCGACCGTGCATTACAATCTGCAGCAGCTCCTTGCCGCCAATCTCGTGACAGCGGAAGAGTTCCATTACAGCCAGAAGGGCAAAGAGGTCAATCATTACGCCCTCGCCAACAAGTTCATCATCATCGCTCCAGAGTCGAAGGAGGGCCTGAAGGTCAGCATCCGGCATACACTCCCTGCTCTCGGCGTTCTTCTCCTTGGCGCCGGCATCCTTTACTTCTACCGGGTGTTGCCCCGGGAAAAGACGATGATGGCCGCCGCTCCAGAGGCATTAAGGTCTGCAGCAGACGAAAGCGCGACATTCGTGGCTCAGAATGCGGCCGGAGAAGTCGCCAAAGCCTCTGTTTCGCTAGGATCCTGGTTCTGGTTCCTCGTTGGCGGAATAGCAGTATCCGCGGTTCTTCTTTTAACCTATTTCATCGCCAAGCGAAAAGGCTAGCTTTATAAGCAAATGGCCTGGATGATAGCTCATGCGCCTCGCGATAACCGGCACGCCCGGGGTCGGCAAGAGCTCACTGGCTGACGAGCTCTCACTTTTGCTAGGGACGAAAGTCATCCATCTCACCCAATACATCAAGCGCCACAGGCTCGCGGAAGCCTATGACTCCAAGCGAGAGAGCATGGTCATCGATCCCAAGGCGCTGGAGAAAAGCCTCAGGGCGAACCTGCCCAAAGGCGGCTACATCGTTGAAGGACATCTGAGCCAGACCTTGCCCCCCCATTTCTTTGACGCCTGCATCCTCCTGCGCTGCCAGACCGATATCCTCCGCAAGCGCCTCTCAGCCCGTAGATACAGCCCTGAAAAAATCCAGGAAAACCTGGATTGTGAACTGCTCGATGTGTGTGGGCATGAAGCAAGGGTTGGGAAGCATCGCGTACTGGTCGCGGACAGCACGCGCGCGACGCCGCGGGCGCTCGCGAACAAGGTTTTTATGGCCCTGCGCCGTTTTTCAACAGCGTCTATGTCACCAAAGTGACACCGTGGTGACATCGTCGGTGGCTCTTTTCCGCTCTCGCGTAGCATTTTCTATTTCTCGTCGATAAAAGGCGTTGTCACCGGGAGCGTGTCATCGGTGACGTGTCACGTCACTCGTGTCACCAAAAAGGCCTTTTGTCGTCTATGTCACCAAAGTGACACGGGTGTGACGCGCATCCTTCTGAGGCAGGAAGTCATTTTTCGCGGGCGTGAACGGATTCTCCGACGGAGAAGAGAGATATCCGTGAAAACAGGCGGAAGCCTGCTTGCGGAATCCCGGGGCAAAACGCCATTTTCCTCGTCTATGTCACCAAAGTGACACTATGGTGACACCCGTTTTCTATCCCAGTTTTCTATGCATTTCCATCCATTTATTATCTGCCGCTGACCCGGATGCGGAACATCTGGTCAAGGAAAAATTCCTTTTCGCCCTGCGCATTCAGCCGGTTCCTGATCACAAAACCTTTCTTCTTCATGCGATAGATGAGGTTCTTGACTGTTGTGTAATTGAGGCCGAGCTTGGATGCCAAGGCATGGTAATCCAACGGCTCCGGGCTATGGACAAGGACCCTGACCACATCGCGTTCTGATGGTGAAAGAAGATCCACGTTATGGAGTTGCACCATTCCCGTATCCGGCCCTTTAGGCACCATCCTGGGAGGCGCCAATGCCTGTTTTGGCTGTTCCAAACCTAAAAAGTGAGACTTCTGCTCAAGGCTTTCAAGCCTTTGTGAAAGCCTGTTTTGGCTTTCCTGGACCATTTTTAGGCCTTCAGAGAGCTGCTTCACCCCCCCATGGAGGCCGGAAAGGTGCTTATGGAGGTATTGCACCCAGCTGTTCAGGTGCTGGACATCCCTCCGGGTGATGCTTAGATGGTCCTGATGAGCCATCTCAAGCTCCTGATGCCTGTCCTGGACATGGTTGATCCACGTCTGGACATGGCGGAGGTCCGTGTCCACCTTGGAAAATGCCTGTTCGACCCGGCTTGACATCTCTTCAGCATCCCTTTTACGGAAAAAACCGAGCATCTAGCACCACCTCAAAGCGGAAAAGTGAGTCTTAGTCCAGTATCTCATAGCTATCTACCCTCCCGTCTCCATCAAGGTCAAATCCGTTGATGACATGGCAATAGGGCTCCTGGCCCTTGAAATCAGCGGAGACGCCCTTGGCCAAGGCCAAAACCGCAGCTTTCGTTCCGACAGACCGTATGCCTGCCAGGGCCAGTATCCAGCTCTTCGGGAAGAGCGGATTGCGCATCCTGGCGACCATGCCGGTGGTCTCCTCGATGTAATGCTTGCCGCTCGGCCCGATGATCTCCCAGGGTTTCTTGTCGCTGAAGCGCGCCGGCAGGTTGTCGTTGAACTGGGCGATGATGAGATTGGTGATCGGGCCGCCGACAAGGATGAGGTTGCCCGGGTCGCTGGAGAGGCGCACGTCGACGTCCAGCATAGCGGAAAAGTGAGTCTTTGTCTGGCAGAACTGGCCAAGATAGAGGCCGAGCTCGATGGCATAATGGCTGTCCCTCGCCCGGGCCTTGAGCGGGCCGTGCGGGTCCGGGCTGCCGACGACGATGGAGGCGTTGAGGGCGTTGTCCATGACGAACGGCTCGAGGAATCTCGACTCTGGAGCGTCCTTCTTCGCCCCGAAGGGATTCACCATTGTTTTCCAGTCGCTGCCGAGGCTGAGGCAGAAGTTCATGGACACGGGCCTGAAGCGCTTCGCCACCGTGCCCCTGATCTCGGTCTTCTCGGTGATGGTGAGGATTCCGCTGTTCAGGAGCTGCCGGATGTGGTAGTAGACCTTCTGTTCGTGCATCCCGATCTTCTGGGCGATCTCTGCGGGGTACATCTCGCGTTTCGCGAGCAGCCTGAGGATCTGCATCCTCGTCGGATTCGTGAGGATTTGGGCGCTTTCCGGCGTCGGCAGCAGCATCGCGGGGGCGAAGGCGAACTCCTCGCCTTCCCGGAGGAGGAAATAGCGTTCTTTCATGGCTTCACGCTCATCACCTTGACGATGGTGCTGATCCCCCACCAAAGCAGGCCGATGGCAATGATTCCCAGAATCCAGTTCCATATGTCATGGAAGTCGACGGAAAGGAACTCTTTCGTGTTCATGGGGAAAGTGAGCGCAAACAAGTATAAATATTTTACTAATATTATAAATCAATTAATAATATTATTATTGTTTCTTATAAAATCATAGCTCATAATCCCGTCTAAAAAAGGGTAATTATCAATCAATTTGTAATAAAGCTAATTAAGGAGGAGCACTTCCGCTTTGTCATGAACACCGCAGTCATCCTTGCCGCAGGCAAAGGGGTCCGGATGAAGCCCTTTACCGAGACCATGCCGAAATGCCTCATCCCGATAAACGGCAGGCCGTTCCTCGGCTACCTTCTCGACGCTGCGAAGGCAGCGGGCATCACCCGTTTCGTGGTCGTCGTCGGCTATCTCGGGGAGACGGTCAATGCCTTCTTCAAGGGGCAGGGCATTGCAGCGGAATTCATCGAACAGCGGGAGCAGCTCGGCACTGGCCATGCCCTGCTGCAGGCGAAGGACGCTTTAGGCACCATGAATTTCCTGGTCATGGGCGCGGACAATCTCTGGTCGCCCGAAGACATCAAGAGCATGCTCGTCGACGACGGCTTCAGCTATGTCGCGGCCATCGAGAGCGGCCATCCAGAGCGCTACGGCGTCCTGGTCACCGATGATGATTATCTCCAGCAGATTGTCGAGAAGCCTGTTCATCCTCCTAGCAGCCTCATCAACACAGGGCTCTACAAGTTCACGCCGGTCATCTTCCCGGCGCTCGAGAACGTGAAGCCATCGTCAAGGGGGGAGATTGAGCTCACCGACGCCATCACCTCTCTCGCCAGCCTCCGTATGGTGAAGGTGAAGCGTGTCGCGTCCTGGCTCGACCTCGGAAGGCCGGAGGATATTCCCCTCATCGAGGGGAAGGTGGGATAGGATGTGCGGCATCTTCGGTTATCTGGGAGGCAAAGTCGCTGAACCCATTCTCGTCGAAGGGCTGAAGGCGCTGGAATACCGAGGGTATGATTCTTGGGGGATCGCTCTGCAGGCAAAGCCTTTCCGCCTGATCCGCCGCGTCGGCAGGATAAGCCAGGTGCGGCCAAGCCCGCACGCGACCGAACGCATAGGCATCGGGCACACGCGCTGGGCGACGCATGGCAGGGTCACCGAGCAGAATGCGCATCCGCACCTCAGCAGCGGCGGCACCATCGCCATCGTGCACAACGGCATCATCGAGAACTTCAGCGCGCTCAAGGCCGCCTTGACCGAGGAAGGCTTCCATTTCTCCTCGGAGACAGACTCCGAGGTCATCGCGAACCTTGTCGAGAAATATTATGCCGGGAACCTCGAGAAGGCGGTGCTGCGGGCGCTCAGGCACGTCGAGGGCGCCTACGGCCTGCTGGTCATGCACGTCGACGAGAAAAAGCTGGTCGCGGCCCGCAACGGGTCGCCGCTCATGATCGGCCTGGGCAAGGACGAGTTCTTCGTCGCCAGCGATGCATCCCCCCTGGTCGCGCACACCAAGCGGGTCGTCTACCTGGACGACGGCAACGTCGCGGTCATCACCAAGGCAGGCTACCGGATCGTCAACCTCCACAACCGTCAGCTCGACAAGCAGGTTGATGAGATCACCTGGACCATCGAGGCCATCGAGCGCCATGGCTACGAGCACTTCATGCTGAAGGAGATCATGGAGCAGCCCGAGAGCTTCATGAACGTCCTGCGTGGCCGAATCACCGGCAGCAGGGTTTCCTTCGGCGGCCTCAACCTCCCGGAAGGCTTCCTGGGGCGCCTGTCCCGCATTGTCATCACGGCCTGCGGCACCTCATGGCACGCGGCATTGGTCGGCGAATACCTTATCGAGGAGATCGCCCGCATACCGGTCGAGGTCGAGTACGCTTCCGAGTTCCGATACCGCAATCCCCTTGTCGGCGAGGATGACCTGGTCATCGTCATCAGCCAGTCTGGAGAGACCGCGGATACATTGGCTGCCTTGCGCGAAGCAAGGGCGAGGAAAGCCAAGACCTTCGGCATCGTGAACGTGGTCGGCAGCACCATCGCCCGCGAGGCTAGAGGCGGTATCTACCTGCACGCCGGCCCGGAGATCGGCGTCGCCAGCACCAAGGCCTTCACGTCGCAGGTCGGCGCCCTCTACCTCTTTGCCGTGCTCCTCGCGCAAGAAAAGGGCACGAGGACCAAAGAAGAGATCAAGAAGCTCCTCGAAGAACTCGAAGAGGTTCCGCAATCGATGCGAGCAGCATTGAAGAAAAGCGACGGCATCCGCACCATCGCCGAGCACTATGCCCACAACCACAATTTCCTCTACCTCGGCAGGGGGGTCAATTTTCCGGTCGCTCTCGAAGGGGCGCTCAAGATGAAGGAGATCAGCTACATCCATGCCGAAGGCTATCCCGCAGCGGAGATGAAGCACGGCCCCATCGCCCTCATCGATGACCTGATGCCCGCTGTCTTCGTCGCGCCGACCAACGGCGCCTTCAAGAAGATCCTGAGCAACATGCAGGAGGTCAAGGCGCGCGGCGGAAGGATCATCGCCATCGCCTCGGAGAAGAGCAAGGATCTCGAGCACCTTGCCGATCACGTCATCCTCATCCCCAAAGCGAAGGAGAGCATCCAGCCGCTGCTCGCGGTGATCCCGCTGCAGCTCCTCGCATACCATATCGCCAATATCCGCGGCTGCGACATCGACAAGCCGCGGAACTTAGCAAAATCAGTGACGGTGGAATAGGTGGATATCCGCATCGCGACAAAGCATGACGCATCCGGCATAGCCCAGGTGCTGGTGAGCTTCCTCAACATCAAGACGCAAGAGGAGGCCGAGCAGACGTTCTTGCAGGAGATGGAAAAGCACCATCGCTACCTCATTGCCGTCGACAATGGTCAGATAATCGGTCTTGTCTCCTGGGTCATGCACGGCAGGCCGAAGCACGGGCTGTACGAGCTCTATCACATCGGGCTGTTGCCGCAGTATTTCGGCACCGGCGTGGCGCAGCAGCTTTACACTTCGATGGAGGTCGACGCGCAGGCCTTCTTCGAGAGCCACGGCAGCAAAGCGAGGAAGCTCATCATCATGACCCATGACACGAACGCGCGCGCCCACCGCTTCTACGAGAAGATGGGCGCGAAGAAAGAGGCGGTGCTGCCACGGCACTATTACGATGACAAGGACGAGCACGTGTTCTCGAAGTATTATTGACCTTACTGGTAATCCTCAATCCCCGCCTTCACCTGCGGCTCTTCGAAATAGGAGACCTTGTCGTACGCCTTGACAAAGACCTCGGGCGGGATCCTGATGCCTGCGGAGATGAAGGCGTTGGCGAGGCGGATGCCTGCCTGCTCATGGTCCTCCTCATCCTTCCGCCGGAAGGAGAGGATGCGTTGCACGGTCTCCTGGCAGAGATAGCCGTCGTTGATTTTCAGGACCACCGGCTTCTCCTGGGCATGGGGGACATGGCTCTTCAGGGCGAGGGTCGCGCCTTCCTTGACAAAGCAGCCCTCAGTCTTCCGGAAACCCCGGGACAGCAGCTCCCATTCGATGAGGGATGACACGATGCACGGGTAGTCCGCATCACTGGGCAGGGAGGCGAATGCCGTTGCATCTGGAGGGGGGAGCACGACCGCCTTGCCGAGGTACTTGACGGATTTCTGCCTCGCCCCGCTCTCGGTCCACGCGTTCTTGACCTTGTAGGCATAGTGCTGGCCGTTGATCCTCTTGATCCTGATGAACATGTGCCCCGTTAGGCACCATGCCTCTTAAAAAGCTTTCGTAAAGGCCTTAAATGACCGTAGACCATGATGCCGCATGGCGAAGCAACGAGAGCTTTCCGTAATGGAAATCGGCATCATCGCGAAGGAGCTTCAGGCCCTCATAGGCGGCAGGCTGCAGAAGGTCTATCAGCCGGACGACAAGGAGTTCATCTTCGATTTCCATGTGCCTGGTCAGGGCAAGCGCCTGCTCAAGGTCATGTTCCCTACGTTGATCTTCCTGACGCAGCAAAAGCCGGCGCAGGAGGAGCCGCCCATGTTCTGCCAGCGCCTGAGGAAGCTGTTGCTCGGCGCGATGGTGCAGAAAGTGGAGCAGCATGGCTTTGAGCGCATCATCGTCATAGAGCTCGATGCTCATGCCCTTATCTTCGAGCTCTTCGGCACCGGCAACCTGGTAGTGGCCAAGAATGGCCTAATCGAGCTCATCATGGAAGCCAGGGTCTGGAAGGAAAGGATCTTGAAGATGGGCGAAGCCTATCGCTTCCCAGTCTGCAAAGACATCCCTTCGCTTTCCTTTGAAGCGTTTTCTTCGCTGCTCAAGGAGCAGGACTTTGACAGCGTCGTCAAATGGTTCGCGATCGGGCTTTCCCTCGGCGGCAAGTTCGCTGAGGAGCTTTGCGGCCGCGCAGGGATCGACAAGACCGCGAAGACCTTAAACGTCGAGGACGCGCAGCGGTGCTTCAGCGAGCTCAAGGCGATGCTTTCCTCGCCGGTGGAGCCGGTCATCACCGAGGATGGCGATATCGCCCCTTTCAGGCTCAAGGAGCACGAGGGTAAGCAGCTGACGGCCGTTGCCTCTTTTTCAGAAGCGGTCGAGAAGCTGTCCCTGCGGCGCCACCATCGTCCGGCGCCCGGAGACCGGGAGCGCGACCGGCTGCTCACCATCATCTCGCAGCAGCAGGGGCAGCTGGCGAGGATCGAGCATGAGATCGCAGAGAACACGCGGAAGGGCGAGCTCATCTATGAGCATTATCAGCTGGTCAAGGGCTTGCTCGACGAGGTGCATAGTCTCCCTAAAGAGGAAATGAAGCAAAGGCTCGCCACCCACGAGTTCATAAAGGCTTTTGATCTGAAAGCGAAAACAATAATCATCGAGCTGTAAGCCTTCCGCTCTCCGTCGGATTCCTTCCGGTTTTTCTGGGGCAAGACATTAATCCTGGCGATTCGCCGTCCATTCCGAGGTGAAACCATGACCGCACGCATAAGCGAAAAGAAGCTTGAGCAGCTCAAGAGGATGCCGCTCATCGAGTCGAAGATCTTCAAGACGCCGGACAGCAGATTCATCGTCCACCGGACGATCATCTCGCAGGTCAAGCCGGTGGAGTACTACCAGGCCATCATCGACAATCCGAGCTTTGACGGGGAGTGAGCTTCCCTTCTTTTTTCTTTTCCTCTTTCTCCGCATAGCTGACAAGGCCTTCGATCTGCCGCAGGGTCGTCTCGCGGAAGAGCCATTCCCTGAACTGGGTGTCGATGCGCACGCCGTTCCTGGTCAGGTGCTCCTTGAGCATCGCGTAGAGCCGCTTCCCTTCCGTGTCGAGGTCGGTGAGGATGACGCAGTCCTTTGTCCTCGCTGCGATGTCCTCGGCGAAGGAGAAGAGCGGCCTCCGGTTAAGGGGGATGGCGGGGATGCCGAACTGGGCCAGGGCAGCGGCGTCCTTTTTCCCCTCGACGACGATGAGCTTCCTGCTCGAGCGCAAGGCCATCAGCCAGCCTTCCAGGCAATCCATGGCAAGACATAAAAAGCCGCAGCTTTTATCCTTTTTCATGATTCACCCTAGTGTCCTGCTCAGGCATTACAAGCAGCGTGAGGTGCAGGAAGCCATCGTTGAGGAAGCAGCCGACAAGGAAGTGGCTGTTCGCTACGCCGAGGGCTTTGGCAAGCGGCCTGACGTGCTCCGCAACCCGAGCGACGTCCTCGAGCTGGTGAAGAAGGGCGCGACGTCGTTCCACATCTCTGAGGAGCGCTGGCAGAACGCCCTGCAGCTCAGCCCCGGCATGCAGCGGGGCGACATCGAAAGCCTCCGCACCGGCTGGGATCTCGTCCTCGACATCGATTGCAAGTTCCTGGACTATTCCAAGATCGCGGCAGACCTGGTGATCAAGGCCTTGCAGCACCATGGCATTAATGCGATCACTTGCAAGTTCTCCGGCAACAAGGGATTCCACATCGGCATCCCCTTCGAAGCCTTCCCCACCAAGATCGGCAGCGTCGAGACAAAGCTGCTCTTCCCCGATGCTCCGCGCCGCATAGCCTTCTACCTCAAGGCGATGATCCAGCTCCCCTTGGGAGAGCGGATCCTGGAGCTCGAGCAAGGCGATTTCTCGAGGGTTCTTGAGAAGACGGGCATCGCGGCGAGGGATGTCCAGGCAACGACGAGGGACAAGTCCGGCAACATCGTACACTTCCTCAACGTCGAGCCTTTCCTTGCCATCGACACAGTCCTCATCTCATCTCGTCACCTCTATCGGTCAAGCTACAGCTTCAACGAGAAATCCGGCCTGGTGTCCGTTCCTGTGAAGCCGGCGGAGATCCTTGCCTTCATGCCTGAAATGGCTCAAGCCCCCCATTTGGTGGAAGGGGCTTTCCTGAGGCGAAAGGCCGAGCCAGGCGAGGCCCGGCGCCTCACCATACAAGCCTTTGATTTCATGCCCGAACTGCCGGAAGAGCATGGTGAGAGCAAGGAGTATGATCTTCCAGAGGAGGCGATAGTTGAAACAGCGTTCCCTCCCTGCATGCGCCTCGGCCTCAAGGGATTGCCGGATGGCAAGAAGCGCTTCCTCTTCGCGCTCACGAATTTCCTTTCGTGCTGTGGCTGGGGCCACGAGGCGATCGAGAAGAGGCTGTTGGAATGGAACCAGGCGAACCCGCAGCAGCTCCGCCAGGTCATCATCACCGGGCACATGCGCTACAGCAAGGGGAAGAAGCCGATATTGCCGCCCAACTGCCGCTCGTTCTACGAAGACTTGCGCATATGCACGCCGGACAACCTCTGCCAGCGGATCAGGAACCCGGTGAGCTATGCGCGAAGGAAATCGCAGAAGCCGGAAGAGCCGGTGAAAAGAAAGAAAGCCTCACGCGAATAGCGCTCTCCCGACCCGCACCATCGTGCTGCCCTCCTCGATGGCGATCTCGAAGTCATCGCTCATGCCCATGCTCAGCTCTTTCAGCCCCAGCTCATCCGCGGTTTTTTTCATCCTGCGGAAGAAAGCGCGGGCATCGCCGTGCAAAGGGGCGATGCCCATCAACCCCCGAATTTTGATGTGGGGCAGCTTGACCATCTGGTTGTAAAGGGCTCCTGCGTCGCCGAAGGGCACGCCGCCCTTGCTCTCCTCGCCGGGGTTTATCTCTATGAACACCGGCATGGCCTTGTTCTGCTCGAGGGCGGCTTTGTCGATTTCCTTCGCGAGCCTGAGGCTGTCGACGCTCTGGATGCAGTCGAAGAGCTTGACGGCAAGCTTTACCTTGTTGCTCTGCAGCGAGCCGATGAAGTGCTTCTCCACCTGCGGAAGCTGCGGGGACTTCTGAGCGGCGTCCTGCACATAGTTCTCGCCGATGAGGCCGATGCCAGAAGCGATAGCATCCCTGATTTGCTCGACGGCCGCGTGCTTGGTCGCTGCCATGAGCCTGACCTCTCTAGGCTGGCGGCCGCAGCGATGGGCAGCTTTCGCCATCCTGTCGCGGATTTCCCGGATCCTGCTGTTAATCGACGGTGAGTCGCGCATCTTTGATCACGTTGAGGATGACCCTCGTCTCTGTGCGCTCCACGAAATCATAGCTTTGGATCAGCTTGAGGAAGGCATCCATGGCGCGTCGCGTCTTAAAGATGGCGATGATCGTGGCGTCGAAGCCTCCGGTCGTGTCGTAGACAGCAATCACGTTGGGATGCGTCGCTATCTTCCGCTCCACCTGGAAGAGCTTCCCTTTGGAGACTTGTAGGTCAATAAGCACGGGGATGTCGTAACCGAGTGCCTCATAGTCCAGCTGTGCAGTATACCCTTGGATGACTCCGGCGTGCTCGAGGCGATGCAGCCGCTTCATCACCGTCGCTGCAGAGAGGCCTGCCTTCCTCGCGAGCATCCTGATGGACTGGCGGCTGTTTTTCAGCAGCAGATTAAGGACTTTCAATTCGACCGGATCGATGGCTGTTTGTTTAATTTTTTTCATCATTTCCATGAATAAGTGAACATTTATTTATTATTTTCGGAAATTCTTTACTATTCCGATACTTTATTTCAAAAAATATTATATATTCAGCTCACAAAGGAGAAGTATGCAATCTCTTATTGAAACCATGAAGTTCGTCGAACTGCAATTCACAGACTTCTTCGGGAGGATAAAAAGCGTGTCCATCCCGGTGGAGCAGGCCGAGCGCGCTTTCCAGAATGGCGTCTGGTTTGACGGCTCGTCCATCGAGGGTTTCGCGCGCATCCACGAGAGCGACATGTATCTTGTTCCGGAGAAGGAAACGCTCGCGGAGCTTCCGTGGACATCACCAGAACGCAGGGTTGGCAGGGTCTTTTGCGACGTCTTCACTCCCGACGGGAACCCATTTGCCGGGGACCCGCGCTTTATCCTAAAGAAGATGCTCCAAGAGGCAAAAAAGCAGGGCTTCATCTTTAACACCGGGCCTGAGCTCGAGTTCTTTCTCTTCCAGCGGGATGGCATCCATTCACCGGTTCCCAACGATGTCGGGGGCTATTTTGACTATTCGCCCAAGGACATTGCGAACACGGTGCGGAAAGATGCGGTGATGGCCTTGCAGGGGCTCGGCCTGGATGTCGAGGCGGAACATCATGAGGTTGCGCATGGCCAGCACGAAATCGATTTCAAATATGACAGCGCCCTGCGCACTGCCGACAACGCCATCACCTTCAAGTATTGCATCAAGTCCATTTCCCAGCAGCACGGCCTCTATGCCTCCTTCATGCCGAAGCCGGTCTTCGGTCAGAATGGATCCGGGATGCATGTCCACCAGAGCATCTTTGACTCCAGGGGAAACAACCTCTTTTTTGATGAGCACGACCGCTATCGCCTGTCCCCGATGGCCTATCACTTCATCGCCGGCCAGATGGCATTCATCAAGGACATGATCGCCATCCTCTGCCCGACGGTCAACTCCTATAAGCGTCTCCTTCCCGGCTATGAGGCGGCATGCTACATCTGCTGGGCCCAGGTCAACCGTTCCGCGCTCATCCGCATCCCCCGCATCTTCCCCGGCAGGACGCATGCGGCAAGGGCAGAGCTGCGGTGCCCAGACCCGAGCTGCAATCCCTATCTCGCCTTCGCGGTCATGCTCAAGGCGGGCCTCGAGGGCATCCGGCAAGGCCTTGAGCCGCCGGAGCCCGTGAACGAGGATGTCTACCGCTTCACTGCCGAAGAACTTGAGGCGCGGGGAATCGACACGCTGCCCGCATCCCTGTACGACGCGGTGATGGCTTTCAAAAAAAGCAAGCTGATGAAGGACCTTTTCGGCGAGGAAACGCATGACAAGTATGTCCAGGCGAAGCTCGCGGAATGGGACGACTACCGGATGCAGGTCACTGACTGGGAACGGGCAAGGTATTTCGAGAATGTATGACCCGGGTGAATATCTCCGGTATGGTCAGCGATTATAAGCCGGGGTTTTTTCCAGCGGAGCAGCAAGGTTTTTAAACTCAGCTATTGATAAACTCGCTATGGCAGGCGTTCCCTGGCGCAAGTTCATCTTCCTGCTCGTGCAGCTGTTCTTCATCCTGAAGTTCTTCTCCTGGTGGCAGGGCAAGACGCACCTCGGCCTCGGCGCCTACCTCATCCTCATATTCGTCCTGTTCTGGCTCTTCACGTGGTTCTTCTCGAAGCTGGAGATGGGGCCGAGCATCTCCCGGGTCATCCATTACAAGGTGTTCAGCAAGTTTACCTTCACCCAGGACTGGTTCGGCTTCCTGGTGGTGATCGTCACCTGCCTCGGCTTCTTCTTCTCCCGCGCCGTGATGGGCAGCGCCTTCATGACCTATGGGGCGGTCATCATAGGCCTGGTGCTGGCCTTCTATTTCTACAGCCGTAGCCTTGAGAACAAGCTCGTCGGCCTGTTGGCCATCGCTTTTGTCTTCGGCATCGGCCTGGGGAGCAGGTTCACCTCGAACTGGGTGATCATCTCGCTCTTCATCGTCATGAACATCTTCCTGTATTTCCTGGCTGATGTCGGCTCGTAAGCATTAAAAAGCCAGGCGTTTTCCCTCCCCACATGTCACGCATCGCCATCGTGGAAAGAGAGAAATGCAACCCCCTGGGCTGCGGCAATTTCCTCTGCATGAGGCTCTGTCCGGTCAACCGTGCGGGCCAGGAGTGCATCACGCAGCAGATTGGCAAAGCAGCGATAGACGCGGCGCTGTGCTCCGGCTGCGGGATCTGCCCCAAGCGCTGCCCTTTCAGCGCCATCCATATCATCAACCTGCCGGACGAGCTGGACGAGAAGATCATCCATCAGTACGGCGAGAACGGCTTCCATCTGTACAGCCTGCCCACGCCTATATTCGGCAAGGTCGTCGGCGTCATCGGCAAGAACGCGATCGGCAAGTCCACGGCCATCAAGATCCTCGCCGGGGTCCTCAAGCCGAACATGGGCCAGGACAAGGAAACCTCGGTCCAGGACCTCATCACGTTCTTCAAGGGCAGCGAGGCCCAGAACTTCTTCGAGGCCATAGCGCAGGGCAAGATCAAGATCTCCTACAAGCCGCAGCAGATAGACCAGATCCCGAAGCTTTTTTCAGGCACGGTCGGCGATCTCCTCAAGAAAGTTGATGAGCGCGGCGTCCTAGCCGAGATGGTGGACAAGCTGGAGCTCAGGGACGTCCTTGACACGGACATCGCCAAGGTGTCCGGCGGCGAGCTGCAGCGCGTCGCCATTGCCGCTACAGCAATGAAAGACGCGAATCTTCTCCTTTTCGACGAGCCGACCAGCTACCTGGACATCAAGCAGCGCATCAAGCTCGGCGCCTTCATCCGCTCGCTCTGCAACGAGCAGACCGCGGTCATGGTGATCGAGCACGACCTCATCGCCCTCGACTTCATGGCTGACCTGGTGCACATCATGTACGGCAAGGAGGGCGCTTATGGCATTGTCTCTTTGCCCAAGCCGAGCCGGGCCGGCATCAATGTCTACCTCTCCGGCTACCTCCGCGAGGAGAACATGCGCTTCCGGGAGTATGAGATCAAGTTCCAGGAAAAGCCGCCCATGAAGATCAAGGCGCGGCAGCCGCTCGTGGCCTGGCCAAGGCTCAAGCAGAGCTTCGGCAGGTTCGAGCTCGAGGCCGAGGAAGGCATGATCGAGCGCCATGCCACAGTCGGCATCCTGGGCGAGAACGGCATCGGCAAGACCAGCTTCGCCCGCATCCTGACGGGAGAGGTCAAGGGCCATGACATCGCCGGCGCTGTCCGGGTGTCCTACAAGGCCCAGTACCTGCAGGCAGGCGACGAGCTCGTGGCGACCGTGCTGAAGAAGGCGATCGACAAGTTCGAGGTGCTGCTCATGCGGTCGCTGAGCCTCAAGGAGCTGCTCACCAAGAAGCTTTCCGAGCTCTCCGGCGGGGAGCTGCAGCGTGTGGCCATCGCCCGCTGTCTTGCCGAGGACGCCGAGCTCTTCCTCCTTGACGAGCCATCCGCTTATCTCGATGTCGAGCAGCGCCTCTCCTTGGCGAGGATCATCCATGAGCGCCTGCTGCACAGCGGCGCCTCCGCGCTGGTCGTCGACCATGACCTGCTGTTCATCGAGTCCATGGCCGAGCGCCTCGTCGTGTTCTCCGGCAAGCCCGCTGCCCATGGTCTTCTTGAAGGCCCCTTCTCCATGGAGGATGGCATGAATCGCTTCCTTGCCGGCCTGGGCATCACGCTACGCCGCGACCCGGACAGCAAGAGGCCGCGCATAAACAAGGAAGGCAGCCAGAAGGACCGCGAGCAGAAAGATAGCGGGAAACTGTATTATACCTGATCATCTCCCCTTTTTCTCTTGTGATTGGGCTTCCTCCACTTCCGTCGCCTGACCATGCGATAGAAGAACAGCCCAGGCCCGACGATGCCGCCGATGATCGCTCCGCCGACTAGGCCGTTGGGCTTTCCTGTCCCTTCGGGAGCCTCAGAAACTGCCGAGGCGGTGATGCTCTGCCCTGCGGGCTGAAGTCCAGGTAGCCTTACTTCCGGCGGCTTTCCTTTCACCATCAGTGTGACCTTCACCGAGATGCCTGGCGCCATTCCAGGTTCTTTGGTCTTGGGGGAAAAGGTGATGAGCAGCGTGTGGTTTCCCGGCTCTTCCGGCGCTTCAATCATCCCGTCAACGACCGCCTTGCCTCTGGCCTTGACGCGCACGGTTTTCTTTGCTGAAAGCCCTTCGACCACAAAGCTTTGCGCCTCTGGCTCGGGATTGAAGGCAATGACAGATATGGGCACGTTTTTCCCTGGCTCCACCTCGCCGAGCCGTATCTCCGGCGGCGAGACGCCAAGGGTCAGGGCGTCCGCCACAGGAAGGAAGATCAGGATGAGCAGCAGTCTCATTCTGCCTTGACGCCGGAGAGCAGCATGCTGCCGATGTAAGTGCCTCCTTCCGCGTCAGCGGGAAGATCAAGCCTGACGCTCAAGGGAGCGGTCAGCATGTCACCGAAGGCCATGCCCAGCTCGACCGTTGCCCAGCTTTCGGAGAGCGGCGTGAAGCTTTGGCTCATGTTCAGGTTGAAGCCGGATATCTCGGGCGGAAGCACTGCCTCGCCGTTGCTGAAGCTCGTTCCTTTGGCCTTTAGGTCGAGCGGCACGTTGCCGATGTTGCGGACAGTCGGCCGGTCATCGGTGGTGATGTCATCGTCTCCCCAGGCGGTGAAGCTCTCACCCGGGGAGGCTGCGAAGGTCATGCCCGCGCTATCGAGGCCAAGGGCGGCGACCTCAAGGACATCGATCCGGGTCTGGTTCGTGTCATTCCCTTCAGCGCCCTGGGCGGATATGGAGAGAGAATGGTTGCCCGGCGCAGAGAAGAACGGGAGGGCAACCTTCCCTCTCCAGTGGGTCTCGTTGAGGGGGGTGAGCAAGACCGTGGTGTTGAGGAAGCTTACCGTGACGTTCTCGGCATGGAGCACGGTCGCGTTGATACTCAGGTTGCGGCTTTCGCCCGGGAAGGGCATCGCTTGGATTCCTTCCCCCGCGCCATCATCTTCAATGCTGAAGGAGATTATGTCCACGCCATTTCCGCTGACAGTGAACTGGATGCTGAAGTTGTTGACCGTGTCCGGCGCAAAAGGGGTCTCTTCGCTTCCAGAGCCCTGCGGCTCAGGGATGCGCAGGAGGAAGTCTGCGGAATTCTCGTCCGTGTCGATGCCATTCCCCCCTTCAGGATCCTCGATGCCGGGCTTCCGTTCAAGGCTCCAGGCTTTGGCCATCTCGGGGAAGGGAGCGCCCTCATACTTGCCTTCTTCTATTCCACTCGGGTCTCCCCAACCTGCAGCGTCGACGATATCGCTTTGCGAGACGAGGGCGATCCCTGAATCGGCATTGGACAGCGTGATGGTCTCCTCATGGTCCGCGCTCGGCCAGTCAGGGTTGTCCTTGAGGCTGTCCCAGCCCGCGTCGGCTATGAGGTAGAAATGGTGCGCGAGAAGGGTGATATTCTCCGGTATGGTCGCATCGGTCTCAGAGCTCTCGGTCGCGAGCGTCCACCCCGAGATGTCGACGTCCTGCTCGGTCGGGTTGTAGAGCTCCACGAACTCGCCGCCGGTGTCCGTGCCGTTCGCCCAGAACAACACTTCGCTGATGACGACGTGGTCGGTGGCTACGGCTATTGATGATAACAAAAACATGAATTGGAACATGACGATCCATTTCATCACTATCACCTCAAAGAAGTCCGCTGTATCGATTCTTCTTATCATTGTCGGAGAGAAATCCGGAAAAAGAATCTGCGGGGGTGAATAAACTGCTCTTCGAAAGAAAAATTCCTTTCTAGAAGGACGTAATGAAAAAGAATTTTTCGGGAACCACAGAAGCGCTAGGCCTTCCCCCTGCTCTCGCCCAGCGTGATGCCGCTGGCGATGAGGTGTGCGACGCGCAGCGGTTCCGGCAGGTTGCCGTGCGTGGTCGTGAGCGCGATGACCTCGGCGGCATGCTGCTGCGAGCATCCCGCGCATTGGAACAGCAGCTTCCCGGCGCGATGGATCTTCGGGACCCGGTTTAGGATGGCGGCCTGAGATGAAAGGCCGAGCTTATTGAGGGCAGAGGCCATCTCATCGCTCTTCGGGATATGTCTCATCACCACGATGGCCGGCAGCCTTGTCCTCCGGGAGAGCGCCCTGATGTCGATGAGGTTGAAGCCCGCGACAGCGATGCCTTTCAGGAGGATGGCGCGGAGCTGCTCCTTGAACTTGCTCTGGTTGACCATCCGCGCGATGACCGCCGTCCCGTCTGTCCCGTCGACTCGGACGGTGGCGGAGAGCAGTCCATCAGGGAAGGAGCCGCCCCGGTAGACGATGCCGATGAGCGTCGCTGTCTTGTCGCGATGCTTGTCGAAAGGCGTGTCGTCTATGCCGAGGACGCGGAGCTCTCGCTTGAGCATCTACTTGGCGACGATCATGGTGCTGGTGAGCTTGACCTCGGGCAAAGACCGGATGTACTGCATCACGAAATCGCCCAGGTGCTCAGAACTGGTCACATCGACCTCGGCGATGAGGTCCCACTCGCCGAACAGGATGTGCAGCTCCTTGATCTCCTTCAGCTTTTCCAGCTTCTTGACGACCTGCTGTTCTGTCGCGCTCTCCAGCGCCACCAACACGTATGCCTGCATGTGCCTCACCTCAGTCTTCTTGCGAATGTCAGGAATCCGCTGTGGCCGATGGTCATGCTCCTCGGCCGCACCTTCCGCTCCGCGACATCCCAGTCGCGTTCGATGAGCTCGGAAGTCTTGAGATGCACGAAATGCGGCGCCAATGCCTTGACGAAGTCCATGACTTGCGGGATGGTCGGGGAAAAGGAGACGAGGAAGCCGCCGACAGCGAGGCTTTCGGCCGCCGCCGGGAGCGCTTTCCAGGGCTCGGGGAGGTCGAGGGTGATGAGGTCGACGCCTTTCTCGTCGATGCCTCCGTAGACGTCCTTCTGCTTGATGGTCAGGTTGTCCACGGCCAGGAATGCCTTGTTCTTCTCCGCCACCTTGGCGAAGTCCTCGCGGAGCTCGTAGCTCACGACTTGTTTCGCGATGCGGCTGAGCGAGATTGCCAGCGCGCCTGAGCCTGTGCCCGCATCGACCACGATGCTGTCCTTGCCGACGCCGGTCTCTGCGATGATGAGCGCGATGTCCTTGCGAGGGATGATCTGGGGGGCGCGCGCTATCTTCATGTAGCCGTCGATGAAGGAGGCCTTGAGCAGGGTGAACCCCTTGCCGGTGTTGGTGCTCACGTCCGCCCCGGCCTGCTTTTTCAGGTCCTCGGCGCTCACGTAGCCGTACTGGGTATGGAAGTCCTCCTTCGGGTTTTTCACGTAGAACTGCCTTCCTTGCTCATCGACCAGGATGCGGGCCCCCATGCTTCCTAGTGCTCAGGGAAGGTATAAAAATGTTTGGTTCAGATAGATTTATAAAGAAAAAAACCGCATTCTCGCTTCATGAAAAAGCTGATGCTCATTATTATCGCCTCAGCAGTATTGCTGCTTGCCGCTGGCGCGGGCTATTATTTCTTCCTGCGGCCGAAGGCACCGCTTCCCGTGAACGATCTGACGAACCTGACGCCTCCGCAGCCGGGCAACGCGACGAACCTGACGCCTTCAGGACAGCCCTCCGAGCCTGCCACCATCATCGACATCTTCCCCCTGCCTCAGGTGCAGCCCGAAGAGGACATCACCCCGCCGGCCATGCTTTACCACAACTTCTCCGGCTGGTATCGGGATGACATCCTCGAGGCCTATGCCGAGCAGCTGCCTGAGCTCAACGGCGCGTTCGACTACCACGTGAGATACCTCGCCGACAACCAGAGCCTGTACATCGTTGACAGCGTCCGGTATAAATCCGCGTATTTGGATCCTTTCTGGATCATCCGGAGCAAATACGTCGCCAGGGTCAGGGAGTTCCCGACGCTCAACCTGCGCATCAACGTGCCGATAACCTCAGAGGCCTTCCATGTTGAAATCATGACCAAGCGGAACGACACCCGGCTCATGTCTCTTCATCCGGAGACATATGCGGAATGGTCGGCCATCACCTGCGAGAGGATACTCAGCTGCCGAGATATCTATGCCCTCCTCTGTGTGCGGGGAGCGAGCAGCATGGTCATGTGGACCCCCCTCGAGGCCGAGGCAGCGCGGGACAGCGACATCACCTTCACCTTCCAGGGCAACCTGAAGCAGCTCGCCGCCTTCGAGCGGTTCTATTGCGAGCCGGCATGAAGATCATTCTTGCTTCTGGTTCTCCGCGCAGGATAGCTCTTGCAAAGAAGCTTAATCTCCCCTTTTCTGTCGAGCCGGGTGATTTCAGCGAGGATCTCACGCTGCCACTGCCGCCAAGAGCGCTCGCTATGCATCTGGCTGTCGGCAAGGCAAAGGCCGTGGCCCGCACAAAACGAGAAGGCGTAGTCATCGGCGTGGACACGTTCGTGGTCCTTGGGAAGAATAAACTTGGTAAGCCGAAGACGAAAGCGCAGGCGGTCGCCATGCTGGAATCCCTCTCCGGAAGGACTGTCCATGTCATCTCCGGCATCGCGCTGATCAATTGTGAGACCAAGCGCGTGATGAAGGCAGCTGAAGTGACCGAGGTCAGGTTCAAGCGATTGAGCAACGCAACAATCCAAGATTATGTCGTCACCGGAGAGCCCTTGGACAAGGCCGGAGCCTTCGCCATCCAAGGCCGCGGTGCGGACCTTATCGCGGGCATCAGAGGATCCAAGGAAAACGTGATCGGCTTCCCGGTCGCTAGAGTCAAGAGCCTGCTGGCCAAGTGCAAGTCTGTTTCTTAATAAGAAGAGCGGGGGGAGGGATTCGAACCCCCGAATAGCCGCTCTGCAGGCGGCCGCCTTAGCCGCTTGGCCACCCCCGCATATGAATGCTTGTTTTTTGTTGGCTTATAAAGATTTTGGGGGCTTGAGGCAGAGCCGAAACCCCCATTGCCCAAGTGAATTTGGGAAACACGAAGAGGCCAGCCGGTATTTCCCCGGTTTTTACCCGAGAGGGTAAAAAGCTGTCGTCTAGGCCACCCCCGCAATAAGGGGAAGGCATTCCCCCATCTTTTTAAACGTTATGGAAATATCTTCAGCACGTCGGCAAGCGAGGGGACCTGGTAATCCGCTGGCGGATTCCGATGCTCATGCCTGGGGTCGAAGAGCACGGTGGTCATGCCCAGGCTTTTTGCGGGCATGATGTCCATCTCAATGGAGTCCCCTATCATCGCCGCCTCGTGCGGATTCACTCCGTGGAGCGCGGCCAGGAAACGCTCCGGATCAGGCTTCACTTTCCCTACGGCATATGACGGCGAGAAGACGTCAAACAAGCGGATGAACGATGTGGGGATGATGCCATCTGCGATAGGGTGCGGCCAGATGTCGGTGATGAGGCCGAGGCGATAGCCGCGGCCCTTCAGCTCCTCGATGACGTGCTGCGCGTCTCCCTCAAGCGCGGCCCTCCTGCCTGCTTCATGAAGCAGCCTGCTGAGCTCTTGCCTCTGCGAGCCATCCAATCCTAGGTTTTGTGCAGCTCTCAGTTCGAACCGCTCGATGTCGTGGCCAAAAGCATCGCAATGGACTGTCATGACCCTCTGTTGGACCTCAGTGTAGGACAACGACAGCCGGAAATGCTCGAGGATCATGTCTTCGGGATCAGGCTTCTTCCATCTGAACAGCGTCTTGAACCCGTCGAAATAGATTGCGCGGATCATAGCGATCTCCTAATCCTCTCGGCGATCGCTTCAAGGTAGGAAGACCTCCGAAATTTCGGATGATGGTTGTTATAGATATTAAAGAGGTTGTCGCCCTTGAAGCGGGGGAAGATGTGCAGGTGGAAATGCATGACCTCTTGGTCAGCTGCTTTGCCGCTGCATTGGTAGATGTTGATGCCTGCCGGCCGAACGGTCCGCTTGACAGCCTTCGCGACCCTCACCGTGATTCGCATCAGATGGGCGGCAGTTTTCTCGTCGATGTCGAAGATGTCCCTGATGTGCTTTTTCGGGATGACAAGCACATGGGCCTTCGAGAGCTGCTCCACGCTCAGGAAGGCTACCGCTGCCTTGTCCTCATAGACGATGTGTTCAGGCTTGACGTGCTTCGCGATCCGGCAAAAATTGCAGGTCATGGGGCTGATGAGCCCGGGGGGATTCGAACCCCCGATCTACAGCTTAGAAGGCTGTCGCCTTATCCAGGCTAGGCTACGGGCCCGCAAGGAAAAGAGGCAGAATGCGGTTTTTAAAGCTTTGCCAAGAAGCATCAGTGCTGGAACACCAATTCCGGAGAAGCATGATACGTCTCCCCGCCCAACCCTAAGTATTTCCGACGTTTCCTGATCTGAATATGCCCGACGCCCACATTATCCGAAAGTCGCCGGACATTGTCTAGGGATGCTCTCGCCTTGAGGCATTCTCGGCGGAAATCCTGGGGCAAGGTCTCCTTGTCTGCGTATTCCTTGAGCAGGTCGCCAACGCGAAGGAGGAAAGTGTCAAAATGCATCATGCATCACCAGCCTTCAATGCCAAGTCTTCTTATTTAAATCCTTCGAAGCTGGCAATCGTCTCGTATCTCGGCCCGTCAGCGAGCAGCGTGCTTTTATAAAGCGTGAATTTCTCGATGCGGATTTCTTCAGAAGGCAGCCTCATCTCCTCGCACGCTTCCTTGAGGCCAGGCTTCGCCTGCTTGATCCTCGCGAGCGTGATGTGCGGATGGAAGCGATCATCCCGCATGCCGAGGGCAGAGCAGATGGCCTTCTGCAGCTTGATGGTCTCTTCCTCAGGCCGGATGCCCGCCCACACCACCCTCTTGTCGAAGAAGCCGATCTCCGACAGGGTGAAGGAAAACGGGGAGAAGCGGGCCGTCGACAGCTTTTTCACGACGTCCTCTTTCTGCTGTTCGGAGATTTCGCCCAGGAAGAACAGCGTGAGGTGGAAGCTCCTCGGGAAGGAGAACGAGCCGAAGGCCTTGATCTGCTCCTGAATCTGCTGCAGCGCGGGATGCATTTCCTGCGGCAAATCGATGGCGATGAAGGCGCGCATTAATCATGATTCATCATGGTTCTTTAATAATTTTTTCCAATAAATATTTAATGATGCCCCTATTTCTTACAGAAAAATGTATTCTTCCCCTATAAGGCCTATTCGGGTTATTGGTACAGGGAGGGCGGATGCTCAGTACCAAGTTCCGAACACGCACCTTGAGCGGATTGTTGCCCTTAATACAACCGCTGATTGGATAAAAAATACCATTGGTGTGGAAACGCGCGGGTGGATTGGCCCTCATCAAAATCTCTATGTGCTCGCGGCCGTCGCTGCGGAAAAGGCGCTGGCGGATGCCGGAAAGACGTTAGACGATGTCTCCCATGTCTATGTTGCGCATAATGTGAGTGGGGAATACACTGAGCCGCCAGCCTCGGCCTTGGTTAGTCACCTTCTCGGCATCGAAGGAAAGCCTGCCTTGGATGTGATCATGGGCTGTTCAGGTTTTGTCAACGCGGTTGAAGTCGGTCGTGACAACCTCCAGCATCAAGAGATAGAGAATTTCGCGAGGTTTGGGCCAGAGTATAGATCTCTTCTATCTAAAGTGAACCTGGTTCTAGCAACAGATACAATGTCCTATTATCCTCTTGCCAATGATCGGACATTCAGGGTGATGTCCTCCGATGGCGCAGCGGCCTTTGTCCTTTCCGCCGAAGATAGTGAGGCTCCAGAGATCCTTTTCATAGATACTGCTACCTATGGGGGGAAGGGACATCACATCCTCATGCCGACCGGCCTCGTCAATCCGTTCCGCTACCGAGAAGGCGAATTTCCTGTCCCTGAAACACTAGATCATATTCCCCGACCATATTTCATCATGAAAGGGAATGACGTGCATCCTTTCATCGTCCGCACGCTTCGCGACCGCATGCCGCTAGTCATCGTTGAAGCAAATAAGATTCTGGAAGAGCGAGGTCTGCCCTTGATCACGCCTAATAATTTTCAGGTCGTTCCCCATCAACCGAACAAGCCGGGTTTGTTGTCCGCCGCGAAGCAGTATAAGGGTTTTGTCAAGTCTGCGGATGACGATCTTGTTACGGATTTCATCTACACTCATGGCGTAGAAAGAAGGGGGAACAATTCCGGCGCTTCGGCTCCCATCGCCTATGACATGGCACGTGAGGATGGGTGGCTCCGGCATGACACCTATCATGGCATCGTCGTTATGGGTGCAGGTCTTTCTGATGGATTTATTTTCCTTTCTGGAAATCTTCAGGAACCGAGACGCGTATTAAACTCGGACGAGGAACTCAGCGAAAAGTATTGGGATCGTTGGACAGCCTTCCTGGTTCGTGCTGCCGAAACAAGGGCCTGGCACGAAAAAGAAAAAATAAAACAGGAATTGGCAAAGTCTACTTGACGTCCTTGATCCCGTCCTTCTCGACCACGAAGTTCGCCTCTCCTTCTGGTAGGTTCGGCGAGTCAACAAGCTTCGCGACGCGCGTCCCTTTCCTTCCCTTGCGCAGGTACAAGCGGAAGGTGGATGCATGAGCCACCACGTGGCCGCCGATCGCTTGCGTCGGGTCGCCGAAGAACGTGTCCGGCTTGGCCATGACCTGGTTCGTCACGTAGACGGCGAGGTTGTACACGTCCGCGAGCTTGAGCAGGGTATGGAGGTGCTTGTTGAGCTTCTGCTGCCGCTCGGCCAATGTCCCCCTCCCGATGAACTCGGCGCGGAAGTGCGCGGTGAGGGAATCGACGACCACCAGCTTGATGTTGAGGTTCTTGTTCTTGATGAGGTCCTCGACCTTCTCGGCGATGAGCATCTGGTGGTCTGAGTTGTACGCCCTGGCGACCTTGATGTTCTTGAGGGCGATCTCCGGGTCGAAGCCGACGCCCTTCGCGTAGTCGATGACGCGCTCCGGCCGGAAGGTGTTCTCGGTGTCGATGTAGATGACGATAGGATCCTTTTCCTGGGTCAGCATCTGCGCCTTGACGGCGAGCAGGTGCCCGATCTGGGTCTTGCCGGAGCCGAACTCGCCGAACGCTTCCGTGATGGCGGCGGTCTCGACCCCTCCGCCGAGGAGGTTGTCCAATGCAGAGCAGCCGGTCTTGATCTTCTCGACTTTCTGACGTCGCTCAAGGATCAAATCAGCGCTCTCGAAGCCCATCTCGAGGCTGTCTCGCGCTGCTTGGATCATGCGTCTGGCCACAGATTCGCTCACGCCAGTAGCGTCGACCAGCTCGCCGGGCGACGCGACCGCGACGCCCATGACCGTTGTGTAGCCGATCTCGCGGAGCTTCTCCGCTGTTGCCGCTCCGACGCCGGGGAGGTCCTCCAGCTCAACCTGTTTTTTCATTCATCATCACCATTTTCAGTGGCGGCGAGCACCAAGTGCTCGTACGCCTTGTTCAGCACCACCATCGCTTTGGGGATGTCGGCGGTGCGGAATGATGCCGTGTTCTTCCAGACGCCTTCCTTGTCCTTGAAGCTCCGCTGCAAAGAAATCGTCTTGTAGGCTGCAGGGGAGCCGTCCTTGGCTTTGGTCTCGTTGTTCCACACGGTTGCGCTGATAGCGCCAGCGCGGAACTTTATCTCTGGCTTGTCCATTTCCTTTCCTCCTTGCTTTTCGCGTTTTGTTTCACGCCACGGCCTTTGCCGCGACGGGAGGCGATGTGCAATAAGGGAGCATGTGCCCGGCCTTCTTTAAATATCCTATTCCGGGATGTCCAGTGGGAAGTGGGGTCTGAGGGCGGGATTGCCGGGGCAGGGAGCCCGGGCGATGGGGAAGCGAGGCAGCGGCCTTGTCGTCGCTCCTTTCAGGGAATCGCATTTATTAATCACCTCCTCTTTCAGGTGATGATGGCCGAAGAGATACTCACGCTGCACCCCCGCGGCAAATCCGGGAGAACCGTCGACAAGGGGAAATACAATCAGATGAGGACAGCGATACTCCGCGGGCTGTGCGGCAGGATCCCTCTTACGCATGCCGAGCTGCTTGTTGCGGTGAAGAAGGAGCTCAAGGCATTCGATGGCAACATCCCCCGGTTTGTGGAGACCGTAAGGCTCGACCTCGAGGCCAGGCGGCTGGTCTATCGGATCGACACTGACCCGCCGAAATACCGGCGCAAGCAGCATTCTTTTGTTCCACGGCACGGGAAATCGGGGTGGGGCGGTCGACCAGGGTTCAGCGGAGATGCCGGCGCGCGCCGGCCTAGCTCTTCTGCTCAGAGAGGCGCTTCAGCTCTGCGTCAGGGTCCACGCTGACCTCGACGCTGTTGGCGAGCAGCTCCAGCCGGTCGAACATCTGGTTCTTGCTCACCCTGCCTTGCACCTTGATGATGTTCCCCAGCAGGTCGTTCTTCAGTGGCTCGAAGGCCGCGATGTTCTCGCGGAAGGACAGCATGGCCTCCTTGTCCTTCTTGAAGAGCTGGTCTGACTGGCGGCCGAAGAAGACGATGCGCATGTTGTCGGTGCCGTCGTCCAGGAAGACGTTGCAGACATAGGAATAGTCGGGCATGACCACGCCGTGCGCGGCGCAGCTGAAGCTGCCGCCCTCAGGCCGAATGCGCTTGCCGCAGCTCGGGCAGACCTCGAAGTACTTGGGCTCGAAGACCTGCACCACCGTGCCCATGACCTCGACGTTGCTCTCGTTCTCCTTGAGCTCCTTGAGGGGCTTGCGGGCGACCGAGGGCCCTGACGCGGGGGCGACCTCTCCCGAGGGATTGACGGTGATCGTGCTCCGGTCGTTGATGTGGATCTCCTTGCGGCCGTTGTTGTCCCGCACATAGCCTCCCTGGATCTTGACAGTGTCCTGCTTGTGGAGCTTCGCGAAAGCCCGGGTCTGCTCGTTCCAGACCGTGACCCTTATCGTGCCTGTGTCGTCGCCCAGGATGAAGGATCCCACCTTGCCCTCGCGGCCCTGAGTGGAGAAGGACTTGACGTCGTAGACGTCTACAGCCCTGCCGAGGACCTCGACGTTGCGCATGCCGGGCAGGATGTTCTTGATCTGCAGCTTGCCGGTGAAGCCTTCCAGCAGCCGGATGCCGAGCTCGTTGGCGATGATGTGGGCAGCGCCCTCCTTGGAGATCAGGCCGGAGAGCTGTTCGCACTTCTGTCGCACCCGGTCGTCGACCTCCTCGCGGGTGAGCGAGCTCTTCTCGACGATCTTGGCGACGATGTCTTCATATGGAATCTGGATCATGGTCATCCCTCAGAAAAGGCAGAATGGGTCGGGTTTTAAAAATGTTGTGAAGAAAAAAAGAAAGAAGGCCTATTGGCCTTGCTTGCAGCAGAACTGCGCGTCCTCGCCATTGCCGCAGACGCCGATCTTCATCTGCCCTGTCGGGCAGGCATTGTTGACTTTGGTTACGCATTGGCCGCCGAGCGTCTCGGTGCAGAACTTCACGCCTTCGGTGTTCTTGACGAAGATGTCTGTCCTGTTGACGAATACGACCGCGAGCACGACAAGGACAAGCAATGCCAGTGCTGCGATGATAATCACGTTGATGGAGATTCCTTGGCCCTTCATGAAGGTCACCTCGTTTCTGGGGCATTATCCTGCACAGGAGTATTTAAAGGTTGCGATGGCTTTCAGCAAATCTTGAGATCGGCGATCAGCGTTCCCCTCGTCTGGGTCTGCAGCGGGAAGGTCGCGCGCCGCCAGGATTTGCAAGTGCCATTGAGATTATGGTACATGTCATCGCCGGAAACGTTGATCCAGAGCTCGAAATCCTGTTTCCAGACGACGAGTGATTGGGCAATGATTTGTGCAACAGTCACATTAAAATATTCGCAGGCAGTCTCCCCTCCGTTGCAGGTCAGGTAGTTCCCGTCCGCGCAGGCGATGGCCACGTCGCGGAGCAGCTTGCCCTTGCAGTCCGCGCTCTGCGTCACCAGCACGGCGCTGAGGAAATGGTTCGCCAGCTGGCTGTCCAGGTAGTCTTCCCTGCTTCCCTCAGGCTGCTTGTTGACCAGGAACTGCACCACGAAGAGGAGCCCCAGGCTGATGAGCACGATCACCAGTGCAAGGCCGAGGATTTCTGTCTGGGCTTTTTTCATGGGAGCTGCAGGGTGATGTCGAGGTAGCCGAAGCCGTACCCTGTGGGGGCTGTCGGATTGTAGATGGAGACCGGGATAAAGGCCCGCTTGTGCTGCTTGCAGTCAGTGCAGGCGAAGTCGAAGATAGTCAGGTTGCCTGTGTCAGGAGCGATAGGCGGAGGATAAACGATCCGGAGGATGACCTTGGTCCTGCCGAAGGTTAAAAAGTAATCTTCAGGGAAACGGGCACTATGTTTGGCGACGATCCCTGCCTTGAGGGCGTCTATGCAGTTGGGCACTTCAACGTTGTCACGCGTGCATCGGATCTCGGAGAGGTAGGCGATGCGCTGCGCGACCTCGATGGACTCGAGGTCGTTGGCAGCCGCCTGCTTGTCCTTCATCATGCCTTCCTTGACCCTGACGTAGAAGACAAGCCCTGCCATCAGGAGGAGCGAGAATACGAAGATGATCGCGATGTTCTCTGTCATCTTGATCTGGCTGCGTTTCATGGTCAATGGTTCCTGTTCAATAGATGAGCGGGCAGGATTTCAGCTGCAGGGCTCGGTTCGCTCCTACGACCTGCCTGCCCGCAGCGTACAGCAAATTCATCTTTTCGCCGACTGGCACGGCGTTGGCGATGATGTCGTTGAGCTTGTTGACGCTCGGGTCATACTGGGCAGGGTCGCCGCACCAGCCCGAGTATTGGATGGAATAATTCATGAGCTCGCTGCTCCGGATTTTCAGGGTGGTCGCGACCTGCCGCAGGTGGCCGAATGCCTTTTTGAGCGTGCAGTTGTAGGTGTCGAAATTATCAGAAAATACGGCTCCGTACAGGAGCGCCCGCCCAAAGTAGGGCGCTTCGCCGACCTTGACAAAGCTGCTGCCTTGCTTCGTGTAGAAGGTGACGGTCCCGTAGCCGTCAAGGGGGTCTCCGATGCCTTGCTTAACGATATCAATGGCGACCAGCGTTACATCCTTGTCCTTCGGCTTGGTAATCTGGACGGGGGGGCTCACAGTCCCGATTTCCGTGTCTGGATCTCCCCCATTATACTCCTTGATTCTTACGATCCTGACCTTGTAATGGTTTTGGTCAGAGAGACCTTGGACAACCTCGGCTAAACTAGTGCTCGTTAGGTCAAGGGGAGTCACGGACAGGTTGTCGGGCAAGGCCTCAAGCAAGTCTTCGCCGCCGACCTCACCTGGTGTGTAAGCCACTGCGTATCGCACGTTCGGCGTTGTGATGAGCAGCATGTTGTCGACCTTGAAAGGCACGCTCCAGTCAACCACCCAGAGGAACGTGTCGCCAGTGCTGGACTTGATGAGGTCTGGGCCGAAGGCTTCCCTCATTTCGATCAGCGCTCCCTTCTCGCCGATCGCGAGGCCAGAGCAGTCGAGGCGCATCTGCTCCTTGGGCAAGGTCACCCTGAACAAGGTCCCTGTGCTCTGCTTGGCGTTCGTGAGGATGGCGCCGAGCCGCGTCCGTATCTCCAGGATCTGCTCCTCCTTGGCGATGGTCCGGTGCTTCTGCACCATCATGACGAAGAAGGCGAGGATGATGGCCCCTACTACAAGGATGAAGATCCAGGCGAACTGCATCTCTATGGCGCCGCGCTTATGTCGTCGGCGAGACTTCGACATGGTCACCTTTGCCCTCCAGCCAGAAAGTTACTGTGTTAGCGTTTGCGGTGATGCAGAGGAACATGAGACCCGCATTAGAGACCGTGACCTTCCCCACATAATCGAGCGGCACAGTTTTCGAAGTCACGAGGAAGGCGTTGATCTGCTGGCCGGACTCGACACTGTCCTTCATCAGGGAATGCCCTTGAGAGGCCGGCCACGTGGTTGCAGTTACATCCTTGTCAAGGTCCACGAAGCACAGCTCCTTCGCAGTGCCTGGCAGCTTCAGCCGCACCTCGTCCCTGTCGCCGTAGCGCTTTGATTCGAGTGCGGCCTTGAGGTCGTCCTTGAACTCGAGGAACATGACTTCCCTGCGGCTGTCGTTGAGCTGGTTGAACCATTTCCAGCCGAAGAAGAAGATGAGCCCCATAAGGACCGCGGCGAAGATGAAGACGAACACCTGGCTTTGGATCTGGGCTTTTCGCATGCGTTTCCCCCTACTTCTTGGAGATCTTCTTAAGCTTCTCGAAGACATCCTCATCCTTCTTGCCCGCTCCCTTCTTCGCTGGCTCTTTCCTGGATTTGCCTTCCCGGGCAATGCCCTCGAGGGCCTTGAAGGCGTCCTCCTTCCTTGGCGTTATCTCGACCCAGTCGCCCTCTTCCTCTGCTTTGCCTGCGGGCTTCCCCGGTCCAGCCTTTTCTTCAGGTTTCTTATCGGCCGCGTCCTTTTCTCCGGCCTCAGGGGAACATACCCTTCCTTCCTTTCGACGCGGCGGTCGAAGGCGTCGAACATCTTGGCGCGCTTCTCGATGACGTTCTGGAAGCGCTGGCGCAGGTTCACGGGCTGCGGGGCCGGCGCCGCCTGTCTCGGTCCGACAGGGCTCGGTCTCTGGCTTGCCGGCGGGGGCGAGACGAATGACTGGGGGCGATAGGCAGGCCGCTTCGGCTTTTTCACGTATTTCGTGTAGACATAATAGCCGATGGCCCCTGCCACGAGTACGATGAGCAGGATGAGGATGATGATGCTCCATGCGCTCGGCTTCTCCGGCTCTCCGCCGCCCGCTTCGATGTTGTCCGGGATGCCGTCGCCGTCCGTGTCCTTCTTGTGGGGATCATACCCTTTCTGATACTCTACGATATTGGATAGGGTGTCAGTATCAGGGTCCTCCTGCGCGTCGTCCCTGTTCGGGTCGAGGCCGTACTGGATCTCCCACCAGTCCGGCATGCCGTCGTGGTCGCTGTCGACGTTGTCTTGCGAAGAGACGCAGACGCCCTGCACGCAGTTGCGGCTCTGGCAGTCCCCATGGACCTGGCACGATCCGCCATCCTCGCATGGCTCGCAGGCCTCCCCGCCGCAGTCGATGCCGGTCTCGCCGGGCCCCTGCTCGTCGTCGTCACAGCTCGACTCGGCGCAGACGTCCTGGCCGTTGCAGAAGCCGGACTCGCAGTCATCGTTCCCGTCGCAGTCCTCGCCGAGGCCGCAGCCGTCGCAGCTCCCGCCGCAGTCTTGGTCTGTCTCGTCCTGGTTCATCACGCCGTCGTCACATGCCGGTTCAGCACATTCGTCGTCGTCCTGGTCGCAGTAGCCGGACTCGCAGTCCTCGTCTTCAAAACAGTTGTCGCCGTTCTCGCAGGGGTCGCAGTCATCCCCCCCGCAGTCCTCGTCCGTCTCGTCCTCGTCCGTCTCGTTGTTCTCGCAGTGCGGCCAGGCGCAGGTGTCGTTCTCAGAGCAGTAGCCGCTGAGGCAGTCGTCGTTGGTGTGGCAGTCCTTGCCGATGCCGCAGCCTGGGCAGGGCCCGCCGCAGTCCGTGTCAGACTCGTTGTTGTTGTGGCGGCCGTCGGTGCAGGTGGGATGCGACGGCGGTGTGATGCTCGTGTCGATGGTGATGCCGTTGCTCATGCCCGAGCCCATCAATCCGACGGTGTTGGTGGCGTTGGCGCGGAAATAGTATGTCTGGCCGTTGGTGAGGTTGAGGGAATGGCCGTGATGGTCTCGGTCCACCCAGATCCACTCGCCGTTGCGTTCAGAGGAAGTCCAGTCAACGACCACCGCCCCTCCAGATGCCTCGAGTCGGTAGGAGATGCGGCTGATCTCGGTCTCGTTGTCCAGTGCGTCCCATTTGACTCGTAGGCTGTAGTTGCGCCAGGTCTTCTCCGGGTTGTCCGGGTCGTCGCTCGTGTCATTGACCCTCACGACCGGCGCAGTGAGGTCGACGGTGAAGGTGAGGCTGTCCTCGGCGCGCTCATCGTTCCTCGAGCAGTTGATGCCGAAGGTGTGGCTTCCTGAGCGGAGGCCAGTCACCTGGTGTGTGTGGTAGATGCCGTAGGGCGAGCTGGCGATGATGCTGTCCGAGCCGTTGCGGAACGAGCAGAAGGCGTTCTTGTTGGTCACCGCCTCGAGCCTGACGCTCGTGTTCCTGGTGTCGCCGAACTCGACGAAGGCGACGCTCAGGGGCAGGCTCGTGTTGACAACGATCTGCAGGGGCAGGGTCGAGGAGATCAGCTGCGCCCGGTTCTTGCAGGCGACATGGAACGCATAGGTCCGCTGCTGGTTGCCGAAGTCGAGCACGGCCTCATGCCTCGTCTGGTAGCTTCCGTTGAATTCGTGCGCCATCTCGGCGAAGGGAACTTCAGTATCGTTGTTGTAGCGGCAGACCGTCTCCTCGTCGGTCTCCACGGTCATGGTGCTGAGCAGCTTCCAGACGCCGGAGATGTTCACGTATTGGGTCACCGGGTTGGGCACGGCGAAGAGGCGCAGGATGACCGGCGCAGAGCTGTCAAGGCCGAAGGCGAAGCGCTGCGCCGCGGTGATGCGGCCGAAGGTGGTGTTGCATATCACAAAGAAGGAATTCCCTCGGCCGTAATCGTAGCCAAGGATCTTGTGGGTGCTGTCCCCCGTGATGTTGAAGCGATAGCGATACTCCTCGAAGGGCTGGTCCTGCGAATAGTCATACCTGCAGCTCGCAGGCACGCTCGAATTGAGGGTGATGTTGAAGACCTGGCTGCTTGCGATCCCTTCCGGCGGCTCCAGGAGGCTGAGCAGGAAGCTGAAGTTGACGAGGATGCCCTGCCTGGTCACCCCGGTGTTGCCAGCCTCGTCTCTTGCCGTGATGGTGAAGGTGTAGTTGCCCTCGTCGAGGTCCTCGCTTGGGATGAAGCGGAAGATTGTGTGGTTCGCATTGGCAGACACTAAGGCGACGCCGAACTCCCCGGCGCGGCTGGTCAGGTTTGTGCTCACTACCTCGACGCTTTCCTCGAAGCTCGCCGTGATCTCCGGCCTCGGGCTCCGGGTGATGACGGTATCCGCCATGGTGCCCGCTACCACGATGAGCAGGGTCAGCAGGGGCAGGATGATGCGTTTCATGAGACCTCGATGGTCGCGTAGGGAGCCAAAGTGTCTAGGCGGAAGCTGTGCTCCCTCATCTGCGACGGCCATCCCACGATGTCAGCCGCCTTGATGCCGACGACTTTCGGGCCGTCTCCCCAGGTGAGGTTCGGCCGCACCACGAAGTGCGAAGCGTTGACCTGGACTTGCGCTAGGGCCGCATCACCGGAGATGTTGACGAAGCGCACGAACTCGGACGCGCTCACATTGATGCTCGGCCTGGTGCTGTTGGTGATATTGAATCCGAAGAGGTTGATGAGGGGCGGCGTGAGGTCGACGATGAAGTCCTCGGTCCATTGGCCATAGGTGCTGCCGAGCGCCGGCCTGCGCGCGGTGATCCCGACGAGATGGGAGCTCTCGGTCAGGGCTCCTGTGTCATAGATGAAGGTGCGGTTGTTATGGCTTTCCTGGAGAGCGAGCTCGCGGCCGTCGATGGTCGTGGTGATGTCGGTCACCTGCTCGGAGAAGGTGATGTTGAGCGCCGTCTGGGGGATGCGGAGATATTCCTGCTGGTCATAGACGATCTGGCTTCCGAGCCTGGCCTGCGGCCTTGCAGGCACGTTGGTGTCGATGGTGAAGCTCCAGATCCTGGAGATGCTGTTGCCGATGATATCCCCCGCTGTCAGGTTGACGATGTGCGTGCCGTTGTCGATGGTGTTGAAGGTGTAGGAGACGACCTCGCCATTGACGGTGTGCTGCCTGAGCAGGTTGTCCACCTTGAGCCGGATGCTGTTCCAGTTGACGCCCGAGACGTTGTCCCGGACATTGGCCGAGACAACGAGGTTGGTGTTCTCGCCGATGACGTCGCCATCTCCCGGGTTCAGGTTGGTGATCGCCGGCGGGAGGTTGTCGAGAGTCACGTACCTGGTCTCGGAATCGCCCTCGTTGCCGACTTGGTCGACCGCCCTGGCGAAGATGGCATTCAGCATGCCGTTAGTGATGCCATAGTGCGTGAGGTCAACGTTGGGGAAATTGAAGAGCGTGCTCATCTCCTGGACGCGGAGTGTGCCGTGGTTGGTCTGCTGGCCGAAGGAGAAGTGGTACTGCATGGCGCCTTCTCCTAAGACTGTGGTGTTCCATTGTCCCGATGGCGGTATCTGGACCACGCCAGGTATGAAGTCGCCCCACATGTCGACAGGCAGGCCGAGGGTGTTCCTGAACACCACAGGGGTGGTGTTGAAGATGGCATCTTCGCGGCTGAACGTGTAGGTGAGGTCGATGACGAGCGGCGGATAATGGTCGGGGACGATGGTGCTGAGGCGCTCCTCGGCATTGATCCAGAGGTGCACTGTGCTGCCGATCTCAGACCTGCCGCTGATGTTGAAAGGCCCGCGGACAAAGGCCGGCAGGGCGAAGAGCACGGGGCGTTCAAGGCTGGTCTTCTTCAGGATGGTCTTGGTGGCGGTGGCGTTGTTGCCAGCGGCGTCGGTGGCGATGGCTGTTACGGTGTTCATGCCCTCGACGAGGCTGATGTTGGCCGCGTAGAGGGTGTCGCCCTCCTGCCAGGCCGGCACTTCGACTATGCCCCCGCCGTTCTCCACCCTGACCTTGACGCCGGCGATGGTGATCCGTACATTGTCCTGGAAGCTTCCGGTGACGACCTGGTAGTCCTGCCCGGTCGGGGTCACGACCTCAAGGGTTATGCTTGGTGGGGTGTGGTCGTAGACGTAGGTGCGCTGGTCGCTAGCCCAGTGCATGCTCGTGTCGGTCGCCCGGATGATGACCGGGAACGGCACAGCCTCCTGTGGGACCGAGACTGGATAGCTGAATCCCGCGCCGTCCCAGTATTGCGTGTCCATGATCTCGACGTTGTTGATGAGGATGGAGGAAAGGCCGTCGTCCGAGACAATCGTGCCTTCGAAGAGCTGCGACGGGCTCCGGACGTAGGCGATGATCTCCTCGGGCTTGGTGATCGTGATGATCGGGGCGTCCCGGTCGATGCTGAAGAAAATGGTCGCGGCCATGGGATTCGAGGCGAAATCAATCACCGTGACCTGCGCGCGGTATTCCTGCACCCCGGGGGGGAGCAAGGGATGGCTCGGGGTGAAGTTGATCATCATCTCGCCGCCCGGCAGATGGGCAGTGGCGATCTGGCCGGGGATGGCAGTGCCGTTGCTGTAATACAGGTCGATGAGGGCATCATCGATGCCTGAGCCGACTTCGGAGACGAGAGCGATGACCTTGGAGACCTGCTGGTGCCGCGTGTTGTTGACCGGGTCGGTGTAAAGCAGCTCTGGCGGATGGTTGTCGTGGATGATCAGGAGCTCGTTGGAGACGCCGATGTTGTTGATGCGGTCTCCTGCCGAAACGATGACGTGGTTGGCCTGGTTCTCGCCGAGCTGTGCGTTCATGGTGAAGTTCTGCGAGGTCACCAGAATGGTCGTTTGTATCTCCCGGTTGACACTCAAGGTCGCGTTGATCGCGGTGCCGTCGGTGCTGACATTGATCTGGACGATGGTGGCCGCCGTCGCCGAAGGCCCGGTGATATAGACGACAGGGCCGATGGTGTCGATGTTGAGGCGGTAGTGCAGGGCAGGTCCCCAGTTGCCAGCGTTGTCCAAGGCGCGGATGTGGAAGAATGAAGTTCCCTCAGGAGAGTTGGCCATGATCTTGGTGGTGTCATGGGTGAACAGGCCCTCGTTGTCGCTGATGGTGTCGTTGTCCGGCACCGTGTCCCCCACCTGGTCCAGGAGGTAGCTGTACCCGGAGATGCCGCTGATGTCCGAGAAGCGCCAGGCCATCACAGGGTTCTTGTTGGCGTACCACGCGTTCTGGTCAGGATGCGTTGTCGACCAGAGCACGGGCTGCTCGGGCTGGATGCACTGCGCAGTATCGAACGAGCACCCCTCTTCGTTTCCTGGCGGGAAGCAGGCCAAGGTGCCGCCCTCGAACGCATCGAGGTCCTGGCAGCCGGTAATCGGGCCGAAGTCCGCGCCGTCGCATTCCTCTCCGGGGTTGATGATGTTGTCGCCGCATATGCCATCCGGGCCGACGCATTGCTCGGTGTTGAAGTGGCATTGATGGTCTGTGCCTGGCGCGTGGCAGGACAGGCTGCCGCCGCTGAAGCCGAGGTCTGTGCAGCCTTCGATCGGGCCGAAGTCCGCGCCGTCGCAGCTCTCTCCGGCGTCGATGATGTCGTTGCCGCAGTAGGCTTCATAGCCTCCTGGCCCGGTTGTGTCGATGGTGAAGCGGAATCGGTATTCGCCGATGCCTCCGGTGCCTCCGGCGAGAGAAGCGGTAAGGACAAGGAAATGAATGCCGTCGCCAAGGTCCTGCGTTGGGACAAACGTGAATGCGTCGCCGGATGGCAGAGGCACCATGGCCAGGCCGGTGCCCTCCCCCTGGAGATAATAGTCCTGGAGCTCGACGCTCTGCGAGAAGTTCGCGCCGAGCACCGGCCTGCGGTTCCGTGTGGACTCTTCCTGGAGCCCGTCGATGGTGAACAAGGGATCCTCGGGCGTGCTGCGGTCGATGGTGAACTCCCAGCTGGCTTGGTCGCTGTTGCCCAGCCCGTCCCATGCGGTGATGTCTACGGTATGTGGGCCGACGCCCGGGTCCTCGGGCGAGTAGGACAGCACCGAATCGTTGAAGGCGGCAGGGTATTGCACGCCGTCGAGCTTGAACAGCACGCTGCTGATGCCGTTGCGGTCCTCGATGACGGCCGAGATGTTGGTGACCGCGTAGAGCACCGCGCCGTCCTCTGGCTGCAGGTCGCTGAATTCCGGGCCAATGGTGTCCAGGTCGATCTGGACAAAGGCTGAGTCGTACATCACGTTGCCGGGGACGTCCCTGCAGGAGACAGAGTACCAGAGCAGGCCTTCGCGCAGGTCGATGTAGGTGCTGTGCTCAGTCGTGCCCTCTCCGCCAAGGAACTGGTGCGAGGCGTTGAGGCTGTTGTAGCCGGAGCGCATGCCGTAGTCCCAGCGGCAGAAGGCCAGCTCATCGGTCGTGGCGATGAGGAAGACTGGCGTGTAATTAACCGGGCTGGGCACCGTGACAGACGTGATGTTCGGCGCCCGATGGTCGATGTTGACCGAGTAGCTTTCCTTGAGGCAATTGCCTGCCATGTCGCAGACCGTGACATTGAAGGGGATGGTGCGCTCGGCGATGGAATCCTCAAGGATGATGGTCGCGGTCCAGTCGAGGGTGAGGCCGTCGCCCTGCTTTATGCCCATGCTGGCGTTGATGCGGTGGTACTGCTCGCCTGCAGGATACTGGCTGTCGTACCATTCGACAAGGATGTTGTTGGCGTCCTCATGGCTCTGGTCGGTGTTGTCGATGAAGTAGTCGATCGCAGTGCCGTTGATGTCCATCCAGTTGGTGTTGATGGAATAGGGGAACCTTGTCTCCAGGATCGGCGTCGTGAGGTCCACGGTGATGTACTTGATGTGCAGGCCTTCAGGTCCCATGCTGCCGTTGATCAGGCGCTTCTGAGCCCAGATGTTGAAGTGGTGCTCGAAATAGCCGAGTGTCGGGTTCTCGTCCACGCCGGAGAAGCCCACGTCGAAGGTGTTGATGCTCGTCCTGGTGATCAGGGGGATGATGCCCTGCGGCCAGAGCTCGTCTCTCGTTATGGCGACTTCCTCGTCAGGATAGCTCAGGTTGCCGATGAAGTCGGCGCCCTTGATGTACCAGCGGTCGCCGAATTGGTAGCCATTCCTGATGAACAGGTCCGGTGTGCCGGGATAGTACGGGTCGACCTCGAAGGTCCATGTTGTGGTGGCAGGGTTGCCTGCATGGTCCTTGAGGAAAAGGCTCGGCGTGTAGGTGCCGTCCTCTATGTAGAGCCCGTCGAGATAGTATTCTGTCCAGCCGTCCTCATCCGGGCCGATGGTGTCGAGGTCATAATAGTCGAAGTACTCGCCGGTGAAGCTCAGGTTCACGCTGTTGGTGTCAACGCCGCTCGTCATGTCCCTGATCTTGACGCTGATGTTGGTGATGATGTCGCCTGTCCTTGTGTTGTTGACCGGATACCAGTCATTGAATGCCGGAGG
Source organism: Nanobdellota archaeon (assembly GCA_043806015.1). Taxonomy (GTDB): domain Archaea; phylum Nanobdellota; class Nanobdellia; order Woesearchaeales; family JAHIVG01; genus JAZDHH01. The sequence continues at coordinate 6,414 of JAZDHH010000015.1, read as the reverse complement.
GACGGTGTCGACAAGGAAGAGGCGCGGAGGGCTCAAGGGCCCGCGGTTGCCGTAGGCGTCCCTGCTGGAGGCTATCGCTCCGCTCCAGCCCTGTAGAGCATTGAAGGTGGTGGTGAACTGCCCTGTGGCCCGACTGTCATTGTAGATGGAGACGTTCCTCGTCACAAGGTTCTTCCGCAAAGGCTCAGAGAGCACGACTCTTGTCTTGTCTGCGAGGATGAGGTATTGGTATTCGGTGATGCTGTAGTGCGGAACCTGGTGCTCGGGGTCGTTGGACGCAAGATAGTGGTCATGGCCCCCGCTGAGCAATGTGCCGAAGTCGCCGTTGAGATAGAGCACATTTGTTCCTCTCGGAGCGGTTTGGTTTACTGAGGTCACGGCCTCAGGCAGGATCACTCCTCCGCTCGGAACTTCGACATTGTGGTAGACGGTTCCGTTCTCAATAAGGACGACCGAGATGTTCACGAAGTGGTCCGGTTCACTCACTCCCTCGACCGTCACGGTGCTGTAATTGAGATTATCTCCCTGGAGCGGATAGATGATGGTCGGATAGGGCGGAGCTCTTGTGTCAATGGCGAAGGTCCTGCCATCAGAGATGGTGGTCCCGAGGTTGCCGCTGGCGTCCCAACCTTGGATGCTGAAGTTTGCCGGGCCTGAGTAGTTTATGCATTCTTCGACGCTGAGAAGCCCTTGGTAGGTCCGGCTGTCGTTCTTCCCGGTGATCGGGACCATGACGACCCTTCCGCTACAGGTGAAGGTGAGATTGGGCAGGGTGTCGCTGACCGGCTCGCTCCCCCTGATCGTGACGTTGTAGACGACGCCGCGGTGAGCCGCTCCGTCATGAGGATAAGGCTGGCCGATGCTGATGGCGAAGGAAGGGCCGATGGTGTCGCTGACGATAAAGCTGACTGTCGATACCCCTTGGTTATGGAACCGGTCCTCATAATTGAACTCGACGATATACGTGCCGAGGCTCGGGGGATAGTAGGTATAGTTCCAGTTGCACAGGCTCGGGCCTTGCAGGTTGCCGTTGCAGCGCAAATCCACCGAATTCAGGAGGTGTAGGCTGGCGTTGTAGATGGTGGCGAAGATGCTGTTGCTCTGTGAATTGTCGATGGCAGTGTAGTTCGTGTCGTTCAGCCTTGCCTTGAGGAAGACCGGCGTCCCATGCTGCGCATAGATCTGGCTGCCATTCGTGCTGTTGGAGAGGTTGTGGGTAACATTCCATGCGCCGACCTTGGTGGAGGGCGCTCCCCAATCAAGGTAGACATGATAGCGCGTGGTATTGCCCGAATTGCCGATAGTGTCATTCGCCCAGACGACAAATGTGTTGTCGCCGAGGTATGGCTGGGCAGGGTTCCAGGTCAGCGGCGAGACCGGCCCGGAGAAGCTGCTGCCGACATGGGGCAGGATGACCTTATGCTCAATTGAGAAAGAATCCTTTAACACTGCCCAAACAGTGTCAAGGTTGATGTCGCTTGCATTCCCGCCGACCGTGAAGGTCGTCTGGTCGGTGACGAGCGGGACGCTCGGCGAGGGCACGTTCACCGTGATGACTGGCCTGTTGCCGTCAACGATGATGCGGCCGCAGAAGCCTGTTTCCGTGTTGCCGCCAAGGTCGTAGCTGCGGACGCAAAGGAATGTTGAGCCAAGGTCGGGGAGCGGATGGTTGTTCGAGACATTGACTATGTCGCCAGGCTGGCAGTCGTTCCAGCTCGGCCTGAAGCAATAGGAGATCTTGTTGAGGCCGAAGTTCATTTCCATGTCGTCGATCAGCGCGTCAACAGCGGTCAGGGTGACATCCACCGGGGCGCTGCTGGTGTAGGTGAACGTTTCGCCGGTTATCAAGGTCTCGCCGCTGCCATCGAGGGATATCGTGGTTTCTGGCGGCGAGTTGTCGACGCTGAAGACAAAGGTCGCGGTGTCTGTCTGGGAGGGATTGACGCATCTGACCGTGTACTGGAACACCCTGTCCGGCGAAAGCCCGCTCAGCTGCAGGGTGTGGGTCTGCTCCTGGTCCAGGATGAAGGCCGTGTGGGTGAAAGGTGTGGTTGGGAAGGGGCACAGGCTCCCATCCCCGTACTGGCACGCGGTCAGCTGGCAGGTGTCATCATCGGAGGTGTTCAGCCTCAGCAAGGGATTTGTCTCGGAGATGGCCTGGCCGATGGGGGGATAGATGATCTCGATGTCATGCACAGCGTCGAGCAGGATCCATCGTGTCGTCTCGTTTATGTTGCCTGCGCCGTCCATGCAGTTCACGTCAAGGCGGTAGGTGTCGTCTTGTTTACCGGGGAAGGTGTACGGTGCGAAAGGATACTCGCCGAGGTCGACCGGATCGAATCCGTCAAACGTGGCAGTGCAGGTGGAGGGCTCGTCTGTGGTGACCAGGATCGTCAGGATGGATTGCGAAGGATCGCCCGGGTCTATGATGGTCGAATAGTCCACGGTCACCCGCGGCGCGTCCACGTCGATGTACACGAAGTTGTCGTTAAGCATCTCGAAGTTCTTGAAGTAGTCCTGGCTGAGGTAGCGCAGGTGATAAAAGCCGGCATGCCCCCTGAAGGCAGCAAGGTCGATGTCAGTCTCGCCCTCGTCCTCGAAGCGGAGCGGGAACTCGGTCGATGAGCTGTCATAAGCTTTGCTGTGCTCGCCGGGGCAGCAATCCTCGTCGCCGAGGCAGAAATAGAACGTGCCGGCCTGCACCAGCTCGTCTGTGACAGTCACTGTTCCTGTCCAGCCCGCCGCATTGATGATGGTCGGCAGGGGTGTGATGGTGGTAGTCGGCGGGATCCCGTCCTTGTTGCAAAGTTCGTCGATAGCCGGGTCGCAGTCATGGGCATCATCAAGGTTCGCGTCGTGGATGCAATGGCCTTCATTGAAAGAGCAGACGCCGATGCCGCAGGCATCCGTCCCAGGAGTCGCCGAAACAGGGAAATGGCATGTCGGAGAAACATAGTCCAATGTCAACGGCAATCCGCAACTGCTATCATCGCTTCCATAGCTCCAGCAGCCAGTGCCTTCATCGCAGGCAGCGCAGCCGTCGCTTCCCTCAAAGCAGTCGCCGAGCTGCTCGCACATGTCTTCGGTGCATTCCATGAACAGGCCAGGGTTCTGGCAGTCGCTGCAGAGCAGCGTGCTGTCGTCATTCTCCTGCACGCAGTAGCCTTTGCCGAGCTCATCATAGATTCCCGGGTACCAGGTGCATGCTCCTTCGACGCCGTACCCGCAGCTGTCAGCATCGCAGGCAGCCTCTGATTTGTACTCAGAGCAGTGGCCGCCAATGAGGTTGCAGTCTGAGCACACATCGACGATATAGACGCTGGAGAAGCTGGGTGATTGGACGTCATAATAGCAGAACTGCTCGTTCATCGTGCAGGTATCAAAGCGGTAATACAGCCCGAAGGGCAGGCCGCCGGTCTCGTCCTCGCATTCTGCGAGCCGCTTGCATTGCGTGATGCCGGATTCATCAGGGCCAACGCAGAAGCCGTCGGGCGGCAGCATGACGCTGCAATCGTACTGGCTCTCGCTCGGATGCGCGGTGTCGAGCAGGTTTTCATCATTGCAGAGGTAGCGGAGGACGTTGTTCTGTACATTTTCGTCGTCATGCACAAGATCTCTGTTCAGGCACATCTCATCATCGGTAAGGATGCCGGCGCACATCAGGTTCCCGGTGAAAAAGAGGAGGCTCACGGCTTCGCTCTCCCTCCCTATGGCATAGACCGCACGGATGCTGTAGTTGTAAGTTTTTTCCCAATCAGGTGCCGGGAGAATTGGATCAATCACTCTCAGGGATTCCGGCGGAAGCAGGATGGAGATGGCGCTTTCAGGGCCGAGGCTTGTGTCATAGCGCGTCAGGATGAACCCGATGATTGTGCAGCCTTCGGGCATGGTCCAGGTCAGGTCTGCCTGCGGCTCGCCCTTGATGTGCCCTGCCGAGAAGCTGCTTGGCTTCTGCGGATCGAAGATGCCGCAGCCGACTGGATCGACGATGACCCTCGCCTGGGGAACAACGCCTTCGCTCACGGTCACTGGATTGTCAATGCTCCTGTTGCAGGTATGCCCCGGAGAGCAGCCTTTCACATTGTAGGTGCCGTAAGGCACCGGGATGATGAAGACGACCTGCTCCCCTTCCGCATCAGTGGAGGATCCGAAGATATCATGGCTTGTCGTGTCATTGGCAATGGCGCTCGCTCCATGAAGCGTATCGTGTTCAAGCGAACTGCTGATGATGACCTGGATCTCGCCCGTCGGCTGGACCGGGCAAGGGTCACCCTGTATCAATCCACCGCAGCAGTACTGACCGAGCGGCGCCTCGATGCCGCCGCAGAGGCATTGGAAAGTCACCAGGCCCGATGGGCAGGTCGGGATCGTCGGCGTGCTGCAGGGCACGGCGCAGGCGACCTTAGGCGGTGAATATGACTCACAATCATTCGGGCCGCCGGAGTACGGCTGGGTGCACTCCGCAGGGTCGCAGCAGAAGAAGGCGCATTGCTGGCAGCAGATTCCTTCGCCAGCAGGGCAGTCATATGAAGTGAGTGGGGAGCCCTCGCAGCCTTGCTCGCAGCAGACTCCTCCAGCTGTTGTGCAATCATTCGGCTCCGGCTCTGAGCAATCATCCTCGTCGATGCACACTTCGTCTCCGTCGACGATGTTGTCATTGCAGTCATCGGTTCCCGGAGGCGCGCTGAGGAAGCCGTCATCGCATATGCAGGTGCCGCTCGGGGGATCGCAGCTGGAATCTGGGGGGCAGGGAGGGTCACAGCCCTCGGAGCAAAGCTCGCAGAGGCGGTCAAGATTTTCGTCGCAGGTCCAAGGCGCCCCGCCGACAACGCAATCCTCGCAGCTGTCAACGCAGTGATTGTCGCAGTAGCTGCAGTATTCATTGGCGCGGCATTCTGAATAGTTGAGGCCGAGGCATTGGGATACGCATGCGCCGCCGACGCAGAAGCAATCGCCGCCGCCGCAATTGTCCTCAGGGCCGTCGCAGGTTCCCTCGCCGGTGACCGGATCGACAACCATGTCCTCGGTGTAATCAGGGTAAGGATAGTCTTCGCAACCTCCGCCGGCGACACAGCGGGAGAGCATGCATGCAGTCTCGGGTTCCGGGCATTCCACGCCGGCGCAATCGGCGCAAAAATCTTCGCAGCTTCCGCCGAAGCCGCCGAACTCTTCCGGCCCGTACCAGAGGCTCGGATTTCCGGTTATAAAGTCGCACAGGCCCCAAGACCTTTCCTGGGGATTAGTGGCAGAGCAGCAGCAGCCGTTCAGGCATTTGCCTGTAGTTGGGTCTTCTCCCTCGACTGGAGGGGTAATATCACAGGAAAGAGTTTCGTAATAGTAATTACTCCGGCAGTTGTCTTGGTCCGAGGGAAGGCTTCCTGGATGGTAAGGTGTTTCAGGACAGCAAAGATCCCTGGCCACGTAGCTGTCGTCGATGCAGAGGTCGACGCCGAGAGGGTCCTGGTTCCAGTTCGCGCAGCAGCCGTATCCAGCTGGCGGCGCTTCCGCAGCTGGGATGAGCGCTAGCGCTAGCAGGATGATGCTTGCGATCCACCTCTTTTTTACCAGTTCCATGCGTGCTTTCCTTCCGGCAGCGCGTCCAGGAACGCCTGCGGCACTTTCAGTTCCTGCCGCAGCATCCCCATCGTGTAACTGACGCGGCTGTACAGCGTTTTTTCATCAATGCGCTTGAGGTAATGGAGTAGTGTGTCGAAGTTGATCGGGGCGAGCAAGGGGAAGGACTGCTTGAGCTGCTCGAATCCCGCGGTGAATTTCACCTGCCGCAGGCAGTCGATAATTGTCCGCTCCTTGTCGCTCACCGTGAGCATCGAGTTTTGATAAGAGAAAGCAGTCGCGCCGAAGAAATGCTTGGTGGTGATGATCGTGAATGTCGTGCCAGCCATCTTGACCTCTGGAACCCTGCTCGGCGAGGAGATGAACGCCTTCTGCATCGGCTTTGCGCCGCAGTGCAGCTCCAATGCCGTGTTGTGGCTGAGGAAATGCTCGCCGATCATCTTGTCCGCGACCTTGTAACGGTCAGGGACAAAGGCAGCGCTCTTTTCAGGCGCGAGCTCGAAGGGCACCACCGCATAGAGGCCGCCCTTGATGCGGAGGAAATACTGCTTCTCCACAAGGTTCTTGCAGGCAACGACTGCCTGCCGGTAATTCTTCAGGAAAGCCGAGACTTCCTCGAGCGTGCAGGCTTGGCTGTAGAACTGCTTGTATACCTTCTGCTCGATCGGCGTCAGTGGCATATTTATATATAGACTCTCCGAGTTTTCTATTTAAAAATGTTGTTATTTTGGAAGAAAATTGAGAATTTTTGATATGTTGTAAAAATATTATACCCTAGTCGAATAAATCTTCTTTAATATCATATATTCACTAATATAATTTTAATAATATATTTTTTAT
>JAZDHH010000014.1:0-16377 GCA_043806015.1 Nanobdellota archaeon | reverse complement strand
GAATCGTGGCAGCTTTGCCTTCTTCCACAAACGGAAAGCTTTATGTTTCAGCGTCTCGTTCTTTTTCATGGTGGGGGTCGACTCCCCACCCCTCAGGCAGCCTACCGGCTGCCCGAGGATATATTACTTTCTACAGAGCCCTTGGCGCGGAAATAATCGACAGTCTTCCGGAGGCCGTCGTCGACCGGCACTTTCGGCTCCCAGCCGAGCAGCTTCCTCGCCTTCGCGATGTCTGGGCGGCGGACTTTTGGGTCGTCTGCCGGCAACGGCTTGTGCACGATCTCGCTCTGTGAGCCGGTAAGCGTCAGGATGCGCTTTGCGAACTCGTTGATGCTCAGCTCCTGCGGATTGCCCAGATTGACCGGCTCGTTGACGTTCGACTTGAGCAGCAGCCAGATGCCCTCGATGAGGTCATCGACATAGCAGAACGACCGTGTCTGCCTGCCGTCGCCGAACACGGTAAGCGGCTTCCCTGCGATGGCCTGGTTGATGAATGCGGGAACGACACGGCCATCATCCGGCCTGTTCCTCGGGCCGAAGGTGTTGAAGATGCGCGCTATGCGTATGTCCATGCCATGGATGCGATGGTAGGCCATGGTGAGGGCTTCCGCGAAGCGCTTTGATTCGTCGTAGCATCCTCGGAGCCCGACAGGATTTACATTTCCCCAGTACGTCTCGGGCTGGGGATTGACCAGCGGATCGCCATAGACCTCGGATGTCGATGCCAAGAGGAAGGTCGCTTCCTTGGCCTTGGCGAGGCCGAGGGCGTTATGGGTGCCCAAGGCTCCGACTTTCAAGGTTTGGATCGGTATCTGCTGGTAGTCGATGGGCGACGCCGGGCTGGCGAAATGCAGCACAGCGTCGAGCTTGCCCTCCACAGGGATGTAATTGCAGACATCATGGTGCTTGAAGGAGAAATGCGAATTGCCCTTGAGGTGCGCAATGTTCGCCGGGCTTCCGGTGATGAAGTTGTCCATGCAGATGACCTGATGGCCCTTGGCGATCAGGAAATCACAGAGGTGGCTGCCGAGGAAGCCCGCCCCCCCGGTCACCAGGATCCTCACAGGACCTGCCTCCCGACGCAGACATAGGTGAAGCCGGCCTCTTGCATCTCTTGCGGGTCATAGATGTTCCGGCCGTCGATGACGACCGGCGTTTTCATCAGGGACATCATCTCCTGCTTGTCCAGCTGCCGAAACTCATCCCATTCGGTCACGATGAGGAGGGCGTCCGCGCCCTTGATGGCCTCCTGGGGGGTGTCGGTGTAGGCTATCTGCGAAAAGAGCTTCTTCGCATTTGCCTCAGCGACAGGATCGAAGGCGACGACCTTGGCGCCTTTCTCGAGGAGCGTGGTGATGACCACGATGGACGGCGCCTCTCGCAAGTCATCTGTCTTTGGCTTGAACGCGAGCCCCCAGATCGCGATACGCTTCCCCCTGAGATCAGGCATGACAGCGAGGAGCTTCTTCACGATGGACGCTTTCTGGTCATGGTTCACGGCTTCGACCGCATCGACGATGCGGGAGGGGCAACCATGGCCGCGCAGCATGGCGGAAAGGGCCTTGACGTCCTTGGGGAAGCAGGAGCCGCCGTAACCGATGCCGGCCTGCAGGAAGCGCGAGCCGATCCTCGTATCGAGGCCCATGCCCTCTGCCACGACCTTGATGTCGCCGCCCATCCTCTCGCAGAGCTGGCTCAGCTCGTTCATGAAGGATATGCGGGTCGCGAGCATCGCGTTGGAGGCGTACTTGATGATCTCGGCGCTCTTGATGTCTGTGAACAGGACAGGATGGTTGGTCCGCTCGAGGTCTTTGTAGAGATGGTGCATGATGCCCTTGGCCTTCTCCGATTCTGTGCCGATGACGACCCGGTCGAAAACCTGGAAATCCTTCAGGGCGGCGCCCTGGCGGAGGAACTCCGGATTGGAGACCATGTCGAAAGGGAACATGCCCTTGCTCTGCTCGCGGATGATGTCCTTGACCCTGCCGGCTGTGCCTACAGGGACCGTGCTCTTGTCCACGATGACCTTGTAGCCGTTCAGCGCCTGACCTATGTCCTTGGCGACGGCTTCGACATACCGCATGTCAACGCTGCCGTCCTCCATTGACGGGGTGCCGACGGCGATGAAGACGATGTCGGCGGACTGCACCGCCTCCTTGGTCGAGGAGGTGAACGAAAGACGATGTTCCTTGACGTTCATGCGCACCATCTCGGCCAGGCCCGGCTCGAAGATGGGAACCTCGCCTTTCTGGAGCAGGGCTACCTTTTCCTTGTCCTGGTCAGCGCAGACGACCTGGTTGCCGAGGTTCGCGAAGCAGGCGCCGGCCGTGAGGCCGACGTAGCCGGTGCCGATGACTGCGATTTTCATAGGAACATCACCGGGGCCTGGGCTGCCCTCGGAGTATAAATATCTTACTATTATCCTACTTTATCCGATAAATATTAATACCGGGAAGCCCGGGGGACATGCATGAAGGGAAAGATATCCATCACCCTGAACGAGCGCGTGCTCCGGGACATCGACGGCAGCATCGACGGCCTGTATGTCAGGAACCGGAGCCAGGCCATCGAGCGCCTGGTGCTGCAGGGCCTGGGCGAGCGCAAGACCGCAGTCATCCTGGCCGGCGGACCTGTTGAGGATCTCCGCGTCGGAGCGGGCTTCGCGCCAACGACGCGCGTCGGCAAGATGACCGTGGTCGAGCTTGCGGCCAAGAAGCTGCGGGAGAGCGGCTTCCGCCACCTTGTCATCGTCGCGCGGCATCCGGTGCTGACCGCGATCTTCTCGGTCTTGGGCGATGGGGCCGGCTTCGGCATCTCGGTCACCTATGTCGAGGAGAAGGCCAGCGAGGGCACCGCAGACTCGCTGCGGCTGCTGCGCGGGCGGCTCTCCGGATCGTTCCTCGTCGTCTACAGCGACATCCTCTTCCCCAGGATAAGCCTTGAGGCGCTCTGGGCGGACCATCGCAGGCAAGGAGGGATTGCAACTATCATGCTCACAACCTCGGCCAAGCCATCCGAGAAGGGAACAGTCGTTATGGAGGGCAACAAGGTGCTCTCCTTCATCCAGAAGCCGAGGGTGAGCGACGTCTACCTGGTCTTCTCGCCGATCTTCTGCGCAAGCGACGAGATCTTCGACGAGCCTGGCTCTTCGCTGGAGCGGCAGGTCTTCCCGCAGCTCGCGAAGAAGGGCCTGCTGTTCGGGCACCTCTCGAGCCAGAAGGAATCGCATGTCCATTCAAGCGAAGACGTCCGGCGCCTCGCTGGAAAAAAGTAAATTATTAAAATGAAAAAGGGATCTGGAGAGAAGAAAGGGGGTATCCAAATGAAAACTTTTTTGATGATGGGGATTATTGCCTGTGTCCTGCTGAGCGGCTGCTTCATGGACTCTGAGGTCATGGCCGCTGTGCAGAAGGGCAGCTACAAGATGTGCGACGAGCTTGACACCACGAAGAACGCCGGACGCATCGATGACTGCTACGCGCAGGTCGCTGTGAAGAAGGGGGACGCTGATGTCTGCTCAAAGATCGTGACCGAGCGCTACCGGAGCGACTGCTTCGAGGGGGTCGCCATCAAGAAGAACGACCCTGCGCTCTGCAAAGGCGTGAGCGCGCAGTGGAACCGCGTGAACTGCTTCTCCAAGATCGCGATCAGCACGAACGACAAGGCCGTCTGCGCGGACCTGGACATCCTGAGGGACGACTGCTACCTCAACTTCGCCAAGAATTCGGGGAATCCGGCTGACTGCGAGGGAGTGATGGGGGAGACCGACATGCTGGACAGCTGCTACCAGTACATGGCCGGAGTGAAGAAGGACGAGCAGTACTGCGCCAAGATCAGCTCGGCCAACATCAAGGATGACTGCCTCCTCACCGTCGCGCCGCAGGTCCAGGGAAACCTCCTCTGCCCGAGGATCGAGTCGAAGTACAAGCGCGAGCAGTGCACGATCAAGGTAGCGGCCGCGATGAAGGACGAGGCGGTCTGCGGGGGCATCGATTACCAGACACCGATCTACTACACCTGCCTCAAGCAGGTAGCGGTTGCGAAGAAATCCCTTGCCACCTGCGACATGATCCAGGACGAATCGGAGAAGACGAGCTGCATCCTGCAGGTCAACAACGCTGCGGCAATCAACGGCACCTGACCCTGTTCGCGGCCACCTACCGACCGATCGCCCCCAGTATCTCGGCCTCGGTCGGCACGTGCCCTTGAATCCTGACCTTGCCATCCACCACGACCGCAGGGGTGGTCACCGGCCCATATTCCGCAATTTTCATCAGATTGTATTCATGAATAACTTCGGCCTTGATCTTATGCCTCTGCAATGTTTCGCGAACCAGCTGCTCAGCCACCTTGCACTTCGAGCATCCTTTGCCAAGAATGATTATGTTCATGCCACTCACCCTCTCAGGAGGCCGTACGACAGGCCTGCGATTGTCGAGAAAACGATGATAAGACCCGCATAGACAAGGGTCTGGCGGTTGCCCATGAGCTTGCGGACGACGAGGAGGCTGGGGAGCGAGATTACCGGATCGGCAAGGAGGTAAGCAAGGAGAGGGCCGCTTGCCATCCCGAGCGAGAGGAAGAGCTGCGCCATCGGCACCTCGATCAGTGTCGGAAAATACATGACCGTGCCGAAGAGCACGGCTATGAAGTTCGCGAGCACGGAATTGTCACCTACGTAGGAAGCTAAGAGCTTTGCCGGCAGGAGCGCACCGAGGACTCCCGCAACGAAGATGCCGAGGAGGAGCAAAGGGAATATCATCCTGAAGAACATCCAGGTCTCTTGCAGCCATCTGCGGCGCTCGTCCCTGGAGAAGAGCCGGAGCTGGAGCAGCACAAGCGCAATGAGGATCAACAAGATAGATAGCTTCATCATCAAGTCTAGCTTCGATATGCCGGCGAAGAGTATGGCAAAGAGGCTTGCCACGAACAGCAGGACGCGATGCCTTCGGATGAAGGACACGTTTGGATCTTTCGCTGCTGTCTGATCGTGGATATTGCTTGATCCTTTCTGTTCATGAAAAATTGAGGACAGAATGAGGCCGATGATGATGGCAAAGGCGACTGAGAAGATGATGCGAGCGCCTGCAAGCTGCCAGCCGAGCACTGAGCCGGTGAAGAGGATGGCGAGGATGTTTGTCGCCGGAGCAGTGTAGAGGAACGTGACCCCAGGACCGAGTCCTGCGCCTTTCTTTCGGATTCCGGCAAAGAGCGGGAGGATGGTGCAGGAGCAGACCGCGAGGAGCAGGCCGGCTGCCACGGCCACCGGATAGGCCTTCCATTTCGAAGCTCCCGCCCCAAGCATTCTGGTGATAGATTCCTTAGGCACCAAAGCTGAGATGGCGCCGGCGATGAAGAACGCCGGGAGGAGGCATGCGGCGACATGCGATTGGAGGTAGGTGAGGACAGCTATGATGCCTGCTTCGAGTATGCTGACGAACGTCATCTGATTTCACGCGCTTTGGTGATAAGATCAATGATCCTTCTGTCCCGGAGAGCGTAGAGGACCATTTTCCCTTCCTTGCGAGACCTGAGGATTTTCGCCTGTTCTAGCACCCGGAGATGCTGGGAGACTGTCGGCTGCGCCTTCCCGGTCATTGCCACGAATTGGCATGCGCAGATCTCGCCGTCCTTGAGAGCTTCGATGATTTTTATCCTTGTTTCGTCGGAGAGAGCGTGGAAAATCCGGTCCATGAAACATATTCACATATTCGAATATATAAATATATTGGAAAGCCGGAATTTAATTATTATGTATATTGAAAATAATTAAAACGGCATAAGATTTATAAAGCGAAGGGCATTCCCTTGATTCAGACGGCCATAGTGGTCTGGTCCTACCCGGTCTCATTCCGAACCCGGCAGTCAAGCAGGCCAACGTCCCGCGCTGTACTGTTCTTACGAACGGGAAACGCGGGAAGCTGTCACTTTCTCTTTGTCTTATCTCATTAAACTTATTAATGACCAGCGCTACATATACTGCATGAGATACCTTGCGATTGCCGTCCTCCTCTTGCTTGCGTCCTGCGGCAAGGCGGGCATGCTCGCGGCCACCGACAGGCCTTCCGGCTTCGAGGACCTTCTCACCCAACGCCTGGTCGAGCGCGGCGCTTCCCATGACAGCGAGCTCGACGCGATTGCGGCAAGCATCGCCAGCAACGTGGCCGGCCAAGGAACCGAAGCAGAGCTCGGCGACCTTTCCCTAGACCAGATCGAGGTGCAGAACATCGGGCTTGGCAGCTCCCTGGATGCTAAGGACCTCGACAGCGCCCTTTCCCGGATCCCTGTCCAAGGCTCTTTTGGGCTTTCTGTGAAATGCGGCACCGAGTGCGTCGCTATCGTTGTACAGCACAAGCTTTAAATCTGACTTCTGCATACTAGCCCCTATGCTTAACCAACTAAAGACATTCATATTGCTCGCAGTCCTCACAGGGCTTGTGCTCTGGATAGGCAGCCTCTTCGGGACCACCGGCCTGGTCATGGCAATCGTCCTGGTCGTGGTCATGAACAGCATCAGCTTCTTCTTCTCGGACAAGATCGTGCTCGCCATCTATCGGGCGAAGCCGGCAGACAAGAAGGAGTACGCGAAGCTGCACGCGATCGTGGAGGATGTCGCGAGGAAAGCGGGCATCCCCAAGCCTAAGATATTCATCATCCCCAGCGAGGCTGCGAACGCCTTCGCCACGGGCAAAGGCCCTGGCTCAGGGGTGGTTGCGTGCACGCGCGGCATCCTCAGCATGCTCAACGAGGAAGAGCTGCGCGGCGTGATCGCGCATGAGATGTCCCATATCAAGAACCGCGACACCCTCATCCAAACGGTCGCGGCTATGCTCGCCGGCATCATCTCCTACCTCGCCAGCATGGCGCAATGGGCTGCCATCTTCGGCGGCAGCAGGGACGACAACGGCAGCCAGAACATCATCTCGCTCCTGGTGCTCGCCATCGTGGCTCCGATCGCTGCCATCATCCTGCAGCTGGCCATCTCGCGGTCCCGCGAATACCTGGCAGATGAGACCGCGGCGAAGACCCTGCATAACGGTAAGGGCCTCGCCTCTGCCCTGAAAAAGCTCGAGGCCGAAGTCAACAAGAATCCCTTGCGCTTCGGAACCAGGAGCACGAGCAGCCTTTTCATCACCAATCCTTTCCGCGGCGGCGCGTTCTGGTCCTTGTTCAGCACCCATCCGCCGATGCCGGAACGCATCTCGCGGCTTGAGAAGATGAGGTGGTAGGCTGTGCAAGGCCCTACACCTGCGCCAACAGACGAGGAACAATTCCCTCAGCGGTTGAGAGAGACTATTGAAGGGCTCAGGGGGCACTTACAGATCTATGACCTCGGACAAGTCGTCAGCGCGCTCCGACAAGTCATCCTGCCCCATGACCAGGTCCTTTTCGGCGGCCATCCGCCGGAAGCCTACGCGCGCCTCATGGATTTTTATGATGAGCTTCGCTCATTCCAGGAGGGACATGGATTCGGCAACCCTCCAGACAACAGAGCCATCATCGAAGAACTCAACGACATCGTGACCTGGGAACCTGCACCCGCGAAAGGATGATTCTATGCCGATTTATCAATGCATCTGCAGAAAATGCGGCCACCAAGGCGATTATCTCGTGGCCGTTGACACCTTCCCTGTAATCTGCGAAGGGTGCACGCAACAATCCAGCTTCGACCGAGTCTATGACGGCCAGACATTCGGCATTGGCAGATGTTCCTCTGATAGGCCAAGAGAAGTCAGCGTGGACGAAATCCTTGACCGGCCTTCAATCCCGCATATTCATGTCCGAGACCTGCAAGGGAGGGATCTTGGCATCCTAATTCCGGACCTTTCTCATTAAGGCCTTATTCGCCGTATTCCCGGTCTAAGACATTTCAGATGTTTTACCATCAGAGCTTGCAAAGAAAAAATTAATAAAGGAACACTTATAAGCATTTAAGACTAAAGGGGTTATGAAGATGGGTTCCGAAAACAATATTTCATTACTGGATGAAGATGCTGCCCGATTTCAACAGGGAGTGGAATTAGGGCGAAGGCTGTACGAGCTTTCAAAGCCTGCCCCTCATGATCCGAAGATGGTGGAGCTTTCCTACATTGCCCTCATGGCAGAGGATCCTCACTTCAGGTATCATGGGCGAAACCCTTTCTGGGATCATGTGCCTGGCTCATAATCCCGGTCCAGCACTTCCCTGATCGCTTTCGCTTTCTTCTCGCCGACCATGGCCACGTCCTTGAGCTCTGATTCTGGCGCCGCAACCAGGTTGCGGATGCTCTTGAAATGGCCAAGGAGCGGCTTCGCCAGCGTCATGCCGATGCCGGGGAAAGCTGATACAATGTACTCCTGCTGCTCACGCAGCGTCCGCGTCGGCTTCATGGCGTGCGGCGTGAAATCCGCAGGCTCCTTGTCCTGCTCGCGGCGGGCGATGATGAAGAGCAGGGCTGCGGTCTCCTGCGCATTGCGGGTTGAAAGCAGCGGGACGCCGTAGCTAACCACAATCGTGGACAGCATACCGCGGATGGCGTTCGGATGGATGTTGCGCTGGGCGAAAAGGTCTTCAGTACCCTCGATGATGACCAAGGGACGCTCATAGTTCTGCCTCAGCAAGCGTATCTGCTCGAGCAGCCGGCCGTCGATGATCGAGTCCACGAAATCCGCGACCTTCTTGACCTCGACGCCCACCCTCCGTGAGAGCTGGAAGTCCGCGCTCTCGAGCTGCTGCAGCTCGATGGACGCGTTGAGGTCGATCAGCTCCTTGATCGCCTGCGACGCCTTCTCGCGATGGTCGGCGATGACCTTGACCTTGTCCATGAAGCGGTCGAGGGATGCGTGGCGCTTCGCCACCAAGGTGATGCGGCCCTTCAGGTCCTTGAGCGTGCGGAACATGCGCTCCTCCTTGTGATGCGCGCTCCACTTGTAGGCCTCGTCCCTCGTTCCTTTGGTCGAGAGCATGATGACCCTGCCTGCCTCGGTCCTGCCGGTGCGGCCGCGGCGCTGGATGGCGCGGATGGCAGAGGGGATGGGCTCGTAGAAGACGACGATGTCCACCTGAGGGATGTCCAGGCCTTCCTCACCCACGGCTGTCGAGATGAGCACGTTGATGCCGCCTGAGCGGAATTGGCCGACCAGCTCCAGCTGCCGCTTCTGCGACATGCCCGAGTCACCCTTCTTCATCTGGCCGACGAAGACACTCGCCCTCACTCCCGGAATGCCCTTGAGCTCGTCCTCGATCTTCTTGGCCGAGTCGCGGTACTGGTTGAAGATGAGCATCTTCATGCCCGGCTTGAGCTCCTCCTTGACGATGCGCTTGAGCGCCTCCAGCTTAGGATGCTGGATGCCGAGCGCCGCGAGCTCCTGCGCCTTGAGGGCGGCTGCCTTGAAGTTAGGGTCACGGACAAGGTTCTGCACCGCCTTGACCTTGCTCGTCACCGAATCGTTGACGATCCTCTGCAGGTACTGGTTCAGCGAGGTGATGCCCTGGCTCTCGATGAGCTCGAGGGCGTGCTGGACCTTCATGATCTCGGCGGCGAGGCTCAAGGCGCGGAGGACGTCGAAGCCGCGGTTGCCCTGCGCGAGCTCTGCCTGCAGCTCTGCCTGGAATCCCAGGATCTCCCTACGGCTCATGTCGGCGAAGAGCTTGCCTTCCACAGCGCCGGTCGCCTTGATGTCCTTGACCTTGTCCGCGACGCAGTCCTTGAGATGGCGCTGGATCGCCTGGAACGACGGCGGGAGCTCAACGTGCACCCAGCTTATCTTGACTTCCTGGATGTAGGGCGCGACATCCGGATCGTCCTCGGTCCGGATCTCGATGGACTCGATGAAAAGGTTCTTGCAGACCTCGTTGATGGTCTCGACGTCAGAGCCTGGGGACGCGGTCATGCCCAGGATCCGGGGGTAGTTTGCCCGCTTGTGGTACTGGTCAGCGATCCAGACATAGCTGTAGTCCTTGACAGCGCGATGCGCCTCGTCGATGACCAGGAGCGAGACCTGCTCTAGAGTGATCTTGCCGTTGATGAGGTCGTTCTCGATGCCCTGCGGCGTCGCTACCACGATCTTCGTGTCCTTCCAGAGGGCTGCGCGCCTCTCGGCGTCGATGAGACCGGTGAAGAGCACGAGCCCTTCTGCAGGAAGGTCGAGGTGGCGCTTGAAGGAATCCAGGTGCTGCTGGGCGAGCGGCCTTGTCGGGGCGAGCATCACCACCTTCGAGTTCGGGTACTGCTTGAGGCGCTGGGCAGCGAGCATGAGGGCGATCAGCGTCTTGCCCATGCCGGTCGGCAGGACGACAAGGCAGTTGTGCAGCGATGCCTCGTGGAAGATGGTCTCCTGATAGAGCCTTGGCTGGATATCGCGAAGCATGATGCTGAGGAGGATCGGCGGCTATTTATAGCTTATGCTTGATCAGCCGAAGCTTTCCGGCATTCTTCAGCAATCCTTCCGTCCTGGATCGAGCTGCACAACGAAGGGTCCTTTTTCACGCTGGCAAGGCAATAGGCCCTGAGGTCCAGCTGTGCGATGCGGCCGCACAATGCCTGCTCTCCTGTTTCGGTCGCCAGGGCGAAGAAGCACCAGCCCTGGTCATAGCTGGCCATGCGCTGGCAGCGGTCCACTGCGGAAGGCTTGAGCGCGGTCTTGTAGCCGGAGGTATTGGTGTCCGGAGCCAGCTGGAGACCGATGAAGACGAGGGCGATGAGGACGACGGCGGCGATGGCCGGCGCGATGTATTTCCTGCGCTGCGCGGCCATGAATGCCGCGTCGATGTCCTCCTTCGCGTAGCCGGCACTGCGCAGCTTGGCCGCCACCTCAGGCTTCGGATAGCCTTTCGTGCGCTTCACATAGTCCATGAGTTCCTTGTTCGGAGGCATGACGCGTTCTCGTACCTTTTCCTTACATCTTCACCCACGAGCCGTATTCGATGAAGACGAAAAAGACCAGCCAGAGGAGCACGCTCAGGAGCAGCGTGCCCAGGAGGATGGCGAGCAGGCTCTTGAGGACAAGGATGAGGACGATCGCGGCGAGCACGAAGCCGAGCCAATAGAAATAGGTCGAGCGGCCGCCGAAGAACGCTGTGCCGCCGTCGAGCGGCGGGATGGGCAGGATGCTATAGAAAGCCATCCACAGATTGACCTTCATGCCGAGGAGCAGGTAAGGGTCTTGCGTGCCAAGGAAGAGCAGCTTGAAGACGATGGCCAGAACCAGGTTGATGAGCGGCCCTGACACCGCCACCAGGCCGGAATAGTATGTGCTGAGGCCATAGCGGAACATGCCGATGCGCTGGAATGGCAGATGATAGACGAAGACGCCGCCCGCTGCCACGAAGATCCAATTGCCTTTGGTCACGAAGGTGAGGGCGAGGCAGAGTATGATGCCCCAGCCCCAGGCCTTGAACTCTGACCTGTAGCCGGCAAAGATGGCAACGAACTTCTGGATGAGCTGATGCGCGATGAAGGAGATGGCGACTATGAGCAGCACAGTGAGGAAGTTGCCGAGCCAGGCCGAGACCTCGAAGGTCTCCTTGTGGTCGTCGAAGCCGAAGGCGAACGCGATGACCAGCAGCGAGAGCAGGATGTCGGTAATCTCCTGCCTGCTGAAGCGGATGTAGCGGCGGACCCTGGCGAGGTATTCGCTCATGGCGTTCCTTCAGGCGTCCCCTTTTAAATAGATTGTGCTTGCCTACCCGACCGAGAACGTGTAGGAGATGCCTGGCGCGACCAGGCGCTCGAGGGCACGACGGTGGCCTGCTCCCACGATGGCGAGGATGTGCGCGTCCGGATTTTGGGCTTGTAGGTTGCGGAGATTCTTCGCCATGACCTGGTTGCGCTCCTCGATGAGGACACAGTAGATGTTCGGGTACCTGCCCTTCACCTTGCTTATCAGCTGTTCGATGACCTGGTCTGGTGGCACCTTGCTGAGGTCGAAGGGAACGCGCTCCGGCTTGAAGATGCCCTTGACAATGTCCTGGACAAAGCGGAATCGCTCCTTCCAGGTCAGGGCCTTGGAGAACCTTGATAGGGTGATGTCCAGGCGCTGGTCGATGCACGCGATCTTGAGGTCTCGCTTGCGGCCAAGGCGCACCGCCAGCTTCATCTCCTCCCCGGGCTGCATGCCGACGCTCTCGCCGAGCTTCTTCTCCGCCCAGGCGCCGAATGCCGCGAACAGCGCTCCCTTAAGGCCGACTTTCCTTATCAGGCCGAAGGAGAGCCTGGTCGACTGCTTCTGGAACAAAGCCTGGAGGCGCTCAGGGTCAAGCTCGAGCGCGATGATGTCGGGCTTTGCGGTCTCGATGTAGCTCCGGATCTCCCCCATGCTCTGCCTGGAGATGTGGGACGTACCGATGATCTTTATCATGCGCTCCTGGAATGGGGCCGGCTATATAAACCTTTTAGAAAAGTATAAATAGCACTACTCCTCCCGAAGAGGTACGGAGGCGATCCCTATGCTCAAGACCAAACGCATTTCTGAAACATACGATATCAAAGTGTTCACCGACGAGGGCGACTATTTCGGCGACATCGAGGAAGCGATCCTCACCCACACCAAGGTGTTCGGCTGGCGCGTCCGCGCCACCAAGAGCTCGTTCCTCTCCAAGGTGCTGGGCAGCGCCAAGGGCGTCATCGTGCCGCACCAGCTCGTGAAGAGCATCGGCGACATCGTGATCATCTCCAAGGCGGCCGTGCCTCCGTATAACATGGAAGAAGAGAAGGAATAGAAACTTTTTTAATTCCTTTCCCCCCTTTGGCTTAAAAAAGGGGTTATCATGCGAAAAGGCCAGCTCACCATATTCATGCTTCTCGGGATCCTGATCCTGGGCTCCTTCCTTTTCGCCTTCTACGTCCAGAGCAAACTGGCCATGGTCAAGCTCAAGCAGGGGCAGAAGGAAGTCCTTGACCCGGGCTATGACCTCGGTCCCTTGCAGGTCCACGTGACGAGCTGCCTTGACTCTGTTTCTCTCGAAGCGCTGAAAATCTCCGGCGAGCAGGGCGGGCCGATCTATGGAACGCAAGTTGAGGGCGGGCGATATTGGCTTTACCTGAAAGACGGGCTCTATGACCTTTACGACTTCACCAAAGGCGGCCTGGTGCCGTTCCATACAACCGGATCGCATGGCGAGAACATCGTCTTCAATGTGACCTATGGCATCCGGATGCGCCGCCTTATCTCCAATGAGAGCGGCTTCAACCTCACGCCTTATCCTCCACAGCAGCCTTACCTGGGAAAACTTCAAAGCGACCATGGCTACGCCCTGGCGGACCCTGAATGGCCGATCTCGCTCTGTAAATCATATGGCCCCAACGCGAAGGATCTTGAGCTCGTCCTCAATAAAAGCGAGGACTGGTTGAACAATACCTGTCTCGATGTCTACAAAAACGAGACGCTATCCAATGATTCTATCCAAGCGTACCTTGAGATGTACATCGCAGAGAAGATGCGAGATTGCGTGGATTTTGAGACCTTCGGCCAGCAGCTCGGCCTTGCCTTCGAGTCTGGAAGCCCGAACGCGACTGTGGTCTTTGGCGATGAGGATGTCTTCATCGTTCTTTTCTGGCCGCTCAAGATCTCAAAACGGGGTGAGCAGCCATTCACGAAAACTTATTACTTTGTGTCGCGGCAGCCCATCCGCTACAAGACCGTCTTCTTCACCTTCCTGCGGCTTTTGGAGCAGGAGAAGCGGAACCCGTTCTTCGACATCGACCTGCACGAGGACCACGATGCCTGCAAACTGCAGACCTGGCTCGGCGACGGCTACAACTCCGACGCGACCGTGTGTACGCCACCGAACATCACGGTTGACCGCTTCGCCGACGTCTGCAAAAAACCCCCAGTCGATTGCGCGCTGCCAACGCAGGACAGCCCTTTGTTCACCCCGGAGCATTGGCAATACACGGATGTCATCCGGCTCACCGACCTGGGCAGCCTCGTCGGCGGCTCCCCCTTCATTTTCCAGTTCGCCGCCGAGAACCGAAGGCCGGCGCTCGACTGGGTCAACCAGAGCTACAACCCCCGCTACGATATCATCACCATGGAGGGTGAAGAGCTCGTCATCGACCCGTATGCGTACGATCCTGATTTCGATTTCCATGACGCCACCCTCGGCGTCCCGACCCGGGAGAAGCTTAACATCAGCGGGACGAACGCGAGCAATGGCCGTTTTTATGTCTATCACAACTGGTGGGAGGACGAGGTTCACACTTTCCTGTTCTACAAGTGCAGGACTCACCTGAATCCCACGGCGCCTTGCGACTGTACAACGGATTACACTTGTGCCATAAGCAACTGCAATTTGTTCGGGACTAATACTACCTGCTTTGAGTGGCCCATCACCAGTCCTGATCCTCATCCGCACAAGCTGACTGGGGAGAACATGAGCGGCGAGCGCGGAACAGCCAGATTCAAAGTCAGTAAAAACGACACCGGCCTGCATTACATCAACCTAAGTGTCTGCGACAATGAGGGGCTGTGCGACTGGCAGAACATCTCCGTGCTTGTCCTGGATCAGCCGGTCGCGGAAATCAGCCCGGTGAAGATCTTCCCCGACATCCCCGAGAATGTCGTGAGCGTCGAGGACCCATTCGTCCTCAATGGCTCGAACTCCATCGTGTTCATCGGCGGCCCCATGTCAGGGTACCGCTGGGCAGACGAGACTTCCGGACTGCTCGTTCTTGAACCCCTCGACCCTGATCTAATCTATGACCGAAACGTGGAAAGCCCGTATTTCGGGGAGTTGCCGGCTTTCACCTACCCCCAAGCGATGCCGTCCAGGTCCTATTCTATCTATGACATCACCGCGACCGTCATGGGAACTGATGTGTATCACAAGTTCCCTTCTACCGGGAACAAGAAGATCAACCTCACCGTGGCCGCCCCTCGCGACAGGGAAGCGAGTACCTCGCTGGAATTTCTTGATGTGAACTCCTGCCTGCCCGCGGGGATGTATGTCGGCTCAAATTATCCGAATCCGGACCCATTCCCCTACAACCCTGGCTTTGATGGCACAGAAACACCAAGAATAAATCCCTACGGTCCGGACCACCCGAACAACGCTTTTTGGACGCCATTCTATACGCGACATGTATGCTGCAGGACGGATACGATGACACCCTATACGGACACGAGAACATGCTATTCTCAAAATTATTATACAATCCTTCCTTACCCGATTAATGACCCTCGCCTTCCTGACGCAAATCATGATCTTGTCTCTCCAGCCAATATCCTTGTGCTCGATGATGCATTTGGGAACTTGATACCACCTTCACGACCATACACCCAAGTGACTCACTCGGGTATTAGCTGGACCACGACTGCATTCCAGAATGATATATTCATTCGCAACTTTGATCAACAATGCAGCGGACAGCGAGGTAATGCTTGCTCCGGACCATTTTCGGATGAATGGACACGGATTAGTTGTGATGATCAAAATCCCGGCGAGTCAAGGCGATGCGAGGCGCCCTGCCTCGCGGGTGAAGCGGGGTGCGATATCAATTCGCCGTGGGATTCCCGGCTTCAGGCTCCTTACACCTGCAAGAATGTTCCACAAGACACCACCTTTGAAGAGATGTTTGATCTTGCATCAGGATCCTCTGCGAATGTCTGCAATACAAACTGGAAATGCGGACGCCGCGATGGCCTGATGTACCCCAGCATCAGCGGAAAACAAACTTGTCAAGGAACGTGCGACGGAAGCGGAAGCTGCGCACGGACAATAAACTGCATATGCCAAAAAAACAGTTGTGAAGCGACCTGCTCTACCAATAATGATTGCGGTACCCAAGAGGATAGATGCATCCGCCCCGGACCGAGACAAGTCGGTGAATGGCTTGATCGCGATGGCGAAGGAGACTGGGATTGGGGCGGAACCTATTGTGACAATGGAGCAATGGGGGATTGCCAATGCAAGAATGATCCCCAATCAGAAAACCGAGATATTGACGAGAACAATGACGGATCAATCAAGGCCTGTGAAGAAAAATGTTCCTCAAATGGCTATGACGCAGGCGTTCACGCAGGAAACCATGCAGTGCATTTCCCCACAACAGAAACAAACTATTGGATGTATTACAATCCTTCGTGCTGCGGAGATGACTTGTATGAATATTATTCAGAAGACCAAGGACATTACATTTGCTGCGATAGATCAACTGATTGCGGCGTTTGGGACACTTCAGTAAATCCTCCTGCACCGAGATGTATTCAGCAAGGGAATCCTCTTCCAGGAGGAGGTATTTGTTAAAAAATATTGTTTATCATCCTTTTTTAAAAAAATTATAAAATAATTAAAAATTATAATCAAAAATTAGTTTATATATCGAAAAATAATTAATAATAGATTAATTTAGTACTTAGATGTGACTTATTATAAAAAAAATATTAAATTTCTAGAAT
>JAZDHH010000013.1:0-78256 GCA_043806015.1 Nanobdellota archaeon | reverse complement strand
ATTTTCACGGTCGATTCCCACAAAGTATTTAAGAAAGTATCATTTAGGACATCCATAATAACCACCTCTATCATCGTCGATGATCACAACAATCTACGACGACAAGTGGTTATTATACTTTACTAAGTTTCCAACAAAACCATAAAGTTTATTTACTCAAACTTTCTTAGCAATGAAAACTGGTGCAGGGATTCGCTTGGGTTACTTCGTAGGGATCGACGAGTCAAACCATGGCCGTTTTCCAGAAGTATTTGTCGCTGTGTATTCTTCGCATGTCCCGGACATCATGGCCGACAGCTACCCTAAATCCCGTGTACCTAAGCCCTCCTCGGAGATCCTCGGCGCGCGGGATTTTCGCCATATAATCATCCCGAGAGAGATCGGCGACATCCTCCAGGGCAATGTCGCGGCGACCGAGCTGATTGTACTCTCCGAGTTCCTCTCCGCGAGGGAAGATGTCGACAGTCAGGCTCGCGTCTCGAGCAGGGCTGCGTGCCGTCTCCAGGAGCCCGAACCGCTCGTCGCCATCAAAGACGGGCCGCTCGACACGAGGGTGAAGGACTATCTCGCCCGCGCGTTCCCTGAGGTGCAGGTCTGGGCGGAAGCGAAGGCGGATGAGACGTTCCGCATCGTGAACATCGCCGACAGCCTCGCGAACCAGCTTTATCATTATTATTCCCGCAGGAGGCATTCGCGGGAAAGGACAAAATACGTCTCCCGCCTCATCACGCCCAGGATCGAGGAATACATGGACATCCTTTATGCGCTGGGGCTTCTGAAAGAAAGAGTCACGTGCACAGAAGGTGCAGGCGCTTCAGCTCGATCGCCTTCTTGATCTCCATCGCGATGCGCTCGCCGTAGCTCATGCTCTCGCGCCACAGGTAGCCGGAGTAGGGTGTGAACCTCGTGCCAGGACTGCCGGGGATGCGCATGGAGACATCAAAGATGACGATGTCCTCATGGCCATCCTCGGCGACGACCGCCCCCTGGAGTGCGAAAGGCCCGATGATGCCGGGAGGATGCTCTTTCGCGGTGACTGCGACGAAGCGCTCGCCGAGCGCGAAGGCCTTCTCGAGGATGCTCTCCTTGACCGTACAGGCGACATGGCCGGTCTCGATATGCTTGGGATGCAATGTCTTAAGAACCTCGAGCTGCTCGTTCGCGGGAAGCCGAAGCAGGCCGTCGATATTGGTCTGCCGCCTCATGTCCGTGCCCATGAGCTCAAGCTCCTCGATCAGCGGAGAGTAGAAGAAGTTGAAGTTGACCTGCGCGCCGACCACGAACTCCTCGATCACTGCCTTGTCCAGGGCTTCCTGGGTGATGGTCCCCTTGTCTAGGAGGAGCCGTGATTTCTGCTCGAACTCCTCAGCGTTTTTCACGAAGAAGAACGCCCGCTCGTAGCCTCTCGCGGCCTCGGCGACCTTGACGATGGCCAGGCGGTCAATGTCTCCCGGGCTCCCGAACTTCCTTGGCATGCGGATGCCCGCCCTCTCGAGCAGGAAATACTGGTTCTTGGGCTGGTCGCGCTCCTCCATCTTGACGAGCATCCGGTTGCCGAATATCGGAACGTTGAAGTCGTTCTCGATCTCGTCGAAGTCGAAGTAGACCCAGAAGTAGCGGTTGTGGATGAAGATGGTGTTGCGCTTCCGGAGCTGCTCCTGCACCTCTTTCTTGCAGATGTCCCGGAACTTGGGCAGGATGATGGTCTCGTCGACGCAACCCTTGCCGTTCCTGCTCCTGAAGTAGCGGCTGTAGGTCTTGTCGCGGCCTTCCTGGCAGACGGCCAGCGTCCTGAAGCCGTGCTGCTTGGCCCCGTGGCAGACATCCAATGCAGAGTGGCCGCCAAGGACGCCGATGGTGATCTTGCCCTGGTCATAGCCATTGATCACGTGGTGGATGTCGTTCGGGTGGATCATGCAGGCGGGGAAGACGTCATCCTATAAAAGATTAACCCAGCACGTCCTTCAGCCGGCCTTGCTGCAGCGCCCGCTTGATCTCCAGGGCGATCCTCCTGCCGGTGCTCATGGGCTCGCTGTACTTGAGGTAGGTGTAAGGGCTGCCGTTGATGAACGGATTGGTGCCGGCCACGATGCGCGCGGAGATCTCGAAGGTGAAGAATTCCTGGTCTGGCGTGATGACCGTCTCGAGGCAGAAGGGCCCGAACAAGCCGCCCTTGCAGAGCTTCCTCGACTCGCGGATGACGCGCTCGCCCATGTCGATGACTTCGGGGAGCAGGGATTCGCGCAGCACCATGGAGACGTTGCCAACGACCACATAGCTCGGATCCACGTTGGTGAAGGACGCCTGGTCCCTGGCGGAGATGCGGCCGATGCTGTCGACATTGCTCTCGTAGCGCTTGTCGAAGCTCATGATCTCGAGCTCGTCGTCGAGCGGGGACTGGAAGTAGTGGATGTACATGGGGACGCCGACGATGTACTCCTGGATGACGTAGCGCTGGGTGGGATGGGCAGCGATCTTCCTGCGGAAATCCTCCTCCGAGCTGGCGATGAAGTAGCCGCGGCCGCCTTTCGCGCCGTAGAACTTGATTATGCAGGGCCGGTCGATGTCTTCGGGGTTGTGGAATATCTTGGGCAGGCGCAGGCCCGCTGCCTGGAGCCACTGCCGTTGCTTCTCCCGGTCCGACTCCCAGGCGAGGATGCCCTTGTTGCCGAAATAGGGGACGCGCAGCCTGTCCACCGCGTCGGTGCCGATGTATTCGATGAAGGAAGCGTGCGGGATGAGGATGGCGTTCTTCTGCAGGAGGGTCTCCTCCACCTTCATGAAATCCTTGTAGCTCGGTATGGTGATGATGTCGTCCGCGACGTTGAAGCTCTTGTAGACCTTCACCCGGTCCGGGGTGCAGACGCAGATGTTGCGGAAGCCCTCGTCGCGCGCTCCTTTGAGAATCTGCAGGGCTGTGTGCGAGCCGAGCGTGGCAATCCTGTACTCCGCCATGATA
The DNA here is from genome assembly GCA_043806015.1 of Nanobdellota archaeon. Taxonomy (GTDB): domain Archaea; phylum Nanobdellota; class Nanobdellia; order Woesearchaeales; family JAHIVG01; genus JAZDHH01. Next base: position 75,297 of record JAZDHH010000013.1, on the reverse strand, counting down.
AAGGGAAATCAGAGGAGTATTTAAACTTGTCGAAGAGAGAAAGCTGACCCTTGCGTTTGCGTAGACAAATCTTGGATGTAAGAGATTAAGGCCTGACTTGGCATGATGGCATCGCCCGTGGACCAAGATCGGAGACCAATAGCGTCTCTTAGCTTTAACTCCAATATCGCCTCAGGATTAATGGTAATGCTTGGGACGCCATTATTTTCTAATAAATAAGATCTTTCAGAGGCAGAGAGCGGGAGTCCGCACCATTTCCCCAGTGTCGCAGCAGCCTGAATGAGTCTTCCAAGAACCCTATATCCATCATCATGCTCAAGATTGAGGCCCGCAAAGAATTCGGTTGGATTTATAGGCTCGCGTGCTGAAGGAAGCCAGCGATACCTGTCAGGACCGAGCGTTGCTGCTACCTGAAATTCCGCTGAAAGTCGTTCAAGGTCATGAGGAAAAAAGTACAATCCTCTCCTTTCTCCTTCCTCTCGTAAATTTTCCGGAATCGGCCTGCCACCTTTGCGCAGCAAATCATCTAAAAAGTCAATCTCTCGTATCCTTTGAACTCCAGTAGATGATGGCGCCATGAAAGCCAGGCTCGGGCCGGACTTTAAAAACATTTTGGTGGCATAGAGCTCCTATCGTTTATCGTCAATGATTTCTCTGAAATCGGTCCTATTTACTATTAACTGGTGGTAAAAATAGAAAGATTTATAAATAGGTAGTATTTAATACTACTTCTTGGGGGTAAAAAATGAAAGAGAAAATCAGCGTCACGGTCAGCGAAGAGACGGCGGGCAAGCTCCTGGCATATCTCGCCAAATCCAGCTACCGCTCCAAGAGCGAGCTCATGGAAGCCGCGCTGCGGAGGCTCCTGCGATGAGCCACAAGCTCAGCATCTCCGTCGACGCGAATCTCCTCCAGCATGCCGAGCAGATCCTTTCTCAGAAGTCCTTCCGCAACCGCAGCCACCTCTTCGAGGTCGCGCTCATCCAGCTCATGGAGGATGATGCCTCATGAGCCTCGAGAAGATTCTGCATGCGGACGAGGACAAGTCCGGGGGCGCCATGCCAGCCGGCGGCCTCGAGAAGAAGATTGAGAAGAAAGGCTGGAGCTTCTGGGACTACGTGGGCATGACCGCGACGACCGCTATCGGCTACATATATGGTGGCGGCCTCCTCAACCTGCTTGCGACCACGGGCTCCTACGTCATCGGCACGGCCATCGCGAAAAAGGGGAAGATGAGCAAGGAGGACCTCAAGCATGAGGTCAACCTCGGCAACCTCATCACCGCGATCCTGTATCCGGCATTCAAGCTACTTGATTTGATCCCTAATCCGATCGCCAAGGCGGCCGCCGGACTCGCATTCGCGTTCCCGGTCGTCAACGCAGCAGTTGTCGGCGGAAGGTACGCTGTCCGCGAGCTCACGCCGCCCAAGATCATGAAGCGGCTCGGCGACGGTTCCATCGCGCGCGTCCCCGGGGAGATCTACAAGACGTTCAAGGACGATTACGGAAAGGTCTTGAAGACCTCTTACTTGTGGTCAGGCCTGCCGTTCGCAGCGGTCATCAATTTCGTGCCGCTGCAGTATCAGCTCCCCGCCATGGCCGGTGTCCGCACGCTCTACCGCGCCACTGTCGAGAAGGCGATGGAGGACAAAGCCCATAACAACGCAAAGACAGAGAAGGCGCAGCCCTACCAGCTGCCGAGAATGTCGCCGAAGTACGCAGTGTAAATATTTAAATAGCCCTGGCGATATTATAATGCCATGAAGCGCAAGGTCTCCAAGATCGGGCCGGCGACGTTGATGGTCTCGCTGCCCTCCGCCTGGGTGAGGGCGTACCACATCAAGAAGGGAGATGAGGTGGAGATCACACCGGAAGGTTCTTCGCTAAGGATAGAGACTCAAGCCTCAAAAAGCCCTCTCAGGGCGACTGTTGATGTCACAGGGCAGCATCCGATGATTAAAAGGATTCTCGGGGCGCTATACAAGGCCGGCTATCAGGAGATGGAGGTCCATTACTCAACTTCCAAAGAATTGGAACTTGTCCAAGAGGTCATACGGGAAGAGTTTATCGGCTTCGAACTCGTCGAACACCATAAGACGAGCATCTTCGCAAAGGAAGTCACAAAAGTTGTTTTCGAAGAATATCCCCATATCCTGAATCGCATGATCCATATCCTCCGTCAGATGGCCGTTGACCTCCAGGATGCAACCATTAACAAGGACATGACGTCCTTGGATAGCATCGCGCTCCGTGACAAAGACATCAACAAGCATGCGGATTTTTGCCGTCGGATCCTTAACCAGCGGGACATGGAAGGGATCAGGAACCCGCCTTCATACGTTATTATCGAGCAGCTCGAAAAAATCGGCGACCTCTATCGTGACTTATGCCTCCTGCAAATAAAGCCGAAAAAAGAAGTATCCGACCTCCTGGTCGCAGCCAATGGGATATTTGATATCTTTATCGATGGGCTCCGTGATTTTTCCTTAAAAAAAATGGTGCAGTTGGCCGTCGCCAGGAACGATTTCCGCAAGAAAGCGTCTGCAACAATGGTATCGAAAAAAGATTTGCCTTTCTATCTGAAAACATGCCAATTGGTAGACGTTCTTTTCGACATGAACGGCCCGCTCATGGCATCCAAGCTTTAATGCTGATTAAGCAGTGCAACTTGTTCAAACAGTGTCTTTGACCATGGATGCGGGTATTCTTCAGCACAATAATGGGCAACTCTGCAGGCTCTCGCCAAGTGATAATGAAAGTCGTCTTCTGCTTTCGCGCCTCGCATAGTGTCCCTTGCCCGGTACGTGGCAAGTTCAAGGTGACGATGAAGGCCCATTGGCCCAATATTTTTCAAAGTAAAGGGCGAATCGGTCGGCAGCCTCCCTAAACGGGACCTGTCCCTGCTGATGTCCTCAATCGATCGTCCATCCCAGGCAAGGGCACACACTTTCAGAAGATCGGGAAGATCCTCCGGTGGTGCCATGCCTGAAAATTCCACAAGGCTTAAGACGTCGAGGATAGTAGGAAGCCGACGATCGCCTTCGAAATCAATCAGAATTCTGCGCTTATCACGGCTCATTATAGTATTTCGAGGATTCGCATCACGATAATATGCCCTGAATGGCCATTGATACAACGCTTCGTCTATATATCCGTAATTTTTCAATAGCTTTTGTTCACTTGAAGCTGAGATAGGGAGACCAAAGCTCCTAAGCTGTGGGAGGATGAGCGTTTCCAGCCTTGATCGCGCATACAACGTGCCATCTTCAAGAACATCATGAAGCGAAAGCGTCTTATCCTGATAATCCTTTTCGGTCATCCGGTGGATCTTGGCAAGCCTTTCAAGTTCAAGACACAACACTCTCCATCGTTCAGGAGACGAAAGTGTTTGGAAATATTCCAAGAGGGTTTCTTTCCCCGCATGGCGAGAAAACAGCAATTCCCATGGACCATAGGTCCGCCTTTGCAAGGGACGAGCAACATCCGGAAGTCTGCCAAAGAAATAGGCGGTCATCTTCATCTCTTGATCCAAGGGCGATGCTTCATGATCACGCTTGACGACAAGCGATTCGTCAATGAAAGGAAGGTCGATGACTCCCATCTCATGCCTTGAAGAGGTTATCCTTCGGAACAGCGTTTCGAAATCCGGCCTCTCGACCACCATGTCAATCGCCCGTGTCGTGTACGCGTCGCTCGGCTCGCCGAGGGTGTCGAGGACGTCGGCGTACAGGAGGTGCAGCTCGGGGCTCTTGCTCTGGTGCCAGAGAACCCTGTCGAGGGAGCGCCGTGCATCAGCGTGATGTCCCTTGACAAGCCGCTCGAAGGCGTACTGCAGCTCTGCTCCCTGCGTGCCGCGCAGCTTCAGCGAAAAGCGGTGCACCTCGTCGACGATGCGCTCGAGCCCGAGGCCCTCCAGCGCGAAATCGAGCACGCTCGGCGCTGGCCTGCCCTGCTGCAGCACCTCGCGGTACTGGCGCAAGCCCTCCCCATACTCGCCCTTCTTGATGCACAGCGAAGCGAGGCCGATGCGCTCGTCAGCGTCGGCCTCGACAGCTTGCTGCTGCAGCGAGATCGCGGTATCATAATCCCTGCGCAGCTCCGCCAGCCTGCGCCTGAGCTTCAGGCTGATGATACGCCGTGATTCAGGAGAAAATCCGGCAATGAGCCCCGCGGCCTTCAGGCTCACACCGAGTGCAAGGAATGCGTCAAGGGCATGATTGACCGTCCCGTCATGGGGTAGCTCAACGCCGGTCATGCCCTCAATCAGCCGGTAGACTGGCTCGCGAAGGGCGAGCAGGCCCGGCGTCAGGCCGAGGCCGATGAAGGGCGAATACCGCACCGCCCGATTATCCCAGCGCTTTCTGATATGGTTTGCCTCAGAGAAGAGCATTTTGCTCCCGAAGCCGGCAACGTTGCAGATGAGCAGCGTCTGCTCGACGTTTTGGCTGGCGATAGCGGCATAGGCAGCGGTGAACGCGGAGGCGAGCGCCGTAGGGTAGTCAAGTGGGGAGCGGCCATGGTGAGCAATCTCGCGGGCGATGCCAAACGGCACCGATGCAGGGAAGACCGGCAGCAGGAGCAGCCTTCCCTCGTCCTGGGTCCAGAACAGCTCAGTGACGAGGGTGCCCTCCTTGTAGGGCATGCACGCGGCAGCCAGGGGGGCGGCGAGGAACCCTTTGAGGTCGGGGTTGTCCGTGACCTCATCAAGGGAGGTCTGTCCCAGAATTATTTTTCCCGCGGTGACAACGCCGACGAGGGTGGCCAAGGCATCGTAGCGGAAGTCGGGAACAAGAGGCGCCGGATGGAATGCGCGGACTTGGGCCTGGGACGCGAGGAATCCCCAGACGTAGGGGTTCTGGATAAGTGAGCGTCTCAGCAAGGCATCTTGGGACTCCTGGGGATTGGCATAGGCTTTGATGCTTGGGTCGGTGAAGAGCGCATCGACTCCCGCAAGGGCAAGGCTGATCTGCACACCATTCCCGAGGCAGCCGAAGGCGTGCTCAAAGGTGAAGGGAAGACCAACCTCCTGCAGATAGCGTGCAGCGACCGCAGCGTTGCCGGCCGCGTAGGTCACGGCCACTGGCCAGCGAAGCTGCTCGAAGGCGGACAGCAGTATGGCTTCCCGGCCTTTCATCAGCCTTGCTTCAAGATCCCGCTTTTCTTCTTCTGCCACTATTTGACAGTGATACAAACTTCCTATTTATGTTTTTCTGATGACGCTCGCGCGCTCAGGCCCGGTAGAAACGATGCTGATCTTGGTGGAGAGCGCCTCTTCCAGATAATGGATGTAGGACTTGGCATTCGCGGGGAGCGCCTCGAAACTTCTGCAGTGAGAAATGTCTTCCTGCCAGCCGTGCAGCTCGTCGTACAGCGGCTCGCAGCGCGAAAGATCGTCGGCTATCGAAGGGAAATGATGGATGATCGCCGAACCAAGGCGGTAGCCGGTGCAGACCTTGATCCCCTGAAGCGTATCGAGCACATCCATCTTGGTGAGCGCTATCTCGGTGAAGCCGTTGACCATGCAGGAGTAGCGCGCAGCGACGAGATCGAACCACCCGCAGCGCCTCGGCCGGCCTGTTGTCGCGCCATACTCATGGCCTGCCTCGCGGAGCATTTCTCCCTCCTGGCCTTTGAGCTCGGTGGGGAACGGCCCTTCGCCCACGCGTGTGCAGTACGCCTTGAAGATGCCCACGACGCGCTTAATAGCGGTCGGAGGTATTCCGAGGCCGGTGCAGACGCCGCCGACAGAAGAGTTGGAGCTGGTAACATAGGGGTAAGTGCCGTGGTCGATGTCCAGCAAGGTGCCTTGCGCGCCCTCTGCCAGGACATTTTTCCGCAGGTTCCGGCTGAGCAGCAAAACCGTATCTTTCACCAGAGGCTTGAACCGAAGGGCGAGCGGCTCATACCGTGCGTTGGCGTCCCCGACATCCTCCTTGAGGTATTCGTACTTCCTCGGCGCAATGCGCTTGAGCTGCTGCAGGCGCCGGTCTGAATCCACGAAATCGGCCATCCGCATGCCGATCCTCGAAGCCTTGTCAGCGTAGCAAGGTCCTATGCCTCGGCCGGTCGTCCCGATCTTGAAGCCCTTCTCGGCGCTGCTGTCCTCCGCCTTGTGGTGGTCGAGGATGACGTGCGCCCGGTCGCTGATGGCCAGCCTCTCGGGAGTGATCGCGATGCCGCGCTGCTTCAGCTCGTCCATCTCCTTTATCAAGACCGATGGGTCGATGACCATGCCGTTGCCCATGATGTTGAGCGTGCGGTCATGCAGGATGCCTGACGGAATGAGATGGAGAATGACCTTGTCCTTGCCGATGACGATAGTGTGGCCGGCGTTGTTGCCGCCGGTCGCCCTGGCGACGATGTCCGACTCTGCTGCAAGCAGGTCGACGATCTTGCCCTTGCCCTCATCCCCCCACTGGCCGCCGATGACTGCGGTGATTTGCATGGAAGAACGTGAACGAGATCGGCTTCTTAAGATTATTGCTTCAGGCGGGCACAATCGTGCCATGAATGCCATCAGACTTGATCTCCGCAAGTTGGCCCTCTTTCAATTCGCTGTCCAGGCGCCAAGGTATTAATTCATTTCCGTCCCTATCTCCCCAGACCAAAGGGTGCATAAGAGAAACGTCCGCCCTATTCAGGAACATATACCCCCCGTGAAGGATATACGAAGTGGACGCGCAATCTACAAGCACGCGCACATGACGCATGCCACGGAACGGCGCCAAATGAGAATGCTTAGTATTGATAAGCACACTATCCCTGTCAAGAGTAACATCTTTTTCATAAAAAGCCACTGGCAGGCGCAAACCCTCGGTAATGCCGAAGACATCATCAGACACCGCCTTTCCCTCAAGCGGAAAGGAAAAATCGGCTTTAGGCTGAAAAGGCTTGAACGGCCTTGCCTGAAGAAACAGGCCTTTTTCAGGGAACAACTCAAAATGCTGGGCATAGGAACGATCAAGCGTATTCCCTGACAATGCAGCGTACACAATCTCTCGAAACTCTTCTCCAGGAGCAAACTGATATTGGGGTGAATCATCAAAGCGGAATTGCATATCCGAACGGGTTTTCAGGCCAGTTTTGCCTGTAGATACATCTTCACTTACATATACATCATAACCACAGTAGGCAAACCTTGTAGGAACGTGAGGGTGCTGAAGGACGGAGACATGAGAGCCTGATTTATCTCTCAAGTGCTGCTCCTGGACCAGGGCGTGAACACCTGTGCTCAGATCGATGCCATCCTCTTGTGCACGATGGGCTATGGTCATGCCCGAATCCCCGTGGCAAGCCATCCTCATGATATTTTCTAACCCGGAAATGCCCTGATCTGCCTCTTGGAGCAGGGAAATCACCGCGGCGGTGTCATCAATCCATCCGACTGTCGGAAGCACATCCACAAGAGCGAGATAATCCCCCCAGTGGGTGAAGCGAACGATGAACGGCGGTTCGTGTCTTGCAAGCCATCCTTCCAGAGGCGAAAAAGCGCTGCCTGCCTGATAAAAAAAGGAATGCGGGATGCCGACCTTTTTTGAGGGAGGCGCCTCCCCACGTCCGACGGGCACTGCAATTCCCTCATCAAGAAGCCCATACATTATGCCTCCCTTGCCGCCATTTGTTTGTATTAACGCCTCTCGATCCATATGATTCACTGAATAAGAGTAACATTTTGTTTCAATATATAAAACTTTGCGAGCAAAAACCTTAAGAAGACCGGTTTTTTTTCATACCCCATGAGCACCTACTCCGGACCCCTTATCGACCGAGCGCAATACCCGAACCTGCATCCTTTCGATCTCCACATCCATACCCGCTCTTCGCCGGACACCGACACCACGATCACCGAGCTGCTCATGCTCGCGAAGCAGCACGGCTTCGGCATCGCCATCACGGACCACAACGTGATCTCTGGCTGTCTCGAAGCCATGAAGCAGGAGGAGGTGCCCGTCCTTCCCGGCATCGAGGTCACCTCCAACGAGAACCTGGACTTCCTCTGCTACTTTCCATCAAAGGATGCCCTCGTTTCCTTCTACACAACCACCATCGAGCCGCACCAGCGCCATGACTGGCTGAAGACCAGCAAGCTGGCGGGCACAAGCATCATCGCCGCGTGCCACTCCCGCGGCGGCGTCATCTGCCTAGCGCACCCTTATCGCTTCAACGGGAAGCTCTTCCGCCTCAACGGCCCCAGCCTGGTCAAACACTATCTGCCGCAGGTCGATGCGGTGGAGGTCGCGAACGGCCGCACCATCCAGATGCTCAACAACAAGGCTTTGAAGAAAGCAGAAGAGCAGGCGAAATGCTTCCTCGGCGGGTCTGACGCGCACCATGTCACCGACCTGGTGAGCGCGTTCACGCTGTTCAAGAGCAAGGAACCTCGAGCGATGGTCGCGGCCATCAAGGAAGGGGACACCGTGGTCATAGGAAAGGGAATGAAAGTCATCATCAAGATGCTCCGCAGCGGAAGGAAGGCGGTAAGCAGGCTGGTCTCATGAAATACGAACTCAGGGCGAAACTGCTGGGAATCCGCGACAGCATGCCGGACAAGGAACGGGCTGAGAAATCGCGGCAGATCACCGAGCGGTTGAAAGCCCTCACCCTTTTCCAGGAAGCGAAGTCCATTCTGCTCTACTACAGCATCCAGAGCGAGGTCAATACGCGGGAGCTCATCGCCGAGCTAGCCGGAAAAAAACTGGTCTATCTGCCCTTCACCAAGCAGCACGTCCTCGGCTGGGCGAAAGTAACCTCGATCAAGGACCTCAAGCCCGGCGCCTTCAACATCCCGGAACCGAGGCAGGATCAGGCGCCTCCGCCCGACCTCGTCGTGCTCCCCGGCGTCGGCTTCGACACCACAGGGAATCGCCTTGGCAGAGGCAAGGGATTCTATGACCGCACCCTCTCCAGCATCAAGGCGCCCACCATCGCCCTCGCGTTCGACTGCCAGATCATCGACCATGTGCCGCATAACCGGCGGGACATCCCCATCGACATCGTCATCACCGAAACGCGGCTCATCCGGAGGCCGGCATGACCGCCCTCGGCCAGGCCGATCCTGAAGTGCAGGCCGCAATCAACAGCGAGGTCAAGCGGCAGCAGGAAGGCGTCGAGCTCATCGCGAGCGAGAACTTCGTGAGCAAGGCGGTGCTCGAGGCCACGGGCTCGGTGCTCACGAACAAGTACGCGGAAGGCCTGCCCGGGAAGCGCTACTACAGCGGCAACCAGTTCACGGACATCGTCGAGCAGCTCGCCATCGACCGGGCGAAGCGGCTGTTCGGGGCGGCGCACGCCAACGTGCAGCCGCACGCGGGATCGCAGGCGAACCTCGCCGCATACCTCGCGCTCATCAAGCCCGGCGACACCATCCTCGGCATGAACCTCTCCATGGGCGGCCACCTCAGCCATGGCAGCCCGGTGAACTTCTCCGGCATGCTCTTCCGCGTCATCCATTACAGCGTCGATCCAGAGACGCACCGCATCAATTACGACGAGGTCCTGGAGCTTGCTCGCAAGGAGAAGCCGAAGCTCATCATAAGCGGAGCCTCAGCCTATCCGCGTATCATCGACTTCCAGAAGTTCAGGGATATCGCGGACGAGGTGGGGGCCTTCCACCTCGCGGATATCGCGCACATCGCCGGGCTCATCGCCGCGAAGCTGCATCCCGACCCTGTGCCTTGCTGCGAGGTCATCACCACCACGACGCACAAGACGCTCCGCGGCCCCAGAGGCGGCATGATCCTCTGCGCTGAGCAGTTCGCGAAGCAGGTCGACAAGATGGTCTTTCCCGGGACGCAGGGCGGTCCTCTGGAACATGTCATCGCGGCCAAGGCGGTCGCCTTCAAAGAAGCGCTGCAGCCCGGATTCGGCGACTATCAGCGGCAGATCATCGCCAACGCCGCGCAGCTCGCCCGCACGCTCAAGGACGAGGGCATGACCCTGGTGTCCGGCGGGACAGACAACCACCTCCTCATGATCGACGTGACCGCAGCGGGCACCACCGGCAAGGAAGCGGAGACCGCGCTCCACCAGGCAGGCATCTACACGAACAAGAACATGATCCCGTATGACAAGCGCTCCCCCTTCGACCCCTCCGGCATCAGGATCGGCACCCCTGCCATCACGACGCGAGGCATGAAGGAACCGGAGATGAAGATCATCGGCGAGTCCATCGCAGAGGTCCTCCGGCATGTCAAGGAGCCGGCAGTGATCCAGAGCGTGCAGCGGCGCATCCTCGACATCGCCGCAAGATTCCCCATCTACGAGGGCATGAAGGTATGATCCTCGACGGAAAAACCCTTGCTCAGGAGATCATCGCGACAGTGAAGCAGGCGGTCAAGCCAGGCGCTGTGCCAGGCCTCGCGGTGGTGCAGGTCGGCGACGACCCAGCCTCGGGCATCTATGTCGCGAAAAAGGAAAAGGCCTGCAAGGACGTCGGATTCTTCTCTCGTCGGGTTGCGCTGCCGGAAAGCATCAGCGAAGCCGATCTCATCGCAGAGATCAAACGCCTCAATGCAGACCCGAGGATACATGGAATCCTCCTCCAGCTGCCCGTTCCGCAGCACATCGATGCGCTGAAAGCGCAATCAGCAATCTCGCCGTCCAAGGATGTGGACGGCCTGCATCCCGAGAACATCGGCTTTCTTTGCATGGGCAGCCCCCGGTTCATCCCGTGCACGCCGAAAGGAATCATCAGGCTTCTGGACCATCATGGCATCGCCATCGAGGGCAAGCACGTGGTCATCATCGGCCGCAGCAACCTTGTGGGAAAGCCGTTGGCGCAGCTCTTCCTGCTCCGCAACGCGACGCTGACCATCTGCCACAGCAAGACCGCGGATCTCGCAGCAATCACGCAGCAGGCCGACATCCTGGTTTCGGCAGTGGGCAAGCCCGGCCTGGTCACCCCTGCCATGGTCAAGCCAGGAGCTGTTGTCATCGACGTGGGCATCACGCGGATCGATGGAAAGGTCATCGGTGACGTCGATCCCGCGGTCATGAAGAAGGCATCAGCAATGACGCCTGTCCCTGGCGGCGTCGGGCCAATGACCATCGCCATGCTGCTCGAGAACACGCTGGAGGCGATGCGAAGATGCCGCTGAGGCTTGGCGTCCTCGCCTCGACCAACGCGACCGACATGCAAGCGGTCATCGATGAGATCAAGAAAGGGGGGCTCGACTCTCAGATTTCTGTCGTCATCGCCAACAAAGCGTGCGGCGCCTTGGAGAAGGCGAAGCAGCACAATATTCATTCTGCGCTTATCCCTTCGACAGGTGTCAAAGAGAGGGAAACCTATGATCGTCTCGTGGATGCCGAGCTGGCGAAGCATCATGTCGAGCTCGTCCTGCTCATCGGCTACATGCGCTACCTCTCCCCCTGGTTCGTGAGCAAGTGGAAGAACCGCACCATGAACATCCATCCCTCCCTGCTTCCCGCCTTCGGCGGAGGCATGGACCTGGACGTCCACCAGGCCGTGCTCGATGCCGGCGTCAAGGTTACCGGGGCGACATTGCATTTCGTCGACGAGGGTGCTGACACCGGGCCCATCATCCTGCAGAAGGCCGTGCCGGTCGTCGAGGGAGAGACTTCGGAGAGCCTGAAGCGCAAGGTGCAGGCGGCCGAGCAGGAAATCATCCTCCAGGGAATACGACTGTTCGCGGAAGGTAGACTGCATTTGGAAGGCCGGATCGTGCATGTCCGATGAAGGAAGTCTTTCTTGTCACGAAAAATCCGCACAAGCTCAGCGAGATAGCAGCAGTCCTCAGGGCGCATGGCATCGTGGTGAAGCAGCTCGCCCTGGAAAAGGAGGAAGACAAGTTGCTGGCTATCGAGGAGGTCGCCTCGCGGAACGCAAAGCGGTTCGCTGAGCAGGAACAGAAGCCGGTGCTGGTCGACGACACCGGTGTCTTCTTCGACGCCTATCCGGGGTTTCCCGGACCGCAGCCCAAGAGGGTGTTCGAGCAGATCGGCTACCCGGGATTGCTTGCGCGGCTGGAAGGGAAGCCCCGCGGCGCCGCGTTCCGCACCGCTGCAGCGTTCTGCAGACCGGGTGGCGAACCGGTCGTCGAGGTCGGCGAGCTGCGCGGGACAATTTCAGAGACCGTTTTCGGCCAGGAGCTCGATGTCATGCCCTTTGAGCGCATCTTCATCCCTGATGGCTATGACAAGGCCATGTGCTTCCTTGCTCGGGAGTTCAAGAACAGGCTGTCGCACCGCGGCATCGCGTTCACGAGGCTGGCTAAAGTGATTCAGCGGTCTTGAAGGTGCCGGGCATCATTCTTCAGCAGGATTTTTAGAGATTTGCCTTCCTTTATTTGAATGATGGAGAGCGCGGTGGGGGGAAGCGCCTGCAAGAAATTTGCCTTTTTCTTCTCCAGTATCGCGAAAAGCGCGACGATGGAGCCGCCGTGCGTCACGAACAGGACCTCATCATCAGGATGTGCGGCGGATGCGGTCTTGAGCACCTTCAGGATCCGCTGGCGGAAATGAGCCACAGTCTCAAAATTGCGCCTGGCGGAATCCCAATCAATGTCTTTGTGGAACCTGCCTTCGTGCCTGCCGAAGAAGCGCTCCCGGAGGTCCTTGGTGAAGATGATATGGATGCCTGGATGGTGCTTGATGATCTCCTTCGCCGTGTCCCTTGCTCGTGCAGAATCGCTGCAGTAGATCACTTTGAGCGGCACGCTTTTCAGGCGCCCGCCTATGAGCCGCGCCTGGGCTTTGCCTTTAGCAGTAAGCTGTCCGGGGAGGTGGCCTTGCAGGATGCCCTTGCGGTTTTCCTCGGTCTCCCCATGGCGGACGACAAAGAGGCGCATGGGGTTGATGATTCGCTAAAGCTATTAAATGCTTTGGCAAATGTTTAAAAATACGCCTCGACTCCTCACCTCGGCATGAGAGCGCTCATCTCAGTCAGCGACAAGGCGGGCATCCTTGATTTCGCGCAAGGCTTGGCCGCGCTCGGCGTCGAGATCATCGCGACAGGGGGTACAGGCATCCTGCTCGCCAAGGCCAACATCCCCATCACGCCCATCGAAGATATCACCGGCTTCCCCGAGATTCTCGGCGGCCGGGTCAAGACGCTCTCCCCCCTTGTCCACGGCGGCATCCTCGGCATCAGAGGCGATGAGAAACACGAGCGAGAGATGAAGATCCAAGGGATAAAGCCCATCGACCTGGTGGTCGTGAGCCTTTACCCGTTCAAGGAAACGGTCGACAAGGGAGCTCCTTTCGAGGAGGTCGTCGAGCAGATCGACATCGGCGGGCCGACGCTCATCCGGAGCGCGGCGAAGAACCATCGGGACGTCATCATTGTGACGGATCCGGCAGACTACGAGCGCGTGCTTTCGGCGCTGCGGGAAAACGCGGTTGCCCAGACGCTGCGGGAGGACCTCGCCCGCAAGGCCTTCGAGCACACCGCGCAATACGATTCCTGGGTCTCGGCGTATTTCCAGCGGCGGCAAGGCGTGCTTTTCCCTGACCGGTTGACGCCGACTTTCACCAAGGTCAAGGATCTCCGCTATGGCGAGAACCCGCACCAGAAGGGAGCTTTCTATCGTGACGCCTGGCTTGGCGGGACATCGATCGCGACCGCTCGCCAGCTGCATGGCAAAGAGCTTTCTTACAACAACATCCTGGACGCGAACGACGCCTTCGAGCTGGTCAAGGACTTCTCCGAGCCGACCGCCGCGGTCATCAAGCACACCAACCCCTGTGGCGTGGTTTCAGCCAAGACCATCGATATCGCTTACCATCTCGCCCATGAGACTGACCCCCTTTCCGCCTTCGGCTCCGTCGTGGCGCTGAACAGGCCATGCACGTTGGGAGTGGCAGAGCTCATGAAGGAACTGTTTGTCGAGGTGGTCATCGCCCCGCACTTCGAGCAGGACGCCCTGGATCTGCTCTCGCAGAAGAAGAACATCAGGCTCCTTGAGGCAGGGCCGCTCAAGGAGGGCGCGGCATCGCTCGACATGCGCAAAGTGGCAGGCGGCCTGCTCGTCCAGACGACAGCTTTCCCCAAGCCGGAGGATCTGCAGCTCACTGAGGTCACGAAGAAGAAGCTGACACCTGCCCAGGTCAAAGACCTATTGTTCGCCTGGACCGTCTGCAAGCATGTCAAGTCCAACGCAGTGGTCTTCGCCAAGGACAAGGTGACGGTCGGCATCGGCGCCGGCCAGATGTCCAGGGTCGTGGCGGTTGAGCTTGCCTCAAGAAAGGCGAAAGAAACAGCGAAAGGAGCGGTCATGGCCTCGGACGCCTTCTTCCCGTTCCGGGACGGCATCGACGCCGCTGCGAAGGCCGGCATCGCCGCGGTCATCCAGCCGGGCGGCTCGATACGCGACAAGGAAGTGATTTCCGCCTGCGACGAGCACGGCATGGCCATGGCCTTCACGGGCATAAGGCTGTTCAAGCATTGAGAAACAGAGAAATAAAAAAAATAAAAAGGGAGAATCCCTTACTTAGGCGCAGGCGGAGCGTCGAGGTCGTCGAAGTTCTCGCCGGAGTCATCTGAAGGCTCTTCAGCCTTCGGCTCGTCGCCGAAGTCCTTGGTTTCCTCAGAAGGCTCTTCGCCGAAATCCTCGCTGTCCTCAGCCGGCTCCTCAACCTTAGGTGCTGGCTTGGGCCTCGACTGCATCACGGGGCCTTGCGGAGCGCCGATGCGTTCAGAGAACGCGACGCGCCTAAGAACCTTGGTGACCCTGATCCTGACCTCGTCCCCGATGTTGACGCCGGGCACGAAGATCACGAAGCCTTCCTTCTTGGCGATGCCATCGCCCTTCTCGGCAATGGCCTCGATCTTGACATCAAGCTCCTCGCCTTCTTTCACGGGTGGTTCTCGCACTGGTCCGCCACCGCCAAAGCGGGGCCTAAAATTCCGTCTTTCATCCATACTTACTTCACCTTTAGAGGGCAATCTGTGCTGCCCTTCAAGAGCTAGGGACTCCTCACGCTTTATAAATGTTTTGGCGGAAAAGCCGAAAAAGCCTAGATGAAGGACACGTTCGCTCCGAGCTTGGCGCCGTAGACATAGATGTAGTTCCAGAACAGGCCCTTCTTCCGCATGACCCTCACGCTGAAGCCGCACTCGCGGAAGACCTGCTCGATGACCTCGTTCTTGGACAGCCATTCCACGTTGGGGATGATGCTGAAGAAGTCGCCGTACTCCACGAAGACGAGCCTACCGCTGTCCGGCAGGATGGCATGCATCTCCCGGAGCACCTTCTTGATGTCCTGCAGGTAGCCCATCATGCCGATGGAGACGACCGCATCGCAGGAGCGGATGGACGGATGCACGCGGTGCGCCTGGTGCTCATCATGCAGGATGTGGACCTTGCCGTACACCCTGTTCTTTGATTCCCATTGCAGCCGTTCGAGGCGCTGCTGGGTGATGCGCAGGTCGTTCAGGGACAGGTCAACGGCATAAATCCTGCCCTTTGGGCCTACTGCCTCGGCGAGGTGCGTGGTAAGGGTGCCGACGCCGCAGCCGTACTCCAGCACGGCCTTGCCCTGGACGTCGCCGAGCAGCTCGAGGACCTCCCGTCTCACCTTCAGGGGGATGTTGATGCGCTCGGTGAGCAGTACGAAGTAGGCGGTGAGGTCGTTCACCTCGGACACAGCTTTCGGATCATTGTAGAGCATGACCAAGAAGTACAGGGGGATGCCGAAGAAGACGAGGGAGAGGCCGAGCATGAGCTGGGAAGGCGCGTTGGGAACAGTAACCAGCCAGACGATGAAGAGGGAGAGGATGAAGACACCGGCGAGAATCGGCCCGATGAAGCCGAGCGGCGCCTTGAAAGGCCGCGGCTGCTCCGGATGGCGGACTCGGAGGATGGGAACCGCGAGGATGATGGCCATGTACATGAGGAATCCGAGGGGCATGAGCATGCTGAGCAGCAGCTTGTACTTGCCGAAGGCGATGAGCAGCACTATCAAGGAGATGACCGCCTGGAAGATGACTGCGCGATGGGGCGTGTGGAAGCGCTCATGCACCTTGTCGAACTGCGACAGGAAAAGCTTGTCGCGAGCGAGCGCGAGGAGCAGCCTAGGCATGGTGACGACGCCGCCCATGGCAGAGCCCGCGAGCACGAGGAAGACGCCGATGCCGATGATGGAGGCGCCGACGCCGCCGAGGATCTGGGTCGAGACGAGGTTGAGCGGCACCTTGGCTTTGACAAGCTCCTGCCAGGGGATGACACCGAGGGAGACGAAGGCGAGCGAGAGAGTGAAGAGGGCGACGACGATTGTCCCGATGACCAGGCTGCGGGGGATGACCTTTTCCGGATTCTTGGTCTCCTCGGAGAGGTAGGTGGCGCTCTCCCATCCGAAGAAGCTTTCCGCAAGGAAGAACACGGCGACGAAGATGGCGCCGGTGCCCATGGTGAAGAACGGCGAGAAGTTGCTCAGGTTGATATGGAAAAGGCCGGGTATGGCGATGCCCAGCACGATGAGGAAGGCGAGGCCAGCGAAGAAGACCAGGACGGAAGAGCTTGCCTCGATGCCGAGGAAGGCGATGACGTTGAGGACGAGGAGGATGCCGAAGGCGATGAGGAAGCGGAGGAGCTTCAGGTTGGGGTCCGGCAGGAGGATGTCCAGGGCGGCGACGACCATGAGCGTGGTGGTGATGTTGCCAACGATCCATGCTACCCAGCCGACCAGGAAGCTGGGAAAGCGGCCATAGGCATGCTTGCTGAACTCATAGACTCCGCCAGCCTTGGGGAACATGGAAGAGAGCTCACCGAAAAGCATTGCGATGTAAAGGGCGAAGACGGCTAGGATAGCCCAGGAGATGAGAGAGGCATTTCCTGCGTAAGAAGCGCCGACAGCAGCGCCGAAGAACAGGCCGGTGCCCATGATAGAAGCTATAGAAAGCGAGATGATCGTGGGATAGCCGAGGACCCTCTTGAGCTCTGCCATGCTGACCTCTTTTTTCTTACAGGCACTTCAAATGCGCAGTGATCTTGTCCACTGCCTGCTCGTCCGCCGGGCCGATGCCGACCGCGGTCAGGGTGCCTGGCTCGAGCACGGTCTTGCCCGCGTCATGGATGATGGCAGTCGGCAGCTTCGCGCGCCTGGCCTGGTCGGCGTAATCCCTGATGGCTTTTTCGTCTTCAACCTTCAGGACGACCTTCTTCGCGCCGCCCATGCGCCACCCCTCAAGGCTTTTCGCCTGGAGGGCCGCTTCCAAGGAGGCGTGCGCCACTTGCACCGCAAGCTTGCCCTTGGGCAGCTTGAGGTCCTGCCGGACGAGGATGACTTGCTTGAGCATGGCAGGATTTTTGTGACCAGGGTATTTAAACGTTTGGGTAAAGCATATAAGCAGGCCATGCACCTGAAGAACCATGCGGGTCATGACTGTCGCCAACGGGATAACGCTGTTCCGCCTGCTCTGCGCCTTTCCGCTCGCGGCGCTCATTGTCCGGGGAGAGCTTGCCTGGGCCGCCGGCCTCTACATGCTTACCGCGGCCCTGGACATTGTCGACGGCTTTGTCGCGCGGCATTACCAGCAGAAATCCGATTTCGGCGGCTACTTCGACAGCGCGACTGACTCCGTGCTCATCATCCTGATTATTGTCATGCTCTTTTTTAAGGGAATCATCCCGCTGGGCATCCTGCTGCTCTTCCTCGGGATTCGGTTCCTGGCCTTTTTGGTTTTCGGGTACTTTTACCTCGCCGAGCACATCAACCACACGCCGCTGTACGTGAAGACTGGCGTGCTGGCAATCCACGCGAATCTCATCTATATACTATTGGTGCCTGCCTATTCCGTCTCGGTCGTTTTGGGCATCGCCTGCTATAATGTCGGTGTTTTCATCGTAAGCGCGGTGAAGATAGGGAATAAGGTGGTTTTGGCCGCAAATCGGAAGGTTTAAATACTACCTTCTCGAGTCAATATGGATAAGTATGGGTGATACCCAATGGTCAAACGCAAAGTCTCCATGACGATCGACGAGAATGTCTTCAACGACTTCAAGTCCTTCTGCGAGCAGAATGGCATGAAGATGAGCACCAAGGTGGAGCTCATGATGAAAGATTCCGTGAAGGACACGACGCTGAAGAAGTACTTGAAGGCGTGAATTTTTCCTTTTTTCTTTCTTAAAGTTATTTACCATGGATCTTACTGAGAACAAGCAGGATCGCGAATGGATGATCGCCTGGTGGACGCAGTATATGCTGACGCATTCAGACAAGGACTGGAGCGGGAAGCAGAAGGCGTTCATTGACATGTTCTTTGATCATAACTAATTGTTAACAAGAAGCGATTATACACCCTTTTTGTTAACAATTAACCGAACAGCGCTGTGTTCCGTAGACTTCCGTCTCTACGGATGATAAAAAAAAGGAAGAAGGCGTTACAGCCTCATCTCATCACGAGGATCTTCGTGGTCATGGGTCCTTTGTCTGTGAGATAGCGTGCCATGTACATTCCCGGCGTCACTTTCTCGCTGAGCTGCATATCGGTCTGGCCGGGAAGGAACTGTTGTACAAGCCTTCCCTCGGCGTCGAAGAGGCCGCCGCCGCGCAGGCGCCCCATCTGACCATCCCAATGGAATGTGACGCGATCCCTGGCCGGATTGGGCGCGAAGTAAAGCTTGGTCTCGCCCCCATCATTCTCGGAGACGCCTTGAGGATCGGGGTTGACAAAGATTTCTTTTTCACCCTCACCCGGGTCTTTACCATCCCGTAAAAAGCCGTAATTGAATTCCTCAGGATTCGGCACGGTTTGAGAGACCAAGAGGATGGAATCTTCGTATGCTTGACCAAAGTGGTTATCGCCAAGGCGGGCGAAAACATCCTCTAATCCAAAACTGAGCCTCATTAAAGTCGGCAATGGGCCGCTCTCGCGGAAGAGTAAACTATCACCAACTCCTATCTGATTGTGATGGAATTCAGTAATAATTGCTTGTGAAGCAGAGAAATAAGTAAAATCAGATCTATTAAATGGATATGCCTGCCCATGATTCATGATTGTCCCAGTAACGCCAACATAAGGTCCGTTTTCATACACTTTCATACAATAAAAATTGACATCGTCAATAACACAATCCCTAACTTTTAATTCGGGACATGTAGTGACAAGATCTAATCCAGCACCAGCTCTTGTGAAATGACAGTTTTGGAATTTTGTGTTCGTGCCTATCGCTCTAACTGCATTAGATCCCGTAGGAAGATTCGCATCGAACGTGATGCCATCAATCACCGAGCTATCAGGAAGGACATCAGCATCAGCTATGATCATTACAGTGCCTGACGTTTGATGTCTAAAGCGTGTGAGCTCGTACCCCTCTCGGGAAATGATCTTGATATTATGGCCACCATGGGCAATGTCTGGAACATCGGAATGAAGTCTGTTATTCGGATCAAGGTGAACTGCAGTGGGTACAATCCAATTTCCCTCTCCGACCCTTACTGTGTCCCCATCAGCTGTCGCATCAATTGCTGCTTGGAATGTGGTGTACTGTTGAGGAAAGTCATGGATTGTCGCATCCGCTCGCTCCGCAAGCCCAGCGGCTCCAGCCGTAAGGGCAGCAGTAGTGTAAACAGGGACCATCGCTCCCTTCATGCGTTCAACCAACCCTGACAAGAAGCCATTCATTCTTGATTCTAAACCATCATCATTTTCCTGTGTATTTTTGAATGCGATAGCCATATGACTCACCAATAGGATCCCAAGTGGAGCAAATATATAAATTTTTCGGTCACCACTACTAATTAGTGAACATTTTTCCGAAATTTCTTTGATTTTCAGCTCGTTTTTTCCGGCTTAGCGGCCCTTTCCATATCAGTTTATTAAGCTTTTTCAAGCGGAAAGTTTAAAAAGGAATATTGCGGAAAGAAGCCAGATTGAGTGGCGGTTGCATGAAAAAGGTGGATAAAAGAGGAGAGTTCGCTATTGTCATAGCCCTGCTTTTTTTCCTGTCCTTCCCTGAGGTCTATTCAGCCACATCGCTGGAATGCTCTTACAACACCATTGACGATTGTACCTCATTTTACAGCCAGTATGAACTGGGCGTCATCAGGGTCTGCTCAGTCACAAGCTGCCAGGTCAACACAACAGTGTCCCTCGGATTGTATTTTGACAACACGGACAACGAGACCGAGATGGCCATTGACGTCTATGCCAATGACTCCCAATGGCCGGACACGAAGATTGATATTTCAACTGGGATTTTTAATAATGCGTTTGATTCTCTTTTCGATTGTTGTTATTCTTATGATCAAGGAACAGCAACAGACTGTAATATTGGCATTGAGGAATGTCCTTGGGTTGAAGAGGGTTCATGTGACTGCGGGCCGGGTTCTGAAGGTTACCTATGTAGTAACTCATCAACCACTGTCAACCAGACTGCCTGTATCCATTCATCTAATGCCAACGACAAATACATGTCCTTCAACCTTACCTTCAACACAACTTACGATTATGGCTGCCTGCGCTTCAACCTGACGCGCTGCTGGGGCGAGAGCGGAAGCTTCCTCGGCTGCGCGCGCGGCAATGGAACCGCGCTCACCCAATACCAGAATTACCGGCTCGTGCCGGATTCGAGCGACTGCGTCCAGGTGGGCGGTTCGCGCGTCGAGCTCTGGAGTCCAGGAAATGGGAACTCGCTCTACAACGCCTCGAGCATGTTCAGGTTCAGCTGCATGTTCAGCGACTTGGACAACGAGATGAATAGCATGACATTGTGGAGCAACTTCTCAGGCACCTGGGCGGCCAACAAGAGCTATGTTCCCTCTGACGAGGTTAATGGAAACACCAACAACGTTTCTTTCATCGTCCCGATCCCCGGGGACAACAAAGACTTCAAGTGGAACTGCAAGGCTGTCAACAACGAAAGCCAGGACATCTGGGCGTATTCGAATTACACGATGACCATCGAGAGCGATTATCCCCCGAACGTCACGATGCTCGACCCTTCCGGCTCAAAGTATGTCCAGAGCGGGGGATTCAGCGTTGTCTGCAACACGTCGGACGACTACAAGGTCGCCAACTTGTCCCTGTGGCACAACGCCTCAGGAAGCCTGCAGCGCAACCAGACGGTCACGGTCAACGCCGCGGAGGCCAACATCACCTTCAACCTGACTGGCATGCCGCCGGGGTCTTATCTTGTCTCATGCAAAGCCTTTGACAACGCTTCCCAGTCAAGCAACCGGACAGGATATGTCTATTATGTCTCCAATCCGCCGGTTGTCACGTACACCACCTCCAACAACATCAGCTTCTCCTTCCGCAGAATCAGCCTCCGGGCGGCCCTTGATTCCTATTTCCCCCTCGACAACGCGACCCTGTACACCAACATTAGCGGCCTCTGGCAGGCCAACCAAACTATCGCCTTCACGACGCAGACCAGCGCGAACCTGACCTTCAACATCACCCCAGTCCCGAACGGCACCTTTATCTGGAATGTCCTGGCGGTGAACAACGGCTCGGAGAACGCCTGGGCATCGGCAAACAGGACCTTCATCATCGACCCCTGCAGCCCTTCCTCCGAGGATGACTGGAACATCAGTGACGCGAACTGCACGATCAGGAGCAGGAACCTTACCGTCGCGGAAGACCGCAACCTCAACATCCTGCAGAACAGCACGTTGCTCATCTTCAATTCCTCGCTGTGGTTCAAGCCGCAAGCCGGAAACGCCTCGAAGATATCGGTTCAGAACGCGACTTTCCTCCTAAACAGGACAATGATAAACACAACCACTCCCTACCACTTAGAATCCTTCAACACTACCAGCGGGAACGTTTCCCTTCTGAACACAAGCTTCGACCAGATATACCTCTATTATTTCAACACCTCCTCCCTCATCGTCAACTGCACCTTCCTGAACAGCCGTGTATTCACCTTCATAAGCTCAGGCAACACCATCGTCCACTCGTCCTTTTTCCCGGACAACGACTCAACCGTCGCGGTGAAGATCGGCGACCTCGAGCTCAGCAGCAACAACAACTTCAGCTTCAACCGCATCGAGAACATGGTCGAGACGGCGGGCGGGCCGACAGCGCTCTCGGCAACCGGCAGCAACAATGTCCTCTTCAACAACACCATCCGTAACATCTACAGCTCAAGCAACGGCGTCATCGGGATCAGCATCAGCGGGGACAACAATCTGGCCGACAGCAACCTGCTCACCGACATCGTCTCCCTTGCTCCAGCAGGATCCGCCTACGCCATCTATTCCTCGTCGGGGAACAATGTCACCATCAGGAACAACGTCATCACCAACACCACGTTCTACCCCGCCGGCGACAGCGCCGGCATACTGATCCTGAACGGCAATGGGCCCATCAGCAAGGTCAACAACAATACGGTCAACGTCACCAATGGCACCCAGCTCGGGATCGCCTCCTGGAACTCGACCGTCAACAACAACACGCTCGTCGCCTCCCTGGGATGGCGGGGGATCCGCATGATCCTCTCCCGCAACGCCGCGCTCGACAACAACCGCGTCTCTGTATCCTCAGGGGAGGCATTGCTTGTTGAAGGTTCCCGTAACAGCGTCTTCGCGAACAGCAGCTTGACGAGCGGGACTGGCGTTGCCTGCAGGATGGTACAGGGAAGCTACAACCAGGTCCTCTGGGGGAGCAACTGCACCAGCACCACCGAGGGCGTCGAGGACATCACCGTAGAGAGCGGCCCGGGCATCAGCCTTATCGACGTCATCGCGCCGACGGTCAGGGCGAACGCCTCGAGCGGCTACGAGGTCCTGGTCCTCAACTCGACCTTCTCCAACCTCACGTTCGACGATGACAGCGACGATTCCTTCCGGGTGCAATGGTACCTTGACGCCCATGTCTCCAACCAGCTCGGCCTCCCCGTTGAATCAGCGGCCGTGGAAGTCTTCAACAACAGCCTTGACTCGATTTATGACCTCACGACTGCCGTGAACGGCGCCGTGGCAATCCGTAACCTCACCGAATACGTGCTTTCCGACGGCTCGCCGCCCACCGCGGCCTACCAGACGAA
The DNA here is from genome assembly GCA_043806015.1 of Nanobdellota archaeon. Classification (GTDB taxonomy): domain Archaea; phylum Nanobdellota; class Nanobdellia; order Woesearchaeales; family JAHIVG01; genus JAZDHH01. The sequence goes on along the minus strand of JAZDHH010000013.1, from coordinate 52,345 downwards.
CTACACCTTCAACATCTCGTGTGATGGATACGAGAACACGACCTACAGCCGCAACCTCACGAGCAGCGCATACCTCAACTTCACGCTGAACGACCTCCGGCCGAAGATCAGCTTCGCTGCCACCACCACCGGGAACGCGTCGGCCGCGAGCCAGGATTGGATATTCGCCGAGGTCAGCGTGACCGACGTCACGCAGGCGTCCATCTCTTTCCTCCTCTACAACACGAGCGGCCTGGTCCTAAACTCCTCGGACACCGGATCACCGTTCAACACGAGCAAGAACTTCACCGGCCTTTCGGCGAACCAGGCCTATTACTTCAACGTCACGGTGACGGACACCGTCGGCAACATCAACAGCACCGAGACGAGGAGCGCCACCCTCGACAGTTCCGCGCCGGTCGCTGACTACCATTCCTCGGCAGCGGCGAACAACAGCAACCTCAGCCAGGACTGGATCTCTGTGCGCATAACGGTGAGCGACCTCAGCCCTTACAACGTGACCTACTACCTCCACAACGCCTCCGGCCTGGTCAACCAGACCAGGAAGAACTCAACCTCCTCTGGCTACGACGAGATCAACTTCACCGGGCTGAACAGCAACAAGCAGTACTGGTTCAACGTCACGGTCAGCGACGACGCGGGCAACAACGCCAGCCTGGGAACCCGGTCGGTGACCCTGGACACCACCGTGCCGGGCATCACGCTCACGAGCCCTGCTGACAACGGCTTCTCCGCCGCCACCGCAACCTTCATCTTCACCCTCACGGAAACGAACCCTGTCGCCTGCAGCCTGTTCACGAACTTCAGCGGCATCTGGCAGGCGAACGCCACGAACAGCAGCGTCCTTGCAGGCCAGAACGAGTTCAAGGTCACGGGCATCCCGGACGGCGACTACCGCTGGAACGCCCGGTGCAACGACTCAGCGAACAACAGTGGCTGGGCTGCCGCCAACTTCACGGTCATCGTCGACAGCACGCCGCCGTCCATCAACTTCAGCACCGACACCCTGGGCAACAACTCAGCGGTGGCCCAGACCTGGGTGTATCTCAACGTCACCGCCTCGGACCAGAACGAGGCGAACATCACCTTCCGCCTCATGAACGCCCTCTGCACGGTCATCAACAGCACGACCTATGGCGTCGGCAACCGCAGCATCAACTTCACCGGCCTCGGCGAGGGCGCCTACCGCTACAACGTCACCATGAAAGACCGGTCAGGCAACGAGAACACGACAGAGAAGCGCTGGATAACCCTCAGCCTCGGCAGCCCGGTCGTGCAGCTTCTCGAGCCGATGAACGGCTCGGGCGTCCCCAGCGTCAATATCACCTTCAACGTCACCGCCTACGACACCAACCCTGCCTCGTGCGTGCTCTACCACAATGCGTCAGGAAGCTGGCTGCAGAACCAGACCATCGCCTGGCTCTCTGAGCAGAAGGCAAGCTTCGCCCCGATCATCCTCACTCCGGGCCACCTCCTCTGGAACGTCTGGTGCAACGACACCCTCAACAACGGCAACTGGTACGTCGCGAACCAGACAGTGACGATAGACATCAACCGCCCGGCCATCAACAACATCACCGCCTGGTCGAGCAGCCCAGGGCATTTCTACCAGAAGAATTATTCCAATAACATTTCGTACCTCTACTTCCGATCCGGCTATGACCAATATGTCACGCTCAGCCTCAACATGACGGCGGACAACCCAGACGCTGCCGGCATGAACGAGACCTTCGGGACCGCGACCACGAACGAGAGCGACATCAACCCTGTCAACCTCGGCATCTGGCTCGAGACGAGCGATGGCAACGCCACCTCGGCGCTTTGGGCCAGGAGTAAGGGAGGCCTTTACGGCAACGCGACCGCCATCTGGACCGCGGACAGCAATCCGCCAACAACGACCGACAACAACACCGGGGAATGGTACACCAACGACGTTACCCTCCTGCTCTCCAGCAGCGACGACCTCTCCGGCTGGAACCACAGCCTGTCCTGCTCCAACGACTACCTCAGCAATCCTTGCACGCCGGACACGCTCACGTTCACCGGCCTTGTGGCCATCACCTGCGCAGCGAACAGCGCCTGCCAGAAGGTGCTGCGTTACCAGAGCTTTGACAATGTCAGCAACAACGAGAGCGTGCGGGAAAGCGCCGCGATCTTCATCGTCAAGGGATCGACGGTCAGCGGCACGAACGCGTCCAGCACGAACATCAGCGACGGCTCCAATATCCAGGGCTCGAACCTGAGCAACGCCACCATCAAGGGCTGCGTCATCACCACCTCGACGGTCCACAACTCGATCCTGCGCTTCAACGGCTCCTACCGCTACAACTGCACGGTCGCCAACTCGGTCGTCAACGACACCAACCTGACCTCTTCCCAGGTGGCTGACTCGATCATCGACCCGAGCGTGATCATCGACTCGGTCATCACCAACAGCACGGTCCAGGACGACACAGTCTCCTACTCTCGGGTCGAGAACACGGCGCTCTGCGCCGGCCTTGACCTCTACGAGGCCGTGGTCGTCGACGGCATCCTCATCTCTGGCAGGATCATCGCGGGTGGCAACGCCTATTACGGTCCGTACTCCATCAGCGAGATATGCGCGGGATCCGCTCCCAGAGTCATTGGTGGGATGAGCATCGAGCCGCTCTACGCCAAGGACTCTGACCCGGTGACCTTCATCTACACCGGCTCAGGCATCGGCTGGAGCGCCAGCATCGCCGCAGCAGAGATGCAGGAGCTGGACAGCAACGGCACCAACCTCAGCCTGCATGACAACGGCCTGCAGCCGGACAGCGTCGCTGGAGATGGCGTCTACACCGCGGCCTATTCCATCACCTCTGACAGCGTCGTCGCCGACGGCAATAAAAGTATCGAACTCAACGTGAGCGACAATCTCAACAACCGCTGGGCCGTGACCGCCACTGTCGTTCTCGACAACACCGTGCCCAGCGGCTTTATCGTCATCGAACCCATATCCCAGCCGGGATGGGAGAACGCGAGCGGCGAGTACACAGGATCCGCCACCGTCATCCTGAACACGACGTACAACGACTCCAACGGCGTCGAGGCATGCCGTTATTACGAGGTCGCCTGGACCGACTGGGAAAGCTGTGTCCAACAACGCGCCTGGGTGCTAACCGAGGAGGACGGCCTCAAGACCATCCTCTACCAGGTCAAGGACCACGCAGGCAACATCAACCAGAGCAACGACACCATCTACCTGAACAAGACCGGCTCCGGCCTGGACATCACCGCGCCGAGCGCGCCCGTCATCATCGACGACGGCAACTGGACCAACAGCACAGACACCTTGCACGTCCGCTGGGTCAACGCCACTGACAGGGAGTCAGAGCTGCTCCACATCGCGCTGACCTACGAATACCGCATCTACGACCAGGGAGCCTACCTCTTCGACTGGACCGAGACGTCGGACAGCGACGTGACCGCAAGCGGCCTGACCCTCACCAGCGGCGCCAACTACACCTGGGAGGTGCGAGCGGTCAACAGCGTAGGGCTGCGCAGCGAGATCGCCTACAGCGACGGCATCATCCCTGACCATGTCACCCCGCTGGCGCCGACCGTGGCGAGCTTGAGCCACCCGAGCCAGGGCAGCTGGTACAACAACAACACCGCATCCTTCAACTGGTCCTCCAGCGACGCCCTGTCCGGCATCGGCGCGTTCAGCTACGTCCTGGACAGCGCGGCGGACACTGATCCGGACACAGTCCCTGAAGGGACGCTCGGCAACCTCGAGGGCGAGAACAGCACGCTATTCCAAAACGCGCCTGACGGCGTTTCCTACTTCCATGTGCGGGCGCAGGACAAGGCCGCGAACTGGGGCAACCCTGCCCATCACACCATCAACGTGGACACCTCGGCGCCCACCACCCCGCAGATGCTGGTCATGAGCCAGTACATCAACACCACCGAGGCGAACTTCAGCTGGTCAGCATCGCAGGACCCCCATTCGGGCATAGCTACCTATTACCTGCAGGTCAGCAACTCCAGCCTCTTCGAGACGCTGCTCTTCGAGGGCTGGGTGGGCAACGTCACCAACGATACGGTGACAGTGCCGGTGGCTGCCGAGTACTTCGCCAGGGTCCGCTCCCAGAACGGCGCCGGCCTCAACAGCTCCTATTCAGACCAGGTGTCGACCATCCTGGATGTCATTGCGCCGAAGCTCTGGTTCTACAAACCGAACGGCACAGTCATCTCCACGACAGTCATCATCGTCATGGAGACGGACGAGGACGCGACCTGCGAGTACCTCGACCTGGAAAGCACCGATGAGTATCACAACTTCACGTTCACCGGCTCGACCCTGCACGAGACCAGGGTGAGCAACCTCAACCTGACCAACTACAGCTACGGCCTGCGATGCAAGGATGCTGTCAACAACCAGAACTCGACCACCATCAGCTTCACGGTCACCGATGACGAGCCGGACAGCATCAGCTTCCTGAGCAACGCCTCCGGCTTCACCGACACCATCATCGACTTCAACGTCAGCGTCACCGGAGGAGGCATCGGCCTTGGCGAGATACGGAAATCGGACACCAACCTCTCCATCGGCGGCTACACCACGGACTACACCCTGGATGACCGCGGCTCCGGCCGCTACAGGATCTCCTTCCGGGCGCCGAAGGACAGCGGCAACTACACCCTAGTCTTCACCGCCATGGACGCTTCCGCAAGCACCACGGCGGAAATCAAGGACTCGTCCCTCACCATGAGCTATGACAGCTCCGGCCTCGACCCTGTATCGGGATCGAACATGGCCTACGACCGGACGACGGCATCCTTCGGGGTCGCATCGGACAGCAGCGACACCACCATCACCTCGAGCGAGACCACGCTCACCGTGCGGGCCAACACAGCGGACGGCAAGGTGTACCTGTTCGCCACCAAGCCTTCCAGCGTCGAGAACAGGGAAGACCTGTTCCGGATGAAGACCTTCCAGGACCAGATCCTGCCATCCTTCGGCTACCAGCTCGACAAAGCGAACTACCTCATCAGGACGCAGCTCGGCTACGGCGACATCTACATCCGCTCGCCCACGGACACGGCAAAGGAATTCTCGCCCGGCAGCTACAACCTCGTCATCAAGAACAAGGACACCGAGGCCGGCAGGACGGTCGTCGAGGTGACCTCATGAGAAAGGGCCAGTTCTACCTGTTCTTCATGGTCATCATGATAGCCTCGCTCGCCGCCCTCGTGCCGAGGGGGACAGGCATCAAGGCGCCGTCAAGGGAGATGGCGCGGCTCTCCCAGAACTTCGAGGCAGAGGCGCCCAAGGCAGTGAACTCGGCCATCGCGAACAGCAGCAACGTGACAGCAGCCTTCTCCGACCTCTCCGGAAGCTTCACCGCCTACGCCCAAGCGACGATGCCAGGCTTCGGCATGGCCTACGCGCTCCGGCAGGAGCAGCTCTTCGTTGGCAACCGCTTTCCCTGGGATATCCAGGTGAACGGCCAGACCCTTCCTGCGAACGCCACGCAGACCCTTTCGGCGAACAGCACAGCCCGCTTCACCATCAACGGCACCAACTACAGCCTGAGCCTGCCTTTGGTCAACTCCTTCGCGGCCGTCCTCTGGACGCGCTCCGGCAACGAAGTGGAGGTGCAGACCGTTGGCTAAGGGCGCGTCTCAGTGGATCAGCTGGATACTGCTCCTCTTCCTCGGCGTCATCCTCAGCGTCTTCATGTATAGCTGGATCAGCGACTATGTCCAATCCAAGAACCAGCAGCTCATCCAGCTCACCGACACGGAGGACTGCGAGGCCACAGGGCTTTCGGCCGTCGCCTGCCAAAATACACAAACTTTATATATAAACGCCACCAATATCGAATCGTTGCCGATCCACCATATCCTGTGCAGGATCTTCGACATATACTATGAGGTCGAGAGCAAGAACCTCAACCTGAGCGTCAAGCCAGGGCAGACGGTGTCCGCCAAGCTGCTCAAGTCATCGATGACGAAGCAGCTCGAGCTGATCCCTGTGCTGCGGAAGGACAATAGCGAGATTGTGTGCAGGAAGCGGATGGTGACGCTCACCAATGTCACGGTGTGCTAAAAGAGGTGTCGTATGAAAGAACTCAGCTTGGTCGAGGTGAAGGCGATTGACGTCGAGATCGAGAAGTCCCGCCTCAACCGGGAGAAGTCCATGCTGGTGCTCAACAAGAGCATGTTCCTCTACTTCAGCTTCCTCTTCATCGCCGTGATCGGCTTCATCAACAACTACATCGGCCGGGGCATCCTGAACGTGCTCATCTTCATGGGGCTGTGCGTGCTGGTCATCGGCACCATCCCCTATATCCATACCATGTACCGCGAGGAGCGCAAGCTCACCGCGATCATTGACGATCTCAGAAAAAGAGGTGCGCACGATGAGAAGCAATAAACGGGGTGTCTCTCCCCTGATCGCGACAGTGCTGCTGATTGCGTTCGCCGTCGCCTTGGGCGCGGTGGTCATGAGCTGGGGCAAGAACTATGTCGAAGGCCAGGCCAAGAACGTCGAGGACAAGAGCGACCGGGAGATCACCTGCACCACGGACGTCAGCATGGACTGGTACGAGCGCGACGACACGCGGCAGGTCTGCTACGGCAACGGGTACGTCTTCTTCATGATCGAGAACGGGCCGGTGCGGGACATCACGCAGCTCAAGCTCATCATCGACGGCGAGAATGAAATCTTCATCAACAGCAGCGTCCTCAACGCGACGTTCGCCAAGGCGACTGTCAAGCGCTTCAACATCACGTACGACAATGCCACCTACGGCGCGATCAAGCAGCTGAACATCTTCCCCTCCATCACCATCGGCGGGGAGACCCACATCTGCTCGTCCCAGGCGCTGGTGCAGGCTAACCCGCGCGCGTGCTAGCGATGGAAGGAAAGCAATACCTCGCGTTCAAGATTTTCATCTGGCTCCTGGCCGGCTTCCTGGTAGCCATCATAGGCACCTGGAGCTACAGCACCTTCCTGTCCGCGAAGCACAACGTCGACTCTGCGAAGATGCCGGCCATGGACTGCGTGGCATTCGTCTACCGCATCGCAGACAACTTCACCTACGCGGACGGCAAGCTTTCTTTCGACCTCATCAACGAGGACTATTCCGAGGACATCACCTCGATCACGGTCGAAAGCTCCCTCGAGAAGAAGGAGATCAACCGCACGGTGCCCTTGGGCTTCAGGAGGTCGTTCCAGGTGGGCATCCAGGCTGAGCAGAACGTGTCCATCTATCCGACCGGATGCAGCGTGTACAAGAAAGAGGTGCAGCTATCATGAGAGTCCCTTCCGCGAAGGGCGAGGTCTGGGTCAGCGTACTGCTGTACTTCCTCATCATGGCCATCGTGGTTGCCCTGCTCCTCGGAACTGGCAGGCCGATCCTCGACCGGATGCGCGACAGGAGCGTCTTCCTCCAGATGAAGGACTCCTTCTCGGCCATCGATAAGCAGGTCGAGGATGTCGCCTCCGAAGGGCCTGGGTCGCAGCGCGTCATCCCGCTGGACGTGCGCAAGGGCAAGCTCATCCTCGAGGACGGCAAGCTCATCTGGGAGATGGAGACCACGGCAAAGCTCATGGAGCCGCGCTCCAAGCTGGACTTCGGTAACATGGTCATCAGCTCGGACATCGACGTCTCGGTCAACGAGACGCCGATGCATTACCTCATGGAAAACAGCTACCTGCAAGCGAACATCTCCAAGTATGGAAACAGGACGGGCGCGGCCAGCATCAACACCTCCCAGCTGATAAACTGGGTCGAGCACCTGGCCAGCAACACGACCATCACCGGCACCTTCGGCTTCAAGGTCGCGGACGATGAGACGACAAGGACCGGCACGGGCTGGACCGAACTCGTTCCGGCGAACGCCACCAACGTTGGCAGCGCAAGTGTCGTGGTGCACATGAGCACTGCTAATTACCGCTATGACCTGAGGATAAGCTTGGACAGCAAGGCGGATTTCCTCAGCGCGACAGTCGAGAACCTGGAAGCGAGCTGATACCAGAAAACCATATAAACCAGCAATCCCCCAAGATCGACGATGCCAAAAAAAGAGGAATTCCTTGTGCCAGAGCTCCCTCCAGAAAGGGGGGGCAAGACGCTTCTCGAAGAGCCAGGCATCGCCTCTCCACAAGGCCTCCGCCAGGAGCCGGAGGAAAGGCCTCCTTTGGAATTGAAGAGGATGGAAGTCAAGGCGCCGCAGATCAAGGAGGACATGCTCCAGCGCTCCTTCATGATCGACCTGAAGCCGCACTTCGTCAACCTTCCCGCGCTGAAGGACAAGGCGCAGATCGACGTCCGCTACCCACTCATCTCACCGTTCGCCATCGCCCACATCTACTGGGACAGCACGCGCAACGAGCTTATCTACGCGCTCGAGGAGCCGGTGCTCACGGCGACCGAGCAGGAGATCCTCCGGCTCCTCCAGATTGGCCTCGAGGAGATGATCAACGTCTCCTTCATCAGGGCAGCAAAAATGGACGTGCTGCTCGACTACCTTGAAAAGAACGTGCAGTCCATCATCGTCGAGCTCGGCCTCAAGGTGAGCAAGCAGACCTACCAGAAGCTCATGTACTTCGTCTACCGGGACGCCATCGGCCTCAACAGGATCGAGCCGCTGATGTACGACCCCTACATCGAGGACATAGAGTGCAACGGCATCGGCTTCCCGCTCTTCATCGTGCACCGCAAGTACGAGAACATACGAACGACCATCACCTATCCGGAAGGCGTGGAGCTGGTCGACTTCGTGGAGAAGCTCGCCCAGAAGGCGGGGAGGTATGTCTCCTTCGCCAAGCCGCTCCTGGATGGCACCCTGCCGGACGGCAGCCGCGTCAACGCCACCTACACGGAAGATGTCACGACGCGCGGCCCGACCTTCACCATCCGCAAGTTCACCACTGATCCCTTGACGCCCGTGCATCTCATCGAACAGGGCACGGCATCCCCCGAGGTGTTCGCCTATCTCTGGCTCGCAATCGAGCATAAGTTCAACGTCATGGTCATCGGGGAGACGGCTGCTGGAAAGACGACTTTCCTGAACGCTATCCTGTACTTCGTCCCGCCGGAAGCGAGGATCTGCTCCATCGAGGACACGCGCGAGCTCAACCTCGCGCATGACAACTGGCTGCCTGCGGTCACCAGGTCAGGCTTCGGCATGCCGCGCGCAGGAGCGACCTATGGCGAGATCACCCTGTTCGACCTCCTCCGGGAGACCTTCCGCCAGAACCCGGACTACGTGGTTGTCGGCGAGATCAGGGGGAAGGAAGCCTATGTCCTGTTCCAGGGCATGGCCTCTGGGCACCCAAGCTTCGGCACCTTCCACGCGGCATCCGTGGAGACGCTTGTCCGGAGGCTGCAGACGCCGCCCATCAACCTGCCCTCTTCCCTGGTCGAGAGCCTGGACATCATCTGCGTCACCACCCACATCAAGGAGCCTGAGCGGAGCATCAGGCGGCTGAAGATGCTGAACGAGATCCAGGAGGTGTCGCAGGATGTCGGCAAGGTCAAGGCGAACAAGCTGTTTGAGTGGAACCCGGTCAACGACACCATCATCAGCCACGGCAACTCTGTGGTGCTCGGCAGGATTTCCAGGATAACAGGCATCCCGGCGAAGGAACTGGAGCGGGAGGTCAAGGTGCGGGCTAAGCTGCTGGACGAGCTGCACCGCCGCGGCATCTTCAACTACAAGGATGTCACCAACGTCTTCAATGCCTTCTACAAGAACAAGAAGCAGGTCCTGAAGGAATTCGGGATCGGAAGCTGATCTTACTTTTTCCGATATTGCGGGAAATTCTCAGTTGTTCTAACCATAAAGGATAAATAGCAGAAAACCTAAAAAGGAGTCATGATAAAAAAAGGGAGGCCGGATGCGATGACTATCGTCATGATCATCCTGCCAGTCCTCCTGCCCGCATAGTTCGACCAATCGGATTGACAACAAGCTTTCCGGCCATCTCGGTTGGCATAAGGGTAAAACACTTTTATTGCAAAGAAAAGTGTTTCATAATCGTTTTTTTCGATTTCTCCCCCATTTTTTCCGGAAAACTTTGGCTCACGCATATTAATCCGTAAGGCCTCTGGATCTTCATGAGCTGGTGGCGATTCACAGCAGGGACGGGCATGGCGGCAATGAGCTTCCAGGCCCTGAAAAAGATAGTCAAGTCAAACTCGCTGGTCGGCAGCTACGTGCTTGGCATGATCGGTGGCGCTTCAGGAAGGCTAGCCTACCAGCTGCTCACGCCTGAGCAGCGCTCTGAGCTCGAGGAAATCCTGGGGCAGGATGGCATATCACAAGAGATCCCTCCTGAAATGCAAGAAATGCCTGTAGGCATAGAAGGCATTAAAGAAAGCATCAGGCGGGAGCGCAGCAGGCCGATGGGGTCCTGCGAGCGCATCAAAGATGAGATCAGGACGAGCTACCGGCCGGCAGCGGACAGCACCTTGGACACGCAGATCCGGCAGATCGCGAGACAGGAGCGGCAGATCGAGCGGCTCAGGGAGCAGCTCGGTCAATACGAGGCGCTGAACCTCGGCGACATCAGCGAGCGCTACCAGGTCATCCTGAACGATTCCTCGGTCACCAATCCTTTTGTCATCAACAGCGAACTGCTGCGAGTCGCGAGGCAACAGGCGCAGGGCGCAAGGAGTGAAGCGGAAAAAGCGGGAGCCCTTTTCCATTGGTTCGAGGCCAACATCCCGTATGACGAGCGGCATCCTGACACCTACCGCACCAGCCTCGAGACCATGCGTCAGGGCACCGGCGTCTGCGGAGAGTCCGCCTATCTCTACGTCTGCATGGCCCGGGCCATCAACCTGCGCTCCGCCTGGGCGGTGGTCGAGCGCGACTTCAGGGGCCAGGATGTGCACCACGCCTGCGCGGCAGTTAAGGTTGAGGGCGAGCTCATGCTCGTCGATCCGGCGTATCATCTCTTCGATGCCAAGCATAAGCGCTACCATATCATGAATGACTCGCAGGCTATCGAGCTTTTCCGGAGCATGCGAGGTTAAAATCGGAAAATCGCATTTTCTTCTGAAGAATTTTCGGCGCCAGGCTGAGCCTTTCCGGTGACAGCGGGATATTTTCGGCTTTTCACCAGTTAACCATTTTTCTTCCCTTGTTCTCTGGTCAGGATGAGGTGATACCATGGGACAACTATGGTTAGCGACCCTGTCCCTCGAGGACAGCAAGGTCGATGATGAAGGCAATTCGAGACCAAGAGAGGACGACCCGTTTTTTCTTTTGGTCAAGCGCATCGAGGATGGCATGATCCGCCGACCTGTAAGGGACCTCCTGGCGAAGCTGCTTGACCCTGAGGCCGACAGCCTGAACAAAAGCTACAATAGCCATGAGCGCGAGACAGCTCAAGAAGGCATGAACTGGCTTACCGCATATGAAGCCAATCCGCGCTACAACCTTGCTCTCTTCGCGCTTGGCAGCGCCGCTCCCCGTGACAAGATTCCGATTCGGCTCGAGGAGACGCTCGAAGGCCAACTTGACCGGATAGCGCTGCACAAGCGGGGCGTCGATGACGCAGGAAAGCCGACGCAGTACGACCAGTTTGACCTTATCATGGATCAGGTCGGTCCAGGCGCCTGCCATGCCCGGGGTTAAGGCGACTTTCCTGGACGGGCTTGTCGCAGCCAGGGAACCGTTCGTCTACGGTTTCCCCGCGCTGCTCCTGGTACGGGAGCAGCCTCCTGGCCAAGACTATGTCCGCTTCGGGCGGCAGAGACTTGCCTTGGTCGAGACCGAGCCGGTCGCCAGCCTCGAGACGAAAGTGCTGGTCGAGCAGCAGGATTGGATTGAGGAACGCTTCCTCACGCTGCTGAGCCAGCACAAAGGCGTGGAGACAAGCCCTGAAGCTGCTCTCTTCCGCTTCATGGCAGAGCAGGTCTTCCCTCGCTACAACGGCTCAGAGCCGAGGAAAGCAGAGCCTGCCAAGGAGATGAGCATGCCCTCAGGAGAGAGCCTGCTGCGCTCCGGCATCGGATTCTCGGCCATGTGCGACCACTATCCTGCCATTTTCCTCGCGGGGCGCTTTTTTACGCTCTCCGGCAAGGCATCGAGTGGCATAGAGGTCTGCTTCCGAAGGGCATCCTACGGGCTGCGGCATCTCGCCGAGGCAAAAGATATCCGGGAGAAATACCGGCAAAGGTTTTGGCAGGCAGTCGACCACATATTGCTGCAGGATTTCGTGCTGCCGCAGGCGCCGGGGAGCAGCTTCGCGACAGCTCCCATCAACTCTGGCGGGCTCAGCTTCAGGAAGCAAGGCCAGGACTATCGGCTTTCCCTAGCGCTCGGCCGCTTCATCTGCAAGATCCGCGGCCATTTCTACGCATTCGACCCGGTCGAGGTCGGTATGGATATCAGTTTCAAGGGAGGGATGCTCACCGCGACAAAACCGAAAGTGTTCGATGCTGGCTATCATCACCCCTTTGTCTTCAGTCACGGGGGCATCTGCTGCAATAACACCTACCGCAGGCACACCGAGCTCATCGTGAGCATGGGCGAATTCAATAGAGGGTATCCTCTCTCGCATCCAGGGCTCGCCGCTGCGCTGGCTGACGCAACCACACGGGCAGAGCAGGTCATGCGTATGGGGTACCTGCCGAGTGTCAAGGCGCCGGTCAATCCCATCGACAAGTTCATCCCATTGCCTGTGGCCAATTTAGTTCAGGCCGAGGCTTACGCTCGCCGGTTGGGCATATCGGCGATCCATGACAACGACAATTCCGCAGGAGGGAGCCGATGATCAGCGCCGACACTTTCTCCCGCAACATCCTGAGTTGGGCGCGGGACGACCGGCTGACCGAAAAGCACGTGCAACACCTCCACCACATAAAGCGGAAAGAGGGAATCACTGGCATGCAGCTCGTGCACGAGCGGACATTGGAAGAGCAGGATTACGCCTCGACGCTAGACAAGCTCGGCCTGGAACGCCAACAGGCGATATTCGGCCTCCACGCAGTGATTGTCGGAAGCGGCACGCTCGCAGAACTCATCTCAGCGGGCCTCGCAGGCATGGGGGTGGGCAGCATAACCGTCATGGATACGGCGATGCACTACGGTGAGCCTGACCTGCTGATCTCCAGCATCTCATCCTGCAAGGCAGAGGCCATCACGAAGGAGATTGGACTCATCAACACAGACCCGTCCGCAAGGTTCAGGTGGTTCAGGAGCCCCTTTAGCGAGGGACTCATATATGGCCAGGCTCCACAGCTCGTCATTGACGCGACGAATGACCCGCGCTCCAAGCGCGCCATTGTCAGGTACGCGGAAAGCAATAGGGTTCCTTTCATCTCCGCGAGCGCCTCCCAAAACCTTGCTGCCTACGCGGCGTACTGGCCGCATCAGGGCATCGGGGGCAAGGAGTCTCCTTGCCTCGAGCGGCTCGTGCTTTCAGGATTCTCTGATGAGCGGCAAGGAGTCCCGGCGAGCTGCATGGCCGCCGGCCTCATCTTGGAGGACGCGCGGCGGCAGCTCTTCAGGTACGGCGACAGCGACCTCGGCGTCCCGAGCAACGGCATCTGGCGCTACGACGCCACAGACCTCAACCTGACGGGAAAAAGCCATAGGACCTGTCCTGTTGATTATCGCATGAGAAAGGCTCTTGTCATAGGATGCGGGGCCATCGGCACGACCGTGGCGATGCAGCTCGGCCTCCTCGGCGTCGGCAGGATCGACGTCGTGGACATGGACATCGTGGAAGGGTCGAACGTCACGAGGCAGCTCCTGCATCGGGGGCATTATGGCGAGGACAAGGCGGCTGTCGTGCGGCAACGGCTGCATGAGATCAATCCACTGGTCCGGTCAACGGCTATCAAGGGAAAGGTCGGGGCTGTCGGCAGCGAGGACATGGGATGGATCCAGGGCATGGCCGGCGGAAAATCAGTCGCTGAGATCGTCGCCGACTATTTCTCGCTTTCATCCACAGAGCAGCGTGCCGGCCTCAGGCTTCTCAACTTCGATGAGGTCGCCGGCTACGATGCCCTGTTCTCCTGCGTGGACAGCAAGTACGCACGACGATGGATCAGCGAGGCGGCTGTCAAGGCGAGGGTGCCTGCGATCGACGGCGGCACCGGAGCGCACTTCGGCAAGGTCGTACTCTATATCCCCTTCAAGACGTCGACCCTTGACGCCCAGCTCTGCTACTCCACCTATCCGGAGCGGCAGTCATGCCAGATCGACGCGAGCACCATCATCCCGAATTACATCGTGGGCGCGCAGATGGTCGCTGTCGCGCAGGCAGTGTTCGGCAACGGCGCGCCGCAGCTCGACGGCATCTTCAAGTACGATCCGACCAGGAAGAAAAAGCTGACGGTCTATGGACGGGTTGCCTGATGATCAGCCTCATTCCTGAATGGCTGAGACGCTGCCTCGGCATCGTTGAATCACCAGAGAGCCTAGAGGCCTTGGTGCACAAAAAGGTGGAGGCTGAAGATTTTCGCTCAGTCCGCGTGACCGCGGCATTCCTAGCTAAGCTCTTCCAGTATGGCGGCGTCTATCGCCGGATTACGGAGGCTGCGCAGCTGGGTCCCCAAGAATTCGGCTTCTGGCTCCTCGGCGACCAGGAAGTCATCAGCGACATGAGGCTGCCGAGGCAATATGTCCGGCATGACTATTCCGAGGTCGCGCAGCACAAACGCCACATCGTCGAGGTCCGAGAGAAGGAAGGCATCGGCCTGGTGAGCTGGGGACACTACCACGGCAGCTTCGGCCCTTCGCCATCGCCTAGGGACCTTGAGACCCTGCAGCACGTCGTTCCATCTTTTTATGAAGGCTTCTCATACCGGGCCGGCCACGCTGAGATCGTCTCGTATCCGACGATAATATTCAACGAATGTTCTGAGGTCTTCGCGGGAAAGCAGTATCATTGGCTCGAGAGAGGGAAGACTCATGCGGGAAAGGCACTGCTCGATCTGCCGCTGGTCATCGTGCCTGGCCGTCCACCGAGGCAGGTCAGCGACGATGAGATGAAGTCAGAACTCTTGGAAAAAGTGCATGTGCTCCATGATGGCGGTTACCGGCTGCTCGGCCGCCTTGTCGAAGGTGGCGCACGTTGAGTGCCCTGGTCAAGAAAGTCGCGGCGCTGCTGCCTGAGAGGCTCAGCAGCTCCATCTTATTTTCTGCAGTCCAGAAAGCCGATTGCAAAGGAGCTCTGGCAAGAGAATATCTGCGCGATTATGAAGGGGATACGCTCGAGGCTGCCCTCGCATCAGCTGGCCGCGCAGCGGTAAGCAACAGGTTCAGGCATCAGCACAACCCGGCGCAGGGCGAGGAGGATGTGGAGAAGCTCCTGGCCGCGGGGAGCTACCTCGATGCGCTCAGAGAGCGCTACCATCCTCTGCTCGACGGTGCCTGCTGCGAGAACGATGTCTTAGGCGTCATGACGCTGGATTACCTTGGCGCGGAGCCGATCCTCCCCGAAAGGGGCATGGCGCAGGCGCTGGCGTCTCGGTTTGTGGGCGACCTCAGGGCGAGACTGACGAGTGCGGAGCGCGCGCCTCGGATTGCGTTGCCTTTCGGCCATCCGTATCTGGCAAGGACGCTGATCGACCTCCAGCAGGACATCTGCTTGGTGCAGCAGGGGTTGAGAGGGATGGCCCAGGAGACGGAGACAGTAAGCCGGCTCTTACGTCAGGTCGCGCCGGGATATTCATAATTAGGACCACCGATACCTTTATTAATAAACAGGACTGAAACCTGGGTGTGAAAGAGGTGGCTGAGCTCATCGAACGCATGCAGAAGGAGGTTCATGAGCTCGAGGTAGCTTTCTCCTATTATCAGGAACTCGCCAGGGAGCAGCCGGCAGAGCGTGAAGTGTTGGAGCGGCTGGTCTACAAAGGGGAGTTCCTCAAAGAGCACATGCTCAAGCAGCTCTTTCTCCTCAGGAAGCAGGGAGCGGCGCTAGATCCCCATGGAAAGCACGATAACCAAGCTTAGGGACCTCGTCAACGAGCTGAAGGTCTACAGCGCGTACCGCGAGCAGCTCACGAAAGAACTTGCGCAGCTGCAGGCCGATTTCCGGCGCAAGGCCATGGACGCGAAAGCCTTCCATGAGCGCCAGGAGCACCTTCTGCAGGGCAAGACCAAGGCAGAGGCCTTCGCGTATTACGACGCCTACCTCGAAGAGCTCGTCCACGAGATCGAGGAGTACGCCGCAGAGCTCTTCTACAAGATCTACAATGACCGATCCTTCTCCCGGCACAAGGAGCAGCTCGAGCGGATGCCCAAGCCGGAGCATCACAAGGCTGCGCAGCCGCTAAAGGTGGCGCTGCAGGAGCTGCCCATCGTCCTCGAGAAAGCCGCGAAGCCTACGCCTAAGGAGCAGCCTGAGCCTGAGCCGAAGGTGCCTGCACTGCCGCAGCCTGTCCAGATCGTGCCGAGACAGCGGTTCTCCTGGCTGAAGCGATGGAAAGACGCCTTGTCACGACGCTTCCAGAAAAAGCGCAAAGTGGAGCAGCCCTGGCTCACCTCAGGGAAGCCGACAAAAAAGGAAAATGCGGCGAGATCTCTGAAGGCAGTTGAGGAGAAGCTCCCCCGCGAGGAGATCAAAGCATTGCTGTCCTTCTCTTTCGTCCGCTCATTCTTCAGGAAAAAAGAGCAGAAGGAGATGATTCAGGAGAAGACCGAGCTCGAGCCAGCGCTCCTGAAGATCCGCAAGCTCAAGGAGATGACTCTGCTGCGGGAGGAGAGCGACGTCACTGACACGCTCCTCCGCCAGGAGGCCAAGCGCATCAAGGGCATCCTGCGCAGCAGGCCCGCGGTGTCCATCTACGAGCCCAGCTCGCTCGGCTCGGTCGCCAACCTGACCGTGAGGCGGGTGAGCCTCTTCCTCATCGAGACCTTCCCTGACCTTTTCAAGTCGCTCTACAACAACCTGCGCGCCGCGAACATCAAGATCCTCTCCAACACCTACGTCAACATCATCGTCCTGTGCTGCCTGGTCGTCTTCTCGCTCTTCTTCCTCGCGTTCACCGCCTTCTTTTCCATCACGACCGGCAACGTGCTCATCGGCCTGCTCCGCGGCCTCGTCGGCGGTGTCATCGGGGCCATCGGCTCCCTGGTGCTGTTCTTCTATTACCCCACGATGCGGATCAAGTCCAGGCGGCGCAGCATCAACACCAACCTGTCCTTCGCCATCAACCACATGGCGGCAGTGGCCGGCTCCGGGGTGACGCCTGTCGTGATGTTCCGGCTCATCGCCCAGTCAAAGGAATACGGCGAGATCTCCGTCGAGATAGAGAAGATCGCCATCTACGTGGACGTCTACGGCTATGACGTGCTCTCGGCCATCAAGGCGGTGAGCGCGACCGGCCCGTCGCAGGAGCTGTCAGAGTTCTTCGACGGCTTCGTCTCGACAATCGGGACCGGCGGCGACCTGAAGAGCTACCTCAAGCAGAAGGCGGACGAGAGCCTGCTGAACTACCGCCTCGAGAGGCAGAAATACCTCGAGAACATCTCGACCTACAGCGACGTCTACACCGGCATCCTCATCGCCTCGCCGCTATTCTTCGTCGTCGCCCTGACCCTGGTCAACATGCTCGGGGGAACGATCGGCGGCCAGAGCGTCCCGAACATCATGCTCTTCGGCACCTATGTCATCGTGCCCCTGCTCAACATCGGCTTCCTCCTGTTCCTGGAAGCCACGCAGCCGGAGGTCTGAATGCGCTTCAAACGCAGCTACTGGATCGGGATCGGCATCGCGGCGTTCATGCTGCTCGTGGACTTCGCGGTCTACTTCGGTACGCCCTGGTTCGTGCCCTTCCTGGTGCTCGCGGTGTCGGTCGCCTGGGCGCAGTACTGGCTCGACTATTTCGTGGAGAACCAGCGCTCCAAGCTGTTTGAGGCGAAATTCCTCGAGTTCGTGCGCAACATGACATCCGCGGTGAAGAGCGGCATGCCAATCTCCCGCGCCATCGTGCACGTCTCGCAGGTCGACTATGGGCCGCTGGCGCAGCACATCCGCAAGCTCGCGCACCAGATCGAATGGGCCATCCCGGTGCACAAGGCGTTCGTCACCTTCGGCGAATCGACGAGGAATGATGTCATCAAGCGGGCGATATCCACCGTCATCGAAGCCGAGCGGGCGGGCGGCAACATGGAGGACGTGCTGGAGAGCATCACCGAGAGCCTGGTCGAGATCAAGAAGATCCAGCTGTCGCGGCGGGCCAGCATCCAGGGCCAGATCGTCCAGAGCTACATCATCTTCTTCGTCTTCCTCGGCGTGATGATCGTCATCCAGAACATGCTCATCCCCTACCTGAGCAACGTGAACCAGGCAGTGCCCGGCGATATCATGTCGATCGGGTCAGGCTTCAACCTGCAGGAGAAGGTCAAGATCAGCTTCGCTTCTCTGCCCGCTTTCGTGATGACGCTCGTCGACTGGTTCACTAGCATGCGCGGGGTGCTCCTCATGCTGCCGGTGGTGCAAGGCCTCTTCGCCGGCCTCGTCCTGGGCAAGCTGAGCGAGAGCGACATGGGCTCAGGCCTGAAGCACAGCCTCATCCTCATGACCATCGCCTTCTTCGTCATGAGCCTGTCGCAGGGCATGGCGAAGTGAAAGTATCAGAATTTCTGCGGATTGGATTCAAAATTATTTCTTGGAAAAATGGCGTTTGAATTCCCTTACAGAAACACCAGGTTCTCCCGTCGCACCACGTTCTCGTAGCGCTGCTTGCCAAGCGCTTTCTCGATCTCGGCGGAATGCTTGCCCTTGATGTGCTGCAGCTGCTCTGAGGAGAAGTCCACGATGGCCTTGGCGAACGCCTCGCCGCAGGAAAGGGAGACGACATCGCCCTTTTCGAAGTGCTGGCGCACCTCGACGATGCCCGCCGGCAGCAGGTTCTTGCCTGAGAGAAGCGCCTTTTTCGCGCCTTGGTCGATGATGACGCTGCCCTTCGGCTTTGCCGCAAGGATCCAGCGCTTCTTCTCGTCCAGGCTGCCCTTTGGCAGGAATAGCGTGCCGACCTCGGCGCCGGCGCAGATCTTTTCCACGATGGCAGGGTCGCGGCCGTTGCAGATGATGACCGGGACGCCGGAGCTCATGCAGAGCTTCACAGCCTTGATCTTGCTTTGCATGCCGCCCAGGCCGAAGCTCGAGCTGGCAGCGCCCGCGGAGGCCTCGATGTCCTTGGTCAGCTCCCGCACCTCAGGCAGCAGCTTCGCGTCCTTGTGCTGCTTGGGGTCATTGGTGAAGAGGCCGTCGATGTCGGACATGATGACGAGCAGGTCTGCGTCGCATTTCGCCGCGACAAGCGCGGAGAGGCGGTCGTTGTCGCCGAAGCTCGGGCCGATCTCGTCGATGCTGACCGGGTCGTTCTCGTTGATGATGGGCACGACGCCCAGCTTGAGCAGGGTGCTGAGGGAGCTCTTGAGATGCACGTAGCGCTTGCGCTGCGAAAAGTCGTCATAGGTGAGCAGGATCTGGGCGACTTTGACGCCGTGCTTCGCAAAGGCGTCATAGTAGCGCTTCATGATGATGCCCTGGCCTATCGCAGCGGTCGCCTGGCGCATGTGGATGTCCCTCACTCTCGTCGCAAGGCCGAGCTCTGCGCAGCCAGCGCCGATGGCGCCAGAGGTTACGATGACGAACTGTTTGCCCTCTTTCTTGAGGCGGGAGAGCGTGTCCGCCAGGCATTGGATGTAAGCGATATCCGGCTTCCCGTTCCGGGTGAGCGTCGAGGTGCCGATCTTCAGCACCAGGCGATGCGCTTTCAAGTCGCGTGCCATTCCTTCCTCACCTTGCGATGCGTGTAGCGTTTAGCCTTCTTGCCGACGTAATCAGCGACCCTGTGATGCTTGCCGACGAGGACGTATTTATAGATGGTCAGGCCTTCTAAGCCGACGGGCCCTCGGGCATGCAGCTTGCCCGTGCTGATGCCGACCTCGGCGCCCTTGCCGTAGCGGTAGCCGTCCGCGAACCGGGTGCTGCAGTTCCACATCACGGAAGAGGCGTCGACGGATGAAAGGAATCGTTTTGCTGAAGCTCCGTCTTCTGTGATGATGGCGTCGCTATGCCTGCTGCCGTAGCGGTTGATGTGCCGGATCGCCTCGTCCACGCTCTTGACGATCTTGACCGATAGGATGAGGTCATTGTATTCCGCGGCCCAGTCCTCGTCGGTCGCCGGCCGCATCGTGACAAAGGAGCGGGCGGCCGCATCTCCGCGCAGCTCGACCTTGCCAGCGAAGCGCTTCACGAGGAGCGGGAGGAATTTTCCTGCGATGTCGATGTGCACGAGCAATGTCTCCATCGCGTTGCAGACAGCAGGATACTGGCACTTGGCGTCAAAGCAGACCTCGACGGCCTGCCCGAGGTCAGCGGCCTTGTCGACATAGACATGGCAGACGCCGGCGCTGTGGCCAAGGACCGCTATGCGGGTGTTGTCCTGGATGAAGCGGACGAATTCCGCGGAACCACGGGGGATGAACAGGTCGATATACTGGTCCATCTTCAGGAGCTGCTGCACCTCTTCTCGCGTCTCCACGAGCTGGACAGCTCCCTTCGCGAGGAAGTCAGCCTCGTCGCTGATGACCTTCGCGAGGACACGGTTGCTGTTCCTTGCCTCAGAGCCTCCTTTGAGGATGACAGCGTTGCCTGACTTCAGGCAGAGGCAGGCGATCTGCACCAGCGCATCAGGACGAGCCTCGAAGATGGCGCCGATGACGCCGATCGGGCAGCTCACCTGGTAGAGCTCGAGACCGAGGTCGAGCTCGATGGACTGCAGGGTCTTGCCCACCGGATCCTCAAGCTTGGCGACGTCCTTGACTTGCTTGACCATCTCCTTGATCTTGTCAGCGTCGAGCTCAAGGCGCTTGAGCAGGGCTGGTTTGAGGCCGAGCCTCTGCGCCTCGGCGACGTCCCTGCGGTTCTCCTTGAGGATCAAAGCGCGCTGCGCGTCCAGCTTTTTTGCGATAGAGAGCAGGATATTGTTCTTTTCTTCGGCTGTGGCATTCGCGAGCCTCAATGCTGCCTGCTTCGCGACCTGGCCGATCATCTGCCGAGCTCCCTGCTCCGGTCAGCAGCCGCCGCAATCACATCCGCAAGGATCTGCCGCAGCTTCTTGTCTTCCATGACCTTGAGGCCAGCCATGGTCGTTCCGCCCGGGGAGGCGACCATCTTGACGAGGTCCTCGGGCGAGGTGCCTTCCTTGATGAGCTTGATCGTCCCGGAAGCGGTCTGGAGGGCCAGCTGCTGGGCGATGCCCCTGTCAAGGCCTTGCTTGGCAGCGGCGTCTGCGAATGCTGTGATGATCGTGGCGAAGAAAGCAGGACCTGATCCTGAGAGCGCGGTGACCGCGTCAAGGTCGGTCTCCCTGAGCTCGAAGGCCAAGCCTGCGGAGGAGAAGATCTTCTGGACGACCTGCTTGTCCTTCTCGGTGATGTTCTGGCCATAGGCATAGCCGGCGGCCATCTCCCCGACCAGGCAGGCGGCGTTCGGCATGACCCTGACCCATTTCGCCTTGAGCTTGGACTGGAGGAAGGAGAGCTTGACGCCGGCGGCGATGGAGATGACGATCTGGTCTATCCTCACAACGCCCTTGAGATCGTCGAGCACCGTGGCGATGTCCTGCGGCTTGACCGCGAGGACGATGACGTCGCATCTCTTGGCCACCTGCCTGTTGTCTGCCGTGACTTGGAAGCCAAGAGTCTGGACATAGGCCCTGCGCTCCTCGCTCCTGTCGCTGGCGAGGATGGAAGAAGCTGCTTTCTTTGCCTTGATGGCCTGCATCAGGGCGGTTGCCATCCTGCCCGCGCCCACAAAACCGACGGATACCATAGCGCCTCCAGAGGCGAGGGGATATTTAAAGGTTGGTGCCAACGAAACCTTTTTATTGCCATTGCATCCTTGGCTGGGCATGCCAGGATTGAGCCGCGTCTCCATCATCTTCCCGACGCTCAACGAAGAGAAGAACATCGGCGCGACCCTCGACAAGGCAGAGTCTTTCTTGAAAGAGACCTTCTCCTGGTGGGAGGTCATCGTCGTGGACAACGCGAGCACGGACAAGACCCTGGCGATCGTCGACGAGGCGCGGCGCGACGAGCCGCGCATCCGGCTGCTCCGGCACCTCACCAACCTCGGCTACGCCAAGTCGACCGAGGACGGGCTGCACGCCGCCAAGGGCGACTTCATCTTCATCATCGACAGCGACGGCCAGCACGACATCAAGGACGTCGTCCCTTTTATCCAGAAGCTCAAATCCGGGGACGGCCTGGTCGTCGGCTGGAAGCGCAAGCGCAATGACCCGCTGTCCCGCCTCGTCATGGCGAAAGGCTACAACGCGCTCTTCCGGCTGCTGTTCGGTGGCAGGCTGCACGACGTGGACTGTGGCTTCAAGGGCTACAGCAAGGCGCTCGCGAAAAGGCTCCGGGTAGAATACCACAACGTGCCTGTGGGCGCTGAGATCTGCGCCAAGGCGCAGCGCATGGGCTTCAGGATCGGCGAGATCGAAGTGAAGCATTTCGCGCGCAAGGGCGGCAGGTCCTCGTTCCACCCCCTGAAGATGCCGGTCACCATCACCAAGATCTTCTGGTCGCTGTTCGTGCTGCGGTGGCGGCTGAGGGATACCAAATCATAACGCCTCCAAGAATATATGCTTTATTCAATATTCCCTACAGACCGTGGGCAAGGGATCTTTGGCACTACATTATCCTGTTGAGGAGACGGACCTCTTATTCTCCTCAGTCCTTGGTATAGGTCATAAGCTGATTGATAGGTGTCGAATGTCCTGGGGGAGCAAAAGCATCCTTCTCCTTCCGCCCGATTGACATCCTGTCCGAGTCGCATCAAGCAGAAAGTGAGATCCTCATAAGATACGTCCCCCTTACTCCAGTTTTTTGCGATCGCTTCAGCCCGTCCCATAAATTCATTGGCATCCATGATGGAAGGCAACATGCATGAGTTTTTATTCCTTTTCCTTTCTGCAGTCCCTTGGGGATGTTGAACTTGAAAGAACAAGGACCTCCTGCAGTCCCGCGGCAGAATCGGTCTTAAGAACGCAGAAAGCGGCAATTCATTTACCTACGGGGAAGGCGCGGGACATCGCTGTCCAGTTCATAAATAACAAGGCTTTTTCTTAACCGATCATAGGTTTCCCAAGCTAGCTGATATTCTGTCGAGAGATAGATCATCCCGCTCGCTCCTAACACCGTTTTCCCAACTTCCTCAAGACGGATAGCCAGGTCCAAATAAGACATACCTGTTCTCCATTCCAAATCAATGGCGTCTACTTGTTGTTTGAAAATGATGCCGCTCATGACCATTGGCGAGGGGAATGAGCGGCGATAAATAAATATCGTCGTTGGAGTAAGCAGGTTATCCCTCCGCCGCGCCGCGCGCGGCGGCACGGTCCCGGCTTCCTGCGGAAGCCGGGCTCGAGGCCGCCCGAGGATCGGGCGGCACCTGCCCGCGGCCCGGCCGCGGCAGTCCTTTGTAACTGTTTCTTCCGCTTTGTTTTGAAAAGGCACCTGCGCGTCCCAAGGGTTCCAGAGGCAAAGGTTTAAATACGCCCCGTTCCTCTTGCCGTGCATGAAAGTGGTCATCCTGTGCGGGGGTGAGGGCACGCGGCTGCGCGAGGAGACAGAGTTCATCCCCAAGCCGCTCGTCAAGGTCGGCGGCATGCCGATCCTCTGGCACATCATGAAGCATTACGCAGGCCACGGCTTCAACGACTTCGTGCTCTGCCTCGGCTACAAGGGCGAGATGATCAAGGACTTCTTCCTGAACTATGAGCTCATGGAGAACGATTTCACGCTCAACCTCAGGTCGAAAGACGAGAAGATCGTCCACCACAACGCCAACCTGGAGGACTGGAACATCACCTTCGCCAACACCGGCCTCAAGACCGAGACCGGCGGAAGGATCAAGAAGGTCGAGAATTACATCGACGGGGACACGTTCCTCGCGACCTACGGCGACGGCGTCTCTGACATCGACATCAAGGCCCTCGTCAACTACCACCTGCAGAAGAAGAAGGTGGCCACGCTCACCGCGCTCCATCCTGTCTCCAAGTTCGGCACACTGAAGATGGACACAGAAGGCTTGGTCACCTACTTCAGGGAAAAGCCGGCGATGCGCGACTGGATCAGCGGCGGCTTCTTCGTTTTCCAGCGCAAGGTCTTTGATTATCTCACTGACAGCGACGACTGCTGCCTCGAGCGCGGTCCCTTCGAGGCCCTGGCCAAGGCGCGGCAGATCGCGGTCTATAAGCACGAGGGCTTCTGGAAGTGCATGGACACCTACAAGGACATGAAAGTCCTGAACGACCTCTGGGAGAAGCAGAAGCCCTGGAAGACGTGGAAGTGATGGCATCATCCTTCTGGGCGGGCAGGAAGGTCCTGGTCACCGGGGCGACAGGCCTGCTCGGATCCTGGCTGACCAAGAAGCTCGTCGACGAAAAGGCGGAGGTCACCATCCTGCAGCGCGACCACCCACAGTTCTCCGAGCTCTTCCTCTCCGGAGCTGCCGCAAAGGTCAATGTGGCCCGGGGCCAGCTCGAAAGCTATTACGACATCGAGCGCGTCCTCAACGAGTACGAGATCCAGTTCTGCTTCCACCTCGGCGCGCAGGCCATCGTCACCACCGCGAACCGCTCCCCGATGTCCACGTTCAAGAGCAATGTCGAGGGGACATGGAATGTCCTCGAGGCGGCGCGGCACCACAGCCTTATCCAAGGCGTCATTGTCGCTTCCAGCGACAA
Organism: Nanobdellota archaeon; assembly: GCA_043806015.1. GTDB lineage: Archaea > Nanobdellota > Nanobdellia > Woesearchaeales > JAHIVG01 > JAZDHH01. The sequence continues at coordinate 27,638 of JAZDHH010000013.1, read as the reverse complement.
GGCGTACGGCAGCCATGACAAGCTGCCCTACAGCGAGGACGCGGCACTGCAGGCAGACCATCCCTATGATGTCTCCAAGAGCTGCGCGGACCTCATCGCGCAGAGCTATCACCGCACTTACGGCTTGCCCGTCGGCATCACCCGCTGCGGCAACTTCTACGGCGGCGGCGACCTCAACTTCAGCCGCATTGTCCCCGGGACGATCCGCTCAATCCTCAAGGGCGAGGACGTGGTCATCCGCAGCGACGGCACATTCATCCGTGACTACTTCTACATAAAGGACGCGGTCAAGGCGTATTTGCTGCTGGCAGAGAACCTGCATCGCAAGGATGTGGTGGGACAGGCCTTCAACTTCGGCACCGAGAAGCCGAACACCGTCCTCGAGGTCGTGGACCAGGTCATCCAGACCTCCGGCAAGAAGCAGGTCAAGAAGAAGATCCTGAACCAGGCGAGCAACGAGATCAAGGCGCAATACCTGAGCTGCGCCAAGGCGAGGAAGTTTCTTAATTGGAAACACGATTATGACCTCGCGAAGGGCCTCAAGGAGACCTATGCCTGGTACCAGCGCTATTTCAGCACGGAGGCGTGAGCATGGCAGAGATAGACGGTGTTGTCGTGAAGCCGCTCAGGCAGATCTTCGACGACCGCGGCAAGATCATGCACATGATGAAGGCCACAGACCAGAATTTCGTCAGGTTCGGCGAGGTCTATTTCTCGACGGTGAACCATGGCGTTGTCAAGGCATGGCACCTGCACAAGAAGCAGACGGACAACTTCGCCTGCATCAAAGGCATGATCAAGCTCGTGCTCTACGATGCCCGGGAAGGTTCCAAGACTAAGGGCAAGGTCCTCGAGGTCTTCATGGGCGAGCAGCATTACGCTTTGGTCAACATCCCGCCGGGCGTCATACACGGCATGAAAGGCATCAGCATCGAGCCGGCCATCGTCGCCAACTGCTGCACAGACCCGTACAGCGAAGACGACGAGTTCCGCATCGACGCGTACGACACCAGCGTCCCGTATGACTGGCGGCTCAAGGACAAATAGGTGACGCATGGCCCGATTCCTTGTGACCGGGGCGAGCGGCTTCATCGGCAAGCGGTTCCTCGAACGGCTGCGGCATGACTTCGGCGACAGCGCAGTCATCGGCACATCCTTCTCCCATTCCAAGCCCGGCCTGGAATCCCTCGACATGGCCGACCGCGATGCCACGCATGCATTCTTCCAGAAGGTGAAACCGAAGGTCGTCATCCATTGCGCCGCGATGCCTGGCGTGAACCAGTGCGAGATAGAGAAGGAAAAGGCCCGGCTGCTCAACCTGACCGGAACGCAGAACATCGTGGACGCCTGCAAAGCTGTAGGAGCCATGATCGTCTTCCTCTCGACGAATTACGTCTTCGACGGGAAGAAAGGGGATTACACTGAAGAGGACCCGACCCATCCTTTGAACCAGTATGGCCGCCTGAAGCTCGAGGCCGAGCGCTACATCCAGAAGCAGCTGAGCAAATACATCATCCTCCGCACCACCAACGTCTTCGGCTATGACCCTGATTCGAAGAATTTCGTGATGACCACCATCGCGACGCTCAAGGGCGGCAAGACGCTCACCGTCGCGGTTGACCAGGACGGCAACCCCACGCACGTCGACGACCTCGTCGCCATGGGCCTGCGGCTCATCCAGCTGGGGAAGAGCGGCGTCTACAACGCCGCCGGCCCTGACAACGACAACCGCCTCGAGTTCTCGAGGAAGATCGCTTCCGCTTTCGGCCTCGATCCCGGGCTTATCGTCGGCAAGAAGACAGAGGAGCTGAAGGAGCTCGCGCTCCGGCCGAAGCGCGCGAATTTCGACATCTCCAAGATCGTACGGCAGACAGGCATACACCCCCTGAACACCCTTGCAGGGCTTGAGCACATGCGAGATGAGATGAAGCATGGCTGAGCTGCACGCCGATGTCCTCATCCTCGGCGCAGGTCTCGGCGGCCTGAGCGTCGCCTATCATCTCCAGCAGCAGGGCATTTCCGATTTCCTCGTCGTCGAGAAGGGCAGCCTCGGCGGCATCTGTGGCACCAAGGACGTCAACGGCTTCCTGCTCGACTTCGGGCCGCACCTCTTCTTCACCAAGGACGCCTATGTGGTCTCCTTGATGGAGAGGCTGCTGAAAGGCAACCTCCGCACAGGCAGGAGCGATCCCTGGCAGTACGCCTACGGCGCCTACGGCAAGTATCCCTACACCACGAACATGCGCTACTTTCCTCGGGAAATCCGAGAGCGATGCCTAAAAGATTTCCATGCCGCGGTGAAGAAGAAAGAGAGGGATAAAGAGGCGGGGACCGCTCCTAAGCTTGCCACGTATCCTGACTGGTGCCGCTATCATTATGGCAAAGGATTCGCGGACCTGTTCATGCTGCGCTACGCCAAAAAATACTGGACAACAGACCCTTCTGAGCTGAACACCGAATGGATCGGGGACAAGATACACCTGCCGACCCTGGAAGAGGTCGAGCTGGGCGCTGCTGCAGAAGGCGGGAAGCATTATTATTACGACCAGTTCCGCTATCCTGAGCGGGGAGGAGCAGAACAGCTGACGAAAGCGTTCTACGATGCCTTGCCTCACCAAAAGGTCTTGCCGTCCTGTGGCGTCAAGCGCGTCGACCTCCAGAAAAAGAAGGTGCGGCTCGAGGACGGCAGGGAGATCTGCTTCCGCATGCTCATCAACACTATTGCCTTACCCCTTTTCGTGAAGCTCATCGATGGCGTCCCCAAGAATGTCCTTGATGCTGCCGCGAAGCTGCGCGCGACCTCGGTGGCGTGCTTTCTCGTCGGCGTCGATGCAGAGGACATCAGCGACAAGGCATGGATCTATTTCCACGAGGACGAGCTCTCTTTTTTCAGGCTTTCCTTCCCGCAGCATTTCTCGCCGCATACCTGCCCGCCAGGCTGCAGCTCGGTCTGGGCAGAGGTCGCCTACAAAGGAAAGTTGGACGCCGAGGGGATGAGCAAAAAGGTTGTCGCGGACTTGAAAGCGCTCGGCATCCTCAAGAAGGAAAAAGTGATCGCGACTGGTTTTGTCGACGCGCGGCTCGCTTATCCCATCTACGACAAGGAGCGGGCGCCGAGCCTGAAGGTCATCAAGGAATTCCTCTCAGGGAAGGGCGTCGAGCTCGCGGGCAGGTTCGGCAAGTGGGAGTACTGGTGGACGCACCAGGTCATCCTGGACAGCAAGAAGGTGGCGGAGAAGGTTGCGGGGCGAGTTCCGGGAAATGCTCCAGCATAAATCTGACTTGTTCTGGCCGAACATCTTCGCCCCACGGAAAAACGGCTGTATACCCAAGATTCAGCTGGAACCTAGCATCCGCCTGATACCAGTTCCAATCTGACGCGGTGAATTGGATTATTGGTCCCTGGAAGCCTCTCCTCAAATACTCCCTCGCCAACTCATGGCCTTCAACTCCCGACAGGTTCTTGTCCTGGAAGATGGCGACCACGTCTTCAAGTCCTCCAGCATCAAGGAACCGCAGAACCGTCCCTCTGTCATCATGGTCTCCGCATTCCGCGCGCGGCTCGATAGCAGTCACCAGCTCATACCTTTTTCCTGAATCAAGCTCCCGGAACAAGGCAAATAATGTCCCTACTTTGCTAACAGAATCGTCCACAATGAGGACTTTGCTCATTAGACGCTTTTCCTCTGATATTGGCGCAAGTCGCATGTCTCGGGAGTCCAGGCAGGAGGATTCCCCATGCCCCATTTCAATCTTTCCAACAAGAAGCATTCGTTTCTTGAATAGGCTCCGCACTGGGCTTCGGACCATCCGAGCTTTGTAGTCCTTTCCTCAAATTCCTTTGCATACCTCGCTTCAGCATAGGGGGCGCAACATGCTGCTATGCAGAGCGCGGTCCAGGCAGTATCCGAGAACACATGATAGGCGGGAAGGAAAGTCCCGTTCGCATCGTCGGTGATAAGAACCAATTCGGACAAAGTTAACAACCGCTTCTCAGGCAATGTATCCGGTGTAGACCCCGTAGTTAAAAAAATGCGCCTTACCCATGGCTGCTTTCTCTCATCGGGTAATACCGTTTGGACGGAGAGAATGACTTGTTCAACAGAATAAACTTGCGTGACTTGATCGTCAGATAACCCTATCAAGCGCAGCCTCCTCAGGTATTCCTGGCCGTAAGGATCAGTAAGCGCCTCAGCACGGTAAGTGAGCTCGGAAGTCATCATGTCCCGGACATCGCCTTTCCTCGCTTTGGCATCCAACCTGGCTTTCTGACTCGCTTGCCCCTCTAAAACTCTCCGAATTGCAGCATCAACATCGATTCCATGAGTTCTCAGGACATCTAATGTTTCATCACCTAGCTGTCGCTTGATGGACTCTTTATGATCTTCAATGCCTGCCATTGAAGGAAGAAAGGTTATCCCATTTAAATATATTTCTGTTTGTCACTACTTGACAATAAAAATTTATTCGTTCTTGGTTTCTTTTGTGGCAGACCTTTTCTTCCGAAAAACCTCGAACCCAAGATAGCCAAGCACCAGGATGGCCGTGATTAATGAGATAACCTTTCCCTTCTCGAAGCCCGGCGAATGAAATTCGACGACGACCTCGTCCTCGTCGCCGTTCAGCGGGATCGCGGTGAGGACGCCATCCGCCATAAGGATGTCATGGCCCTCCGCCCGCCACTGGCCGGAAAGCGCGAACTTCTCGCTGAGCACGAGGAAGCCTTCCTGCCGGTTGGTCTCGAGGACGCGGCGGTCAGGCTCGTAGACCTTGTGCTTGACTTCCTGGACGTCGGCGTAGCTGACGTTCTCATCAATGCGCTGGAAGAAGGAGACGACATCCTCCATCGTTATTTCGCTCTTCCCTTTCGTCAGGTCAGGGAGCAGCGTCCCGCCGCTTTCCACATACGCCGCCAAGACGGGGTTGCTCGTAGAATCCACGCTGCCCGGCATCAAGATGACCGCGTCGAAGCGATGGAGCAGTGAGGGCGCGATATCCTGGACCTTCGAATCCTTCGCGAGGATAATGGCCATGCTCTGCGGTTTGAAGTCCGGAAGGAGCAGCAATGAGTAGGGGGCCTGTTGCAATTCTTTCGAGTTCCCAATGATGAGAATGGACCGCTCCGCGATGTAAGCCCGGGGAAGATACATCTGGTTGAGATAGAGGAAGGTCTGATTGGAGTTATCGAGCGCTTCAGGCGTGTAGGGGAATTGCTTGATGAATTCCATACCGGTCTTGTTAACGGATGTTTTCGATGTGAAGTATTTGACATTCAGCATGCCGAACATCTTTGGAGGATTCGCATTAACGGCCGTGAGATGGACCGGGAGGTAGTCGAACTCCCACAGGGTGTCGTAGCCATAGACGAACTCGAGGTCGAAGGTCAGGGCGAGGGGGACCAGGCCCTTGTCCAAGCCGTAAAATTCCAGCGGCTGCACCCTGAATAAGCCTGGGTCCGATCCGATGTATTCATAGATGGGATATTGGTCCTTGAGCGCGGGGTAGCTCATAAAGGGATAGTGATGCGTGCCGATGACCCCGAGGTCGAAGACCAGGAGCGCGGACAAGGCGACCAGGAGGATAGTCTTCCTCTTGGGCCAGCGGTCGAAGAGCGTCTTGGCGCCGAACGCCCCAAGGATGCTCGCGGCGAAGCCGAAGAGGAAAAGGGCGCGATGCGGGTAACGATGCGTCGAGAAGCCAGGGACAAATTTCCAGAGGAGGTACATGAGTTTCGTGCCGAGGGCGAGAAGCACGATGAGGAGGAGCAGCAATCCGAAAAAGAGGACCGTCCGGTTCTTGAAGCGGTAGACCAAGGCGACGATGACCAGGCAGAGTCCGATGAGGCCGATCTTGAAGTCGAACCCGGTACGGTCGAAGCGAGGAAAGCCAGGCTCGACGAGGTCCTTGAGGCAACGATAGCTGTCGGCTGTGCATCGCCAATCGATCTTCTGGTACACCAGGGCTTCGGTCTCTGTCGCGCCTTCCGCGCGCGGCGAGAGCCTGTTGATCTCCTGGTAGGGGAGCAGGCGGATGGCGCCGAGGCCGAAGAAGAGGAGGAGCAGCAGGATGCCGATGGCTCCGAGCTTCATCGCACGGAGGTGCATCCTCGGTCCTATGACGCTGAACGCGAGATACAAGCCGATCATGAAGAGCGTCCACAGGATGATGTTGGCCCCGCCGGTCTCGAGCTGGAAAAAGAGGATGATCGCGGCGATCACGACCGGGACGATGAACTTTTTCGCCCTCACCGCCTGATGTACGCAAAGGAAGACGAGGGGCGACAGGGCGAAGGCCCGGATGTACTCCGACCATCCCTTGGAGAAGAGCATCATGCTGTAGCCGTTAAGTACGTAGATTATCGCTGCCACGAGCGAGGCGGCTTTGCTCTTGGTCAGATGGTAGGCGAGGACATACATCGTGATCCCCGCGAGGAGATAGGAAAAGAGATGGATGAGGTTCGCGAAGGATATGGCATCGGATGTGAAGAACATGAGGATGTTCAACGGGTACAAAGGTCCGGGGCCGAGGAGCTTGCTATAAAGCGGCGTCCCCGAGAGGACGAGCGGGTTCCACTGGGGATAGAGGGATTGGTATTTGAACCAAGCGTCCCGCAGCTGGCTGAAGAGCATGACATGATTCTCGGAGAAATCATTCCCGAAAGGCGGGATCTGATGGAGATGCAGGAGCGGAAAAAAGACAGCGATCACCAGGAGGCAGATGGCTGCGAGATGATACTTATGGGCACCCCAACCTTTCATGTTCATTTCAGTGACGCGGGTAGGGATCAGCTATTAATAATTTTCGTAACAGCCATCTCCCCTTTCTCGCAAGACATGACCCCTTATCCAGGAGTCCTGCTCGCCGCAAGCCCTTGTTGAGAGACCCTGGCATAAAGGACAACCTTTATTAATCCCCCGTGAGGCACATCCTCTTCATGCATCTCGACTACACGAAAATCGGCGGTAGCGAATCCTATTTCTGGTTCAAGGGGAAATACCAGCTTTCGAAGCTACTGACCAAGAAATTCGCCCCCGGCAAGAACCACCGCATCCTTCTCGTCGGAGGAGGCATGGGGGCCGAGCTGAAAATCCTGCAGCAGCACGGAAAGACAGACATCATCGACATCGACGCCGAATCCCTCACCCATGTGCCGCGGCAATCCTGCGACCAGATATTCCACGGGGACATCACGGATTACCCCCTGCAAAAGGGGTATTACGACCTCGCCATCGCTTATGATGTCATCGAGCATGTCAAGCATCACCGCGCGGCACTCAACAACATCTTCGCATCGCTCAAGCCCGGCGGCCTTTTCATCATGAATGTCCCCGCCCACAACTACCTCTTCTCCGGCCACGACACAGCGGCCGGGCATTTCCGCCGATATTCCCTCAAGGACGTCAAGCACGTCGTCCATGAAGCGGGATTCCGCATAAAGTTCATCTCATATTGGAACTTTTTCCTCTCCCCCCTCTTCCTGGTCTATCGAGGGCTGTCGAAGATGTCCCGTAAAAAGGGGTATGATTACATCCCTTTCCCTCCCGCGGTGAACGCGGTCCTCGCTTTCCCTTTCACGATTGAAAACTATCTCATCGCCCACGGCATCCCGCTTCCCTACGGCATCAGCATCATCACGGTGCTCGAGCGGCCTCGACGAGCAAGATAATCCTTGCCTTTGTTTATTCTTCAATTTCCGAGAGTTTTAAATAGTCCTGATGACCTGAAAAGAGCATGGACATCACCCTCTCGCTGGGGAAAGGAATAGAAGAGAACGCCGGCGACTATTTCGAGAAGGCCAAGAAAGCCAAGCAGAAGCTGGACGGCGTCCATGAGATCATCGCCATCACCCAGAAGAAGCTGGAGAGGATCGACAGGGTCAAAGAGGCGGCGAAGTCAGAGAAACAGATGCCCAAGAAGGAATGGTACGAGAAGTTCCGCTGGATGCTGACCTCTGAGGGAAACCTGGTCATCGGGGGAAGGGACGCGACGACCAACGACATCCTCATCAAGAAGCAGATGCAGCCCGGCGACCTCGTGTTCCATGCGGACATCGCCGGCAGCCCGTTCTGCCTGCTCAAGGCCGAGAAGGCGACTGCGCAGGAGAAGGCCGAGGTCGCGCAGTTCTGCGCAATCAATTCAAAGGCCTTCAGCCTCGGCCTTTCATCGCTCGACGTCTATGCTGTCCCGCCCGAGCAGATAGGGTTCTCCGCGCCAGCGGGCGAGTATATGAAGAAAGGCAGCTTCATGATCAACGGCAGGAAGGAGAACTTCACCGTAACCCTTGACTTCGCCGCAGGCCTGCTGCCCGACGGCCGTGTCATGGCCGCTCCGCTCTCAGCCGTGCAGAAGCATTGCACTGTATTCATCAAGCTCAAGCCTGGCGACAAGAAGAAGAGCGACGTCGTAAGGAAACTCCAGAAGGAGTTCGGAAAGACCTCGGCGTTCGCCATCACCCAGGAGCAGGTGATGAGCGTGCTCCCGCCGGGGAACATGAGCATTGTGAAATGACCTCCCGATGGAATAACTTTTATTAATAGGCGATCACCTTCTTATCTCATGCCTCAATCCACGTCGAGAATTACCTCGTTCGCAGATCTCCAGAGCGCTTTGGATCCCGAAACAGCTTCAGCCGGTTTACTGGACAGGGTATTCGCCTGCCTAGGTCGTATGAATCACGTCGGTCACGGAAGGATCACTCTGGAAAAGGCCGAACTGCGGAAAGATCGGAAAGACCCGCGTCAGGGCAAGATTGTCATCGACCCCGGATTGTACATCGAAGACACCGTTCGGGAAACCCTAGAATATGCTTTCAGGTGGGAAGGCTTCACGGTCACGCTTCAATCTCAAGAGCAAAAACGCTTTTCTCATCAATTCGCGTCCTATATCCTTCTAGCTGAGAGAGGGGACGAACAATATTATATTCGCGTGGCACCTAAAGAAGGAGATGGCCGTACGGAAATCATCACCATCTCGGATACCGAATGTCATCGATGAAACTGGTTGAGCATTACAGCGCCAGCTTCGGCGTCACCACCAGCGAGCTCATGGAGAGCGCCGGCCGCGCCGCAGCGGATTACATCGCGAAGGTCGCGAAGAAGACCGACAGCATCCTCGTCACCTGTTACCATGGCAACAACGGGGGCGACGGGTTCTGCTGCGCCCGCCACCTAGCGAAAAATGGATATTCTGTCAATGTGCATTTCACCGGCGACGCTGCGAAGATGAAGCAGGAAGCGGCGCGGCAGTGGCGGCTGCTGCCAAAGCGGCTGCTCGTGCAGCAACCGGATTATCACGCCTATGACCTTGTCATCGACGCAATCCTAGGCACCGGCAGGAAGCTGCCGCTCAAAGAGCCCATCGCGAGCGCCGTGTTGCAGATGCGCAAGGCGCGGCGCGTCATCGCGCTGGATGTGCCGACCAGCGATGACCTCCCTGTCGAAGCGACGGTCTGCTTCCACGTGGCGAAACCCGAGGCGCGCGGAAAAGTTGTTGTGGTGAGCATCGGCGTCCCGCAGCAGCTTACCTATCTCAATCTTCCCGTCCCCACTGTCGCTCTGAGAAGTCAAGTGGAACAGCAGAGAAAGCTTGAACAAGACCGATTCGTTCGCAAAGGCGATCACGGACGCATCCTCGTGGTTGGCGGATCATCGCTCTATGTCGGCGCACCCTACCTCGCCGGGATGGCCGCGCTTGCCGTTTCTGACCTGGTTGTCGTCGCTGCTCCCAAGAAGGTCGCATGGGCCATCAACGTGATGAGCCCTGACCTGATCACGGTCAAGCTGAAAGGCGACGACATCACCAAGGAGCACCTCTCTGCAATCCAGGCTGTGCGGCATGATGCCATGCTGCTTGGCAATGGCATGGGCAGGAGCGACGCCATCCCCTTGTTGCTCCGCTTTCCTGGAAAAAAAGTTATCGACGCCGACGCCTTTCATTGCGCAGATCTTCGAAAGCTGAGGAACGCGATCCTCACGCCGCACCGCGGCGAGTTCGAGCGCCTGATGCGGAATTCCGGCATCAGGTCTGCCCTTCTCACGCAAGTAATGGAATTCGAGCGGAAGCTGTTCAGGAAAATAGAATGCCGAAAAGAGTTCACGGCAATGGAAAAAGGGATATCGAAGCTTCAGCCGAAGCTCGGTTCCAACGTCATCCTCCTCAAGGGGCCCGTGGACCTTATCATCTCAGGCCAGGATTGGAAATTCAACGTCACCGGAGTGCCGAGGATGGCGGTCGGGGGCACTGGCGACGTGCTCGCCGGACTCTGCGCAGGCTTCGCGGCGACCATGCCGCTGTTCGATGCAGCATGCAAGGCGGCATTCTTGTGCGGCCGCGCGGGAGAGATTACCGCCGAGAAAAACCCGCGATTTCTTGCCAGCGACCTCATCGCATCGATCGAGGCGGCTGGAAAAGAGACCGGTAGTGTAGCTGGTAGATCTCGGTAGCGCGGCCGAGATGCCAGCAGTGCGGCGTCCCGTTCCTCGCGCTGGACTGGAAGCCGGGGCAGTCGCAGGAGCCGAGCACTTGGCCTCCGGCAGCCTGCAGCGTCGCGGTGTATTCCTCTTTCGTAATGTGCGGCTTTTTGGAGACGCCTGGGAAGGTGAACGTGACGATGCCATCGCCTGACTCAGTTGTTCCCTGCACCATGACTTTGCTTGGATGATAGCGCTGCATTTTTTCTGCAGTCTCTGATATGACGTCGAGAGAAAATCGGTGGTCTCCTTCGAGGCCGTATTCGGTCAGTTGTTTCGCGAACCGTTCCCTCATGCCTTGCAACGCTAGGGGAAGCCCGATCGCCATGCCTGGGTCCGCATGGTAAGCCATGAGCATCGCGTACATCCAGCGGAGCTTCCGCTCGTTGTCATCTGCGACTGGAATTTCAGGAAGGGGGATGATCCCTGCGATGAGCGGGTTGTCGGTCTTTCCTAGGAGCGTATGTGCTTGATGGCTGCTGTGGCCTTCGAGAAGCGCGTCCAACGATCTGGGGTATCCGGATTTTGCAGGAGCGACGGTGAACGTTTTTAAGTCGTCAATAGGCCGGGGATGATACGTGAGCGGCATTTCCTCGCGCCTCCGATGGCCTTCACGCCGATAATCCCCCTGAACGCTGTCCAGAGCGAATAGGGTCAGGCTTTGATTTCCTGGGTCATAATAGAGCGGGAACTCGCCTTGAAGGCAGTGGACCCAGATCTCAGCCCAACGGAACTTGATAAGCTCGTCGATGAATTCTTGCGAAAAATGATCCAGATTGGCTAAAGGATGCGTGGCATGATAGGTTCCCGGGCCGTCATACTCCTCAACCATCCGATGCGGCCGCCAGAGGCTGCCCCGGCCATAAGGATACTTATAGAGCACGTGCGCGCTGCTCTCGCCGGCCTCGCTGGCCTGCGCGACCTGGTCGGTCAGCTTCTTTGCCGAGATGGGCTCGGAATGGATAAAGATCCGTGAGGTGCGCGGCCGGTTCGGGAGCGATGCCGCTTCCTTGCGGCGCGCGACGACGCAACCCCTTTCCGCCTTCAACCCTTCATAGTCTCCTGTATCAAGAAGCCTGTCTGCGAGAAAGTCGGCCATCTCCTTGCTCTGTTGCCTGCCCATGGGCAGGCGGAAGCAGGTCCACTTTTTAAGCTTTTCTGTGATTACCACTAGATAATAGTGTCAATCTTCTTTCACAGCGGCGTTTCCTGCGGCGCAACATTTATAAATCGCCGGAATACAAAAATGGGAGAAAAGAGGATGGAAAACGTCTTTTTCGATATCGGCATGCTGGTCATCATAGCGACCCTGCTCGGCTACTTCGCGAGGCTCATCAAGCAGCCGCTCATCCCCGCGTACATCCTCGCCGGAGTCCTCATCGGGCCGGAGATGCTCGGCCTGGTGACCGATGCGGGCCTCATCCGCAACCTCGCCGAGATCGGCATCGCCTTCCTGCTCTTCATGGTCGGCCTGGAGCTGGACTTCTCCCGGCTGAAGTCCATCAGCCACGTCGGCGCCTGGGGCGGCATCCTCAAGGCAGTGCTGCTCTCGTTGGCAGGCTTCATCGTCGCCCTCGCCCTCGGCCTCACGGTCAAGGAATCCCTCTACCTGGCGCTTGTGCTCTCGGCCACGAGCACGCTCGTCGTGGTCAAGCTGCTCTCGGACAAGCAGGAGCTGGACACCCTGCACGGCAGGATCGTCCTGGGTATGCTGGTCATGGAGGACATCCTCGGCATCCTGTTCCTGGCCGTGCTGAGCCCTGACGGTGTGCGGTTCCCGCTCCTCGCCATCCTCGAGGGAGCCGTCGTCCTCACGCTGCTCTACCTGCTCACGAGGGTCATCTTCCCCAACCTCTTCCGGTTCGGGGCCATGTTCTCGGAGCTCCTCGTGCTGCTCTCGCTGTCCGTCTGCTTCCTCTTCGCCATGATCTCGCACTCCTTCGGCCTGTCCATCGCCATCGGGGCCTACATCGGCGGCGTCTCCCTGGCGAACCTGCCCTACCATTGGGAGATCGCATCGCGCATCAAGCCGGTGCGTGACTTCTTCGCCGTGATCTTCTTCGTGACACTGGGCATGGAGCTGACCTTCTCGCATTTCGGTTCCCTCCTCCCCACCCTCGCCATCATGGTCCTCTTCGTCCTGCTGTTCAAGCCGTTCTTCATCATGATGCTCGTCACAATGTTCGGCTACACGATCAGGACTTCGTTCCTCACCGCCATCAGCCTAACGCCCGTCGACGAATTCTCCATCATCATCGTCACCGCGGGCTTCCTCAGCAGCCAGATCTCCGAGTCCATCTTCACGCTCACCATCCTCATCGCCTCGATCAGCATCGTGGTCTCCAGCTACCTCATCGAGTATGACAAGAAGCTCTACGCCATCCTGCGCAAGTTCCTGGAGCGGATGCCCCTGCGCGGAGCCATCCGGGAGTTCGAGTTCGTGGATGACAAGGCGAAATACGATGTCGTGCTCATCGGCTACGACCGCACCGGCTACAGCATCGTGCGCAAGCTGCGCAACATGAAGAAGCGGCTCCTAGTCATCGATTTCAACCCGGAGATCATCCGGAAACTGGTCGCCGAGAACATCCACTGCATGTACGGCGACATCTCGGACATCGAGATGCTGGAGCGCATAGACTTCAAGCACGTCGAGCTCGTCATCTCCACCGTCTCCGAGCGGACCGACAACCTCATGCTCATCCGCAAGATCAAGCAGAAGAACCCGAAGACGTCGATCTTCGTCACTGCCTACCAGCTCGAAGACGCCCTCGAGCTCTATGACAGCGGGGCCGACTACGTGATATTGCCACACTTCATCGGGGGCGACCATGTCGCGGTCATCCTCGAAGAGGTCACCACGGACCTGAGGAAGCTGCTCTCGCACAAGATCAAGCACATCGAGGAGCTGAAGCTCCGCCACCACCTTGGCCATGAACACCATCCCTGATCTGAGGAAGCAGGCGAAAGCCCTTGCGCCGATCCTCCAGGTCGGCAAGAAGGGCATCACCGACGAGCTCGTACTCGAGCTGCGGAAGCTGCTAAAGCGCCACCAGCTCGTCAAGGTGAAGCTGCTGCGGAGCTTCCTCGGCAGCACAAGCCGGGAGGAGGCCGTCGCCCTGCTCAGCGGCAAGGCGGACGCCGCGGTCATCGACCAGTCCGGCTTCTGCGTCACGTTCTACCAAAGAAAGATATATAAGGACACCAGTCCTGAAGGTTGACCATGGACGAGGGCAAGCTGCTCCAGAAGTTCGGTTTCGAAAAAGAGGAGGAGACGGAGGTCGCTTCCGCGCGCACGGGCAGCCATGTCGTTTCCACGACCGGCTATCCCGAGGCGGTCAACCGCTACTGGCTCATCTTCGAGACGCACGCCCAGTCCATCGAGGAGATGTACTACTGGATCCTCGAATGGGTGCAGTTCAACCAGGGCTACCCGCATCAGGACATCGAGAAGATCACCGACGTGTTCACCGCATCCGAGCAGAGCGCCTTCTTCGGGGCATCGCAGCAGCGCCTCGGCCTGCAGCAGGACAAGGTGAGCCAGTTCCTGGCGACCGTCGGCAAGATGGTCAAGGAGCTGTTCCAGCTCGTCCGCGAGCTGCGCATCATCGACGAGCGCCTCGCCTATTACCGGGACAGCTACAAGGAGGGCAGCCGCGGCGCGGAGTCAGCGGAGATCACGCTCAAGGGCATATGGATCGACCTGGTGGAGCAGGGCGGCAAGAATCCTGCCTCCGTGTACGGCATGGCGCGCGAGCTGCAGTTCATCACGCTGCCGGACCTGTTCTTCAAGATCCACCCGCAGACAGGGGAAGAGGTCGACCCGATGGTGGACAAGCTCGAGTTCAACCGCAAGGTCAAGGAAGTGCTGAAGCGCAAGCTGCGGACCTACATCGAATGGAAGAAGGCGACCTTCAAGGAGCTGGAAGTCAAGCGGATGTTCACGCTGAAATACCTCCGCCAGCACTATGACATCATCCACCTGTACATGGCATGGGTCAGGCCTTACCTGAGGAACATCAAGCGCCTGCAGATGGGCGACTTCACCAAGAGCCCGGACCTGATCTCCGCGTTCGAGGGGTCCATCGTGGAGCTCGAGTTCCTCGCCAAGAAGTTCCCGCAGCGCTTCGAGGTGGAGCGCGAGCCCAAGGTGAACGAGCTCGTCTATTCTGTTGTCCTTGCCACGTTCTACTACCGCACCCGGCCGAGCATGAGCTACCAGCAGGAGGGCTACCAGCGTGGACCATTGCACGTCGGCAAGACAGAGGTCACGCTGCGCGCGTACGCCTGGACCAAGGAAGAGATCGAGAGCTACAAGAAATTCCGCGAGGAAGAGGATTTCGAGCTCATGATGCAGGTGGATTCCTCGCTCAAGGCGGCCATGGAGGCTCTTGGGGGCGAGATGGAAAAATACCTCAAAGAGGCAGGGGACACGCTGCACGAATCCTACAAGAAAGGGATAGAGCCGAAAAAGGAGGTCAAGAAGGGGACCTCACCCGCAGACCCTTTCCTCTCGGTGCTCTTCGGCTTCGGCGAGATCGTCGGCAGCTTCTTCGGCAACAAGACGGGGAAGGGCAAGGAGAAGGACAAGTACTGGGTCGAGCACGAGCGCAAGACGGCGGGCAACGAGGCGAAGTGGAACATCTGGTACGTGTACAAGGACTATAAGAAGACGCACGGCATGCTCACATGGTAGCCATCGACGTCGCGAGGCTCCGGAAGATGCGGCCAGACCAGCGCATCGAGGAGCTGAAGGCGCTCTCCAGCGATTTGCAGAAGGAGATCCGCGACCGCGAGAAGGAGATCAAGGATACCGAGAAGCTCCTGCACGAGTCCAGGAACGAGCTCGAACGCAACAGGGTCGCGGAGATGGTGAAGCCGCCCGAGCAGAAACCCGTCGAGATCAGCGACCTGTTCCAGGGCGAGGGAGCCACCGTCGAGGAGAAGGCGGCGCCGGAAGGGGAGACGATCCGCTACCAGATGATCCAGGATTACGAGTTCGTCAAGGGCGCTGTCTACCAGACGCTGCAGCCGGAGGATGTCGACCAGCTGCAAGGCATCCAGGACCGGCTCAGAGGCTTGGAGGGACTCCAGGTTTCCACCGATGTCGCGAACCTGCTCGTCGCGACGAGGAACGTGCTCTACAACATAAAGAAATACCAAGGCCTGTGACATGATCTTCAACACCAACTACGCGACGCCCATGGACCGCGAGTACGAGGTCACGATCCCGGTAAATGACATGCCCACCGAGATGTCCTTCGAGAGCGAGACAGAGGCTCCCCCCGACCTGAGCGTCAAGGACATCGGCATGTCAGTGCCTTTAGGCATCGCGGCCGCGAACCCCTGGGGCATCCAGGCCAAGATTCGCTCGGGCGCGAACGCCATCGAGATCGGCTTCCCCGGCGTGTTCCACGGCCAGCGCAACGCGCAGACGCCCGAGATGTACGGCAAGGAGGCGAGGACAGCCATCAAGGAGGTCGGCCAGATCGCTGACGTCAAGTTCACCACGCACGCCGCGTACGGCCTCATGGGGCTTTCCGGCGTGGACCAGCACGGCAACTTCTCCTGGGAGTACCAGAAGATGGGCGTCGACGAGGTCAAGAAAGCCATCGACTTCGCGGCCGACACGACCGGCGGAGGATCCGTGGTCGTGCACACCGGCGAGTTCGAAAGGCCGTTGGTCGACCAGCCGTGGAGCTACGACGCCAACGGCAAGCTCATGTTCAAGCGCCAATTCTACGAGCCGTATGACGCTACTTACAGGGTAATCGACGACCGCACCGGCCAGGTCATGTCCACTGTGCAGAAGGACCGCTTGGTCGCCAGGGCCGTGTGGAACACTGCGGACCAGGAATATCAAGGCGTGGACCAGAACGGCAGGCAGGTGCAGATCCAGCGAGGCGATTACATTGATTTCGAAGGCAGGAAAATCGTCGATCCCTTCGACGTCAAGCGCGGCAGGGTCCCCAAGTTCGACCAGAACACCGGCCGCTTCGCGGTCAAGATGTGGCATTTCGATGACTTCGTCAAGGAGGCGCAGGAGCGCAACAAGCTGAAGGAGCAGAAGCTCGGCCACAAGCTGACGGTGAAAGACACCATCCTCCCCGAGGAGCTGTACCTGCAGGCGACGCTGGAGACGCAGGAAGGCCACAGCCGGGGCTGGGCGCTGCAGTACGCCCAGGGCATCTCCCGCGAGTTGGAGCAGCTCAAGAAGCTTCGGGAGATGAGGGGGTATTATGCGGAAGCGAAGAAGAAGCTTCCGGCGAGCGAGCAATGGAAGCTGTTCAAGACCGACGACACCATCGCCCGTTATACCGGCGGCATTGTGCCGCCTGAAACTAAGGATCCGGTGGAGCTCATCGACAAGCTCATCAAGGACACGGAGCGCGGCGTCGAGTTCGCGCAGCAGGCGTCCATGTCGCAGGAGCAACAGGCGGAAGACACGCGCGAGACCAGGGGCCATATCATCTCTGCCATCAAGCGGACGTATGAAGCGGGCCTGATGGGCTATGCGGAAGCAGGCATCCACGCGATGGAGCGCAGCAAGAACACCAAGGAGCCGATCTTCATCTCCATGGAGAACATCTTCCCGGAGCGCTACGGCGGCCATCCCCGCGAGCTCAAGGAGCTGGTCACCATGTCACGCGAGCGCATGGTCGACATGCTGACCAAGAAGACCATCCCTATCGAGATCTGGGACACCAAGCAGCAACGTTACGTCATCAAGCAAGAGGAGAACAACTATTATCAAGGAATCTCCCGTGATGAAGCGGCGAAGCGGGCTGAGCAGCACATCAAAGTCACTTTTGATACTGGTCACATGAACATGTGGCGCAAGTTCTGGCAATCCGACCCTAAGAAAAGCTATGAGGACAACCAGAAGGGCTTCGAGCAATGGTACCTGCGCGAGTTCGAGGAGCTCGCCAAGGCCAAGATGGTCGGCAACGTGCACTTGACCGACAACCTCGGCTTCACCGACGACCATCTCGCTGTCGGACAGGGCAACGCGCCGGTCAAGGAAGTGGTGCGCATCCTGAAGAAGTACGGCTACGACAAGGCGCTGACCGCGGAGCCGGGAGCTGACGCCTCAGTCGACCAGGGGGACTTCTGGGGCCTCATGAAGACCTGGCGGCATTTCGGCAGCCCGATCTACGCATTGTCCGGGCCGACGCGCATCGGCGCGCCGGGCGGCAGAGGCTGGACCGACGTGCAGAACTCCTACTTCGGCCAGGACTACAAGCCGTATTTCGTCTTCGGCGCCTATGCGCCGAGCAACGACTGGACGCTCTGGAGCGGGATACCGCTCGAATGATTCTTTTGACCACTCTTGAGTGAGTATTTTAGAAAAATTTATAAAGGGCGAGGCGTTCTCCAGAGCCATGCCTACCGAACCCCGGCCGTATGTCATCCCCGTGCATTTCCCGAGCGCCCATGAAGGAGACAAAGAGGTCATTCTCGCCCTCATGCACGGATATCTCAGGGAACATGGAGACCTTGACGGGCGATTCGGGGCGGAATTGAAGGTCGGGTTGGCCGCGAGGAGAAACACCGTCAATGTCTACGGCGAAGGCGAAGAACCGGCCACGGAGCTTGTCAATCTCGTGGTGGCGGATATCAATTCTCGTTATCACCATGATCCCCACATGCAATGCGTTGTCGGAGAACCGAGGATTTTTGGCGATCAGGCGCCCCCTGCAGAAGCCATCGCAGAAGCCGCAGACCAGGTCGATGGGACGCTCATCCGAGAGATGAGGGATATCACCCGAAGGCTCACGGAAGCGGAGAGAAGAATCCCCCCGTATGAGGCCCGCATCAGGCAGCTCGAAACAGCGGTCGATGAAGCTGACCAGAGAGCAACAAATAGAGCTGGTGAGACCGTCGCCGTGCTTACAGAGCGACTGCACACCCTCGAGCAGCGTCTCGCCGCCGCGAGAGCCTCTCACATCCCGACCGGGACCTACACACAATCTTTCCACGATCTTTTCTACAAAGTTGAAGTCGAGAGAGCAGAGAAGATGTCCGCGTATTACGACCGGGCGCAGGGCCTCTGCGCAGAACATCAGCTCACCCCCGAGACGCTCCGCGAGCTGCTCCCTCACCTCGAGGCAGCGTTCGAGGACACGCCAGAATACCGGCAGTGGAGAAGTAAGGGCGGGGTCGCGCTCTTCGAGACTCCCCCGATCCTTAAAGGGAGGGAAATGTTCAACCTGCTCAAGGAACAGCTCGCGCCCTGGAACGGCATGACGCGAGCGCTCACCATCCTCGTCTATGAGGAAAATGGCGACTATCGCGTCACGCTGCCAATCAAGAAAAAAGTGGCCTATTCCCCCTTCGAGCAGCAGCTCATCGCATTCGTCGAGAATGGCCTTACCGAGTACGCCACGAAAACGACGAAGGGAAAGCCGGTCTCGCTCCTCCCTCCGCCGATCCAATCCGTTGACCACGACTTAGTCAGCTTTACGGTCTCCAGGCGACCAGCGGCAAAGGAGCCTCGGCAAGATTACCTCAAAATCATGCTGCTCGGCCAATTGGAGAGACAGCCTTTCTATAACCTAGGGCTAGGCGTAGAGGTTCCTCAGACCGTTCTATTGCGGTCGAGCGAGCAAGCTCCTCGTCGCAAGGTAAGAGCCCGGAAAGCTCCTGCATGAGCACAACCTTTAAATAACCTCAATTCTCTTGGAGGGTCATGTATAACCATTTCCTCGAGGTCAAGAAGAAGTACGACGACTTCTACCGGAAGATGATGAAGGACGGCCTGCTGCCCATGCGCTCGACAGCGAAGGGCTTCTGGGGCGCGAGCATCAGCCACGAGGTCTACGCCGCGTTCGAGAAGCTGAAGCTCGAGAAGAGCAGGCAGTTCCTCGACCTCGGCTCCGGCGACGGCTCGGTGGTAATGATTGCGTCGCTTTTCGGGCCGAAGTCGGCAGGCGTGGAGTTCGACGAGTGGCTCATCGAGGTCTCGCGGAAGATGCAGCGGCAGCTGTCCCACCTTCCCAAGGTGCCGGCAGCGACGTTCCACCACGGAGACTATTTCGAGCATTCCTTGCAGGGCTATGACACCATCTTCATCAACCCTGATGTGCCGTTCTTCCGCGGCGTGGAATCAAAGCTGCTCAAGGAGATGACCGGCAGGCTCATCGTCTATGGCCATGACTTCCTGCCTCAGCATCTCGAAGAAGAGCAGCACTTCGTGATCAACGGGACCCGTATCGGTGTCTATAGGGCGCCGAAGTAAAGCGGCGGGCTTGTCCTGTTATTCTTGCTGAACCTTAGTCTCCCTGGCCGTCCGGCAGCGTCGCGACCTCGAAGAAGAGTGGAACGTTTCATTTCCTTTTTTACATTTTTTTCTGTTTTTCTTGGATTTTTTTCCAAATCTAGCCGAAAAATTAATATATTTCTCATACGTCCCTTCTTGCATGGACGACATCGACACCAAGATCATCCAGGAGATCTCGCTGGACAGCACCAAGAAGATTGCGCACCTCGCCAAGAAGCTGGGGTTCCCCCGATCGACCATCCACAACCGTATCAAGCGGCTGGAGAAGGATGGCGTGATCCTCGGCTACAGGGCCATCATCAACCACGAGAAGGTCAAGCTCGGCGAGACCGCGTTCGTCAACATCAACGTCACCGACAACAAGCAGACCGGGATGGTGGTCAGCCGGCTGCTCAACGACCCGCGCGTCGCTGATGTCTACACGGTCACCGGGCAGACGGACGTCATCGCCAAGGTCAGGTTCAACCACACCCGGGATGTCGCCGCGTTCCTCTACTCGACCAAGGGCGATTCGCCCCGCTCGATCACCGGCGTGCACCGCACCGAGACCTGGATCGTGCTGCAGACCTTCAAGGAGGACGGCATCGCGAGGGAACTGAGCTATGAGGACAACTACGGCGGGAAGCTCCTCAAGGCAAAGCCTCATGCCAAGTCGCAACGTTTTTAAAGCTCGACCTGTTCTAAATCCCCATGGAGCTCCAGCTCGCGAAAGGCACAAGGGACATCCTCCCCGAGGAGATGCTCTGGCGCAACGAGATCCTAGCGAAAGCGGTTGCTGTCTTCGCCCGGTTCGGCTTCCTTCCCTTGGAGACGCCGACGCTCGAACGCTTCGAGACGCTTTCTTCCAAATATACAGGCGGAGCGGAAATCCTCAAGGAGACCTTCCAGCTGAAGGACCAGGGCAAGCGCGACCTCGGCCTGCGCTACGACCACACGGTTCCCCTGGCGCGATTCGTCGGCATGAACTCCAACCTGAAAATGCCCTTCAAGCGCTTTGCCGTCGGCAAGGTCTTCCGGGACGGGCCGATCAAGCTGGGCCGCTACCGGGAGTTCTGGCAGCTCGACGTTGACATCATCGGCGCGAAAGGCATGCGCGCTGATGCAGAGTTATTGTCGCTCACCTCGCAGCTCTTCTCCGAGCTCGGCTGCAAGCCGGTCATCAAGGTCAACAACCGGAAGCTGTTGAACGGAATCTTGGAGCAGGTCGGCATCAAGGACAAAGAACCGGCAATCCTGAGCCTGGACAAGCTCGAGAAGTTCGGCCGCGAGACTGTTTTCGCGGAGCTCGAGCAGAAAGGGCTGTCCGAGCAGGTCATCCACTCTCTCTTCGACTTCCTCACCAACGATCTCGAAGGCCTGAAGACGATCATCACCAACGAGGAGGGCTTGCAGGGCATCAAGGAGCTCGAAGAGCTCTTCGGCTACCTCAAGCAGCTCAAGGTCAAGGCGGAGTTCGAGGTCAGCCTCGCACGCGGCCTTGCTTACTACACCGGCACGGTCTTCGAGGTGTATCTGCCGGAGAGCGAGGTCAAGAGCTCTGTGGCGGCAGGCGGCAGGTATGACACCATGATCGGCAAGCTGCTCGGCTCGAAGCTGGAGTGGCCTGCAGTCGGCATCAGCTTCGGCCTGGATGTGCTCGCGGACGCCTTGCCCAAGCGAGAGCAGAAGACAACGACCAAGCTGTTCATCATCCCCATCCACACGACGGAGCAGTGCTTCGCCTTGGCCCATTTCTTCCGCAACAGCGGGGTCAACACTGATCTTGACATCGTCGGCCGCTCGATCTCGAAGAACCTTGACTACGCGAACAGCCAGGGCATCCCCTTCGTGCTTTTTGTAGGGGAAGACGAGCTCGCGCAGGGCAGGCTGAAGCTCCGCGACATGGGGAGCGGCAAGGAGGAGCTGCTCGCGAAAGAAGTCATCCTTGGGCGGCTGACATGAAAAAGGATTTCGTCAAAATCTGCCCACACTGCGGAGGCATCGACATCACCATCCCGCCGACCGGCTCGGACCAATTGATGACCCGGCCGGACTATTGCCGCAATTGCAACAACCGCGGCACATTCCCTGAAGTGGAATGGGAGAACATGGCAGATTTCAGGAAGCGGGTCAAGAAATCATCGCGTTGAGACAATAACCTCATCTTCTGTCAGGATAAGCGTGTGCTCGGCCTGCGAGACCATGCCGTTCGCCCTGTCCACGAGCGGCGGGTAGGGGTGCAGCAGGTTGTGCAGCCGCAGGTCGCGGAGCGCGAGGGCGACCTGGCCTTTTGAGAACGGCAGCCAGCGCGTCGCGAACGGCATCATGGCATAGTCGGTGATGTGCGCGAGCACCAAGCGGCTCGTCTGCGTCCTCAGAGAGCCGGTGTTGACCTGGGAGAAGATGACCGGGTCGCCCTTGTCCTCGATCATGCCGGCTCCGTCGGTCGCGAAGGGCTCGATGGCGATGACCATCGGCCGTTCCAGCTTGGTGCTGTCCTTGGTGTCGAAGTTGGGAATAGAAGGCGGCGCATGGACGATGAAGGGCTCGAGGCCATGGCCGGATAGGTTGCGGATCGGCCTGAAGCCGAAGCTGGCGACGGTGTCGTTGATGGCAGCCCCTATCTCGCCGAGGCTCGCGTCGGCCTTCACCTTCTCGATGGCGGCTGCCAAGGCCTTCTCTGACGCCTCGACAAGCTTTGCATGATTGCCGGAGAGGTCGACGGTCGCAGCGGTGTCGCCGATGCAGCCTTCCACATGCACGCCGATGTCGATCTTGAGGACCTGGCTTTCAAGGACGCGGGTGTCGTCCGGCGCCGGGGTGTCGTGCGCGGCAAAGGCGTCCATGGAGAGGTTGACCGGGAAGGCTGGCTGACCGCCGAGATCCTTTATCTTCTGCTCAATCTGCTCGGCAAGGTCTTTGAGAAGGACGCCCTTCTTGGCGATGGACTTGGCGTATTCCCGCGCCTCGCCCGCGATCTTGCCGGCCTTGAGCCAATCATCAAGCTGCTCCATACAGGACGCAACAGAGCCGTCCTATTTAAATCTTGGCGCGAAAAAGCAAATTTATATAAATTATATAAAACTCCCTTCCTTTATAGGTGAGATTATGAGCCATCAAACAACGACCCCAGTAGCCCCGCTATCCAGCGCGGCATCAGAACAAAGACCGACCATCGATTCCTGTGTGGTACTTGGCAAGCCGGGACCTCACATGACCCAGGTCCCGCTCACGTTCATCCTCGATAGCGCGCTGCATCTCCGGCCAGGCCCTGGCGGCCTCTACCAGGCCGATGAAGGCTCTTACGCGGTCTTGCGGCAGATACTGGATGAGCAGCCGCAAGGAGAAGTTCCCGTGCAGAACACCGTGTCGATGCGCCATAAAGACCGTGGCACGGTCCATGTCCTCATCGAGTCGGTCCTTCGGGAGTTTGGCCTTTCCGTCGAGCGTCTGCCGGGAAGCGGGACTTATCGTCTTCTTCCGGAAACTGATTCCGGGAGAAAGATCCTGGAAGGGGCATTGGCGTCGGTGGCGGCGCTGTACACCGCACATTAAGAGAATGGTGTGAGCGACTTTTCTTTCCCAGCTAGTAGACGATCATCAGCGCGACGCGCTGGATGTCCGGGAAGCGGACTTTGTTCGGGTCTTCGCCCGGGTTGTTGTCGCCCTTGAACCTCGCGAACCATCCTTGGTCGTCGCTGCCGATCTCGGTGACACGGTGGATGATCACGTTGCTCCCGGACTTGTAGGAGACGATGTCGCCCACATGGATTTCCTCCGGGTTCTTGGGGATGATCTCGATGGCGTTCGCCGTGCTGTCGATGAGCGGGTCCATCGAATTGGTGTTCTCGAAGGCCGCGAGGATGGGCTGGTCGACCTTGACGCAGACCTGGCTGTTGCTCAGGCTGATATCTTTCTCATCGATCCAGTCGTAGGGGGAATGCAGTTCCTGCGTGCCCATGCTTCCCTGCGAGAGCGGCTGCTGGAGCGGCGATGGGATGGTGATGAAGAGCCAGTGCGCAAAGAAGCCTAGCAAGAAGAAGTGCAAGACAATGGCTGCCTTCACGAAAGCTCTCAATTTTTTACCCCCCTAAAGTAATGAAAATATGGGGACTTATATATAAAGCTTTCTGCCAGCTTTATAAAGGAAATGCAGGGCATCAATACTTGGGAGAATGCGGATACCTGCAGGGATAGACCAGCGCTTCTTTGGCAGAATGTCTCGCTTTAGCTATAGGCGCAGCCAGTCTTCGCCGCAAGCTGCGGGAACGTCAACTCGCCAGACTGCCTTGATCCGTCCGCGAAAATCCACGTGGGATAGCCTTCAATGCCGGCATCGTCGCATGCCGGGTTCTCGCCCCGGCCGCATTCGATGTAGGTCACGTACTGCCAGCTCTCGCCGAAGGCGGTCTTCTGGTTCTGGCAGTGCCCGCACCAGTAGGCGCCGTACATCTTGGCGCCTTTTTCCGTGAGGCACTTGGCGAAGTCATCAAGACTCACTGGCTCAGGCTCTTCGGGCTGGAGGACAAGGCTCAGCGCCATGACGCCGCCCGCGACGACCAAGAACGCGATGATGGCGTACAGTGTTTTCCTCTTGATTTTCATTGCCGAACAGCGGATCAGGAGGTATTTAAGGTTTTTGCAGCGATATGCTTTAAAAGGAAATGATCGTTCCCCTGTCTTATGAGACTCGGCGCGCTCATCAGCTCGGGAAAGGACAGCCTCTTTGCAGTCCACCTTCTTAAGAGGCAAGGCCATGAGATCGCCTGCGCCCTTTCTATGCAGAGCTCGAACCCGGACAGCTACATGTTTCACACGCCGGACGTGCACCTTGTGGCGCTGCAGGCCGAGGCGATGGGGGTTCCCCTGTTCTCGGCGATGACGCTCGGCGAGAAGGAGAAGGAGCTCGCAGACCTCAAGGCGCTGCTCAAGAAAGCCAAGGACACCTATAAGATAGGCGGCGTCTGCACCGGCGCGCTCTTCTCTGAATACCAGAAAAGCCGGATCGACAAGCTGTGCAAGGAGCTCGGCCTCGAGAGCCTCGCGCCGCTGTGGCACATGGACCAGGAGCAGGAGCTCAGGTCGCTGCTGAAGGCCGGCTTCCGCATCATGTTCACCGCCGTCGCCGCGGAAGGCTTGGACAGCAGCTGGCTCGGCCGCGAGATCACCGAGAAAGACGTCGACAGGCTCGTCGCGCTCAAGGAGAAGTTCGGCATCAACGTCGCCGGCGAAGGCGGCGAGTACGAGAGCCTGGTGCTGGAATGCCCGCTGTTCTCGAGGCGTATAGCGATTCTTAAGAGCGAAGTGTTCTCCGAAGATTTCCGCACCGCTCGCCTCGCAATTAAGGAAGCGGATCTTCAGCCCTTGTAGGTCTTCATCGCTGCGTCGACGCTCGCGTTCTCGACGGTGATTGCGTATATGGCGTTGCAGAACCTGATGGCTTCGTCAAGAGGTCGTTCATGGATGTTCCTGGCCGTCGCGTTGCCTGACGCGCCGCTGACATGGATCTGGTCGTGCAGCTCCTGCAGGAAAGCCTGCGGCTCGGCCTTGGAGCCGCCGGCGCAGATGACCTTTGTCCTGCCGGCTGCCTGGACCGCTTCCTTGAAGACCTCAGCGGACGCTTTGCCTTCCTTCTTCGGATAGTTCACCTTGACGATATCAGTGCCGAGACAGGCGGCAACGCCAGTCGCGCCGGCGATGAGGTGCGGGTCGCGCTCGTCCTTCACTGCCTTGCCGCGTGGGTAGATCCAGATGACTGTGACCATCCCGTTGCGGTGGGCGTCGCGGATGATCTGGGCGACCTCATGCAGCATCTCGGCCTCGAATTCGCTGCCGAGGAAGAGCGTGTAGCCGACCGCCGGGACCTTCAAGCCAGAGTCCTTCTGGAACTCGATGACCTGGTCGACGGTGTACCAGGCCGTGCTCAAGGGCTCGCGCTGCTCGGTCTTGACAAGGTTGGACTTGGAATTGAGCTTGACCAGGTAGTTGATGTTCGGGTAGTCCCTGCCGTAGCGGGAGATGAGGCCGAGCTGAGAGGCGAAGCAGCCGATCTTGGCCTTGCTCGCGATGCGGAAGAAATGCTCAGGGTCGTTGTCCTCAGGGGCGATGCCCTCGCCGAAGAAGTCGTCGTTGAGGTGCTCGACCTTCTGGTCGCCGGCGAAGAGCATCAGGCGGCCAGAGCGCTGCGTGATCTCAAGGTAATTCGTGATGTACTTGTGCCGCATCTTGAACGGCACATCCGCAGGGACAAGGACGTCTTTTTCGCTGATAGCCATGGGTATCATCCTCTTTTTCCAAGAAAGGCGGCCGGCGGGTATTTATATTTTTCCGAAAAGCATAAGAGCCCTAGGGTTTTGGAAGAAGCTAGGTGATCATCCATGGTCCTCACTGCTTCGGATTACGACAAACTCAAGCGCGGCGACACCGCTCCCGACTTCTCGCTGCCGGGCGCTGACGGCAAGGGCTACAGCCTCCGCCAGTTCAAGGGCATTCCTGTGCTTGTCGTCTTCATGTGCAACCACTGCCCGTACGTCAAGCCGAAGGTCGCGGAGCTGAACCGCATCGCCAAGGACTTCAAGGGAAAGCTGGCCGTCGTCGGCATCAACGCGAACGAGAGCGACAACTATCCCGAGGACAGCTTCCAGAGCATGGCAGCGTTGGTGAAGGCCGGCCAAATCATGTTCCCCTACCTGCACGACGAGACGCAGCAGGTCGCCAAGAGTTATGGCGCGGTCTGCACGCCTGACCCCTTCCTCTTCGACCGGATGCATCGCCTGGTGTTCCACAGCCGCATCGATGACAGCCACGGCGACAAGCCCGCGACAAAACATGAGCTGCACGACGCGATCGCGGAATTCCTCAAGACCGGCAAGATATCAATGAAGGAGCAGCCGAGCATGGGCTGCAGCATCAAGTGGCGGATGCCGAGCTATTTTTAGAAACATTCTTATCCATCCTTCCCTCAACAATACATTATGAACGTCAAGCAGATCAGGGCGACCTTCAAGGTCGAGAGCGAATCAACAAAGGGGAAATTCTATTCCGTGACCTTGGAGCCGCTGCACTGCGACTGCCCGCACTTCATGACCCGGCTGCAGAAGACCGGCGAGGACTGCAAGCACCTCAAGGCCGCGCGCGCCTTCATCCGGCAGCGGCGCGCAGGCAGGCAGGATGGCATCCTGGCCTTCGTGCAGCAGCGCGGCGAAATGGACGCTGTCGACCTCATCGAGCAGTTCGACGAGGCGGCTGTCAACGACCTCATCCGCAGCGGCGACCTGATAGAGAAGGACGGGAAGATACGAAGGCTGGAGTAAGAGGATATACTCCCTATTTTTCTTTCTCGATTGATCAGGGTTTATCCTGTTTTAGTCGTGTCGATGAGCGCTTCCACCTGCTCTTTCAGCTGGTCATACGTCATCTTGGCGAATTCTGCCTGGTACAGGCTGGGGGACAAGTTCGTGGCATTCTGCCAAGATTCCCCCAAGGTCACGTAGTTAACCGTCCAAAAATGGTTTGCTAGCCGCGCCACTTTGTCCCAAAGGCCGAGATTCTGAGCTGAACTACTTCGGGTATAGACCTGCTTGTTCGTCCAGCGGGACGTAATGCCTGTATTATCAAAGGCCTCCTCGATCGCCGTCCGGCCAGAGGACTCGTTGGCAATTACCTGGTTGCAGGAGATGTTGAAGGCGGCAGTCACCTTGTCCGAGACATTAAGCCAGGAACTATTACAGTCCTTCGGACTCGCGTGATAGCAGCCCTTGACCGTGTAGTTATTAGCTGTGTAACAGTCCAGGCTGAACCAAGACGTGTTACCTCCATTGTAACTTAGGTTGTCCATCTTACACTGAGGATAATCAAAGGCGGAACAGCGAAGAAAAGGATCATTCTCCTCCGTGCCGTTCGTCTCGGTA
>JAZDHH010000012.1:0-75885 GCA_043806015.1 Nanobdellota archaeon | reverse complement strand
GTGAAAATCTGCCATGATGCCCAAATTCCGATTTACATCGAGAAGCATGATCCGAAGGTTTTCACGACGGTGCAGAAGATTTTCCTGTCCTTGTACAAGATCAAGAAGAAACTCACGCTGCGAAGTCTCGTCGAGGATTTGCGGACGAGCAAGGTCGTTCAGTTTTTGAACCTGCATCGCATCCCGAATTTCAGCACGCTTTCCTATTTTCTGACGACGCTGCCATCAAGAATCCTCTCCGCATTCGACGACGCAGTCCAAAAAGTGCTGCCTAACTTTGAGGGAGTCATCGTCGACAGCACAGGATTCGAGTGCACATACCCGTCGCATTATTACTGCATGCGACGAAACAGCGCATACCCCGTCGACGGATTCATCACTCTGCATGCGGTCATCGACCAGGAAAACGGATTTATCCGCGCGCACAAGACGCGCGCGAAGAAGGTGCACGACAGCAAAATGCTCATACCCCTCATCAAAAAGTTGATCAAAAAACCAGAAATTCTCTATGCGGATCGC
This sequence comes from Nanobdellota archaeon, assembly GCA_043806015.1. GTDB lineage: Archaea > Nanobdellota > Nanobdellia > Woesearchaeales > JAHIVG01 > JAZDHH01. The sequence goes on along the minus strand of JAZDHH010000012.1, from coordinate 75,366 downwards.
GGATACGACAGCGAGAAAAACTATGCATATCTCGTCGAGAAAGTCGACTGTGTCCCGCTCATCCTTCAAAAAAACATGCTCAAACCCCTCGAAAAATGTAAAGGTGAATATCGTCGAGCGCTGCGAGAAATCTTCGACTATGGCGAGTACCTCAAACGAAACAAGATCGAAGGAACCTTCAGTGCCCTCAAACGTAAATATTGCAGCACATTATCGACCAGAAAGGTCGCAACACAAGAAAAAGAACTCACATTAAAAATTATTATCTACAACCTAGAAAAGAAAATCAAGATGACACTCTTTATAGTCATTTTTCGACTAAACACTTTTCAACAAGACCGGAACGATCATTTTTACAATTTAAGCAGTGGGTTCTAAAGAGGATGGATTATTACGAGTCTAACCTTCAAAACCGTGACGTTGAAGAGTTGGATAAACGGATAGTATTTTTCTCTCGATTTATTGATGTGGTTGATATCTTGGTAACGGAATTTCCACGAAGGTGGCCTATTCTGAAATCCAAAATAGGAAAAATTCAACCTCCAAACACGAAAAAACGATTTAAGTTTACTCATTATTGGGATAAAGATCTTTTGATGAATGATTTGAGAGATATTAACAGTCAGGTGTTATTCTCGACTCAACTCTTTGAAGACCTGAAACTCCTAATTCAGAATTGGGAAGTCCCTACTAATTGTGTTACCATTAAATTTCTTCAGGACTTGGTCGATGGAGAAAGACCCGGTATTTGGCCTGAATTCCTGTATAAATTCTTAGTTGAAGCAATGGATCAACCTTTAGCGTAGTCGACCTCCTTCGCCGGTTGCCGGCCGCAGACGTTCCAACTTAATGGTTCCGCCTTCTTCTTCGAATAAGGCCCGCTCCGCCTGCGGGCAGTCGCTTGAACCAATAAGAGAACGTCCGCTATTTTCCGGCCTAAAGAAAAGCTTCGGAGGTCGAAGAAAAATGAATTCTAACCAGTGGATAAACCAAGTGGAATCTGAGCTGAAAGAGCTTGCTGAGGGCACTGACAGGGCTAAAGCTTCCGAGTTCTTCCAGGAGTACCTGGATGCTGCTTCGAGGTTCTGGAATTACAGCTTCCATAATCAGCTCTTGATTCGTTCGCAGTTCCGACAACCAACGAGGGTCGCTGGTTATCGGACGTGGGAAAGCATGGGCCGCAAGGTAAGGAAGGGCGAGAAGGGCATCCGGATCCTCGCGCCCGCGACAAAACGAGCCAACGAGCCAGCAGATGAGTACAAGGAGCAGAAGGAGGAGTTCGTCCTGTACTTCTTCACGGTCTGCGTCTTTGATATAAGTCAGACCGAAGGAAAGCCGCTTCCGGAGCTGGACATCGAGATCAAGGGCGACGACAAGGCATGCCTCCTGGACCGCATCCTGGGCTTCTGCAAGGAGCGCGGCATCCTCGTAGACTTCAAAGACCTGGACCAGGGCTGGCTTGGGGCCAGCATGGGACGGCGCATCGTAATCGACGAGAAGCTCAGCGTGAACAGCAAGGTTAACACATTGCTACACGAGGTGGCTCACGAGCTCCTCCACCGGGATTCTGACCGGGAAGGGCTGTCCAGGCAGCAGAAGGAGATACAGGCAGAAGGAACCGCCTACGTGGTCAGCAAAGCCCTAGGAATCGAAGCCAAAAGCTTCGACTACCTGGCACTCTACGATGCAGACTTCAAACGCATCATGGAGAACCTGCAAGCAATCGCAGAAGCGGCAAAACTGATTCTGAAGGGGCTAAAAGCCCCTTGTTTCTTTTGAGCTACAGATATTTTCCGATAAATACTTATAATTTTCAATATTGAAAATAATTCATTAGATTATATTTTTGTAGAATTAAATATGGGTGTAGATCAAATTCGGGAAGAATTAAGTATAGATCTTCCAAAGGTTATATATATGGGTTACACCAAATATGTTATAATCAAGTTAAGTGTTACAAAGAGGTGATGTAATGAATTACTATTCACAAATAGTAAACTATTTAATCCAATCGCCTTTCTTCCCTTCCAAAAGGTAATCCATTATGACACAAGAACCAAAAGCTCACCAAGATGAATTCGTAAATGCTTTTGCATCTTTCTACCATAAATTTTTTGATAGCTCGGCCGATGCTGTTGATGATTTAGCATCTATCCAGGAACATTTTAAGGAAGAATACAAAATAATTAAGGAGTTTGGCAATGATCCCAAAGGAATTATGGATATGATAGAAAAAATGCCAACAGAAGCGCAAGGTAAGTTACTAAAAATCCTTTTAAGGGCGGGAATTTTCGGAAAGAAAATGACAAATTTATTCGAAAGCACTGTGGAAGATAAGCGAGCATTTGCAAAAGATCTTAAAAGTTTTGCGAATGAATTATCTCAAGAAATCGAGAGGAAATAAACAATGGATTATCCAGCAGGCACAGTAGCTATATTTCAAACTGGTAGCAATTTTTCGTCTATAGCTGGTACAACCCTTTGTTTAAACGGAAAAGAACTCGAAACAATGAGAATACAAGAAATCAAAGAACGAATTAAAAACTACTTAAAGACTCATCCTAAAATATTTTTAAGTGAGATAGCTAATACATTGGATGTTGCCCCACGACTTGTTGGTCGAGCTTTGAATGAGCTTGATGCTGAAGGTTACATTAAAGAAGTGCCATAAGATAAAATCCCATGAACCGTTTATCTCATAAGGATATTCTTTTTGGAAAACGTCTGAAAGTGAGAGGAAGAAAATTCACAAGAAACACAAAACAAAATTTTATTACAATCTTCGGACCGGCAGATTCAATAATAGATAAAGAATCTGTTGACACACAAGATCATAATTATATAAGACAAACATTTCCTAATCATGTACCTCACTATACACCGGATTGCGCTTTCGAGAACGCCCCTCGACTGATATGTGAACCTGAAAGAAATAGTGATTGTCCAGACTATAAAGGTTCAGATGATAAAAAACACCATCATAAAGGCAGGGGGCATACACCTGATAAATACTATGATGTGAACGCATGCGAACATTGTGCACTTTCATATATTGATTCAGAACATCTACCTCGTCTTCCAGGAATTGCGCTAAAAAGTTTTCAGATTGCTGAAAATAATTATCAACGTATTTAATCAAAGATTTCCTTTATTGGCTTAGGCCTGAAATTCTGCCATATCATAGACAGCTGTTAGCTTGTTATCTCGCTGTTTGAGAAGCCATACCTTTGCTTCTTTCTTTATTCTTTGTGTTAAAACCGGAGAATTATTGGTTCTTTCGAAAAGGTTCCGGATGGAATAACAGTTTTTCCGGTTTTGGAATCGAAAAGTTTATTTACTAGATACATCTGTGTTTGGAAGGGTTTCTTACCTCCCAAGTAATGACACGATATGGCCTGAAAGGGGAATTACGGGGTGGGGGGTGTAGAAATGCCAATGAATCGTTTGATTCAGATTCGGGTGTCGCCTATGCAGTACGAGCGCATTCTGAATAATGCCCTGGCGAAGGGTCATAAGACTGTTTCTGAGTTCATGCGCATTAATTCGTTGGGGTTTGACACGGTTATGGAGAAGAAGATCCGCATGATATATGATGCCGTGGTGGACAAGGAGGATACAGAGAATCCGGCTGAAAACAGGTCCTTGCAGGAGTACATGACGCCATAACGCAATCCCAGGGTTGTTGTGGTTTCTCTAAGGGGGTGCTCTATTCAAAAAGCATGTTGATTTGTACACAAATCTTAATAAGCCTAAGTGGCTTAATAATCAGGGGTGAGTTGTATGGTTATGGATAAGATGATTCGTTTCACGGTCTCCGAAGACGAGTATAAGCGAATAGTAAAAAGGGCAAGGATACTCGGTTTCCAGTCCGTTTCGGAGTACATCCGTCGCTTCATTCTAAACTTAGATGATTAGAGAAGAAGTTCCCTTTACGAGATCCTTCAATTAGAAAGTGGTTTGTCATTAGGGCAATTTTTGATAATGTTGACCACTATACTTCTGCGTCTTGAAGATACATCCGTACAGCTTCCTGTAGGGTTTTCCATTCCTCATCTGTAAAGTCCTGCCGGTTCATATTCCACCACCCCCTAAATCTACCATGCCAAGGTAGTTTAAATAGTTTGTAATGATTTTGTCATTACATTATCTCGGTTCCCGTTCAGGGGGCCTAGGGACGTTAATATCTGAAGTTTGGTTATTCGTTAGATTTTTAAACATCATTAAAACTAGGTGGGATATTCTGTGTGTGAGAGGGAGAAAAAGTGTAACTTTCGCATTCAGGTATAGGGGCTGTAGTGTAACTTGGCTATCATCGAGCATTCGGGATGCTCAGATCTGGGTTCGAATCCCAGCAGCCCCATTTCTTGGGCCTTTACAGGCATCCCGGTAGGCTTCTAGCAGCCGTGTTTTGAGTTCCAGATGCGTAATCATGTAAGCTCAACGCCTCTTTGTTTTTCATGAACCTTGTTAGCTTGAATAGATTCAATATTGAAAGTAATTCGAATGTTGAAGAATGTTATGACATCGGGAAAATAAAGAAAATAATATTAGGTATTTTGGATTAATGTTTCCAGGGCCCTTCTTTGTCGTCTTTGTTCCTCGCCCATAGGACTCGTATTTTCCTCGAGCATAGGAACCGTATTCTTTCTCATCTCATTAAGGACCTGCGCTGCCTGCATGGCTTGTTGCAGATGTGCAATGGCCATTTCATAGTTGCCGACCCTTAATGCCTCGTAGTATTTCTCTTGCAAGGGAATCTCTTGTTTCACTTCTACCGGCGGGCTCGTTTTTGGTAGAATCACACGCTCATAAAGTTTTTCCTCATTAGGCCAGAACATGGCCAGGGCCACACCAATTATAATTATGATTAATTCGATCATGTTCATCACCTTTACGTTCTATATGGTGACTGTCTTCTAGAATCTAAAAACACTGACGTTACAGTCTTCGTTTATCCGAGAGTTTAGCTTCATCGGAAATAGGAAGAAATTATATCAGCGATGAGAGGTATTAAAACCCGAAGAAAAACCGTAAACTACCACAAGACCTTTTTTCGCAACTCATCGACGGAATTCGCAATACCATGTAATCGGATAAGTATATCAGATATAAATACTTTTCTTAATGACCGTTTGCCGTCCTTACCCTCTACAATCAAAAAATCAAATGTAGAAGGTAAGCCGCCTCATTCCATCTGCGCGATCTGGATGCCCGGCTTGACGAACAGCGGCGAGGACGTGCCTCCCTGGACTGTGATGTTCTTCATTCCCCTGTTGTTCGTCTCGTTCAGCTCGTCCACCCGGTACCTTGAGTCGGCGTAGGCGTAGATGGTGTGCGTTCCTTGTACTGCTGTCCAGGTCGCGTTCACAATCTTGGTGTTGAACGGGTCCAGGGTGAGGTTACGCTCGCCGATGAGGTTGTTCCAGTTGTCATAGTAGAACCGCACGGTGAAGAGGCCTGTGGGCAACGATTCGATGTTGCGCACCATGGCGAAGGCGGTCACCCGCTGGCCGGCCCGCGGATTGTTGTTGCTGAAGCTGATGTCCTGGTCCCTGATGCGGACATCCGGCTTCGTGGTGACGTGGAGGGTCTTTATCGCGAGGTTGTTGTCTTCCCTGGCTTCCTGGACGCTGTTCAACGGGTCCACCCAGACATTTATCTGGTAGTCGCCTTCATGCTCTGGCCGCCAGTCGACCTGGGCGATGAAGTCTGACCGCATACGAATCTCGACCAGGTCTTCGCCAATGAGGTTGCTGCCTGACGGGCTGCCGTTGTAGAAGCGGACCAAGACTTGGTCTGGGTCGATTTCCAGCGGATTGTGGAAGAACGCGGTGATGGTCACGGGAGTTCGTTTTAATACCGTGTCGTTGCTGAACAGGATGTCGCTGTTTGCTATGACCAAGTCGGTGTAGGGCACATTGTTGACCGTTATGGTCATGTTCTGGCTGTCGTGGTATTCGCCGTCCGTGACCGTGAACTCGACGGCATACTCACCCTGGTCGTAGTAGGTCGTGTTCCAGGCAAAGCGGTTGCCGATGAGGACGGCATGTTCCGGCGCGTTGCGCATGGAATAGCTAAGTGTGTTGTTGTCGTCAGGGTCAAGGTTGCTGTTGTCCGGATCGGTGGCGTTGATGCTGAAGGCGAGCGTCTGGTTCTCTGCGATGGCCTTGTCCTCGATGAACAGCAATTCTGGCGGCTGGTTGACGTTGGTGACCGTGACGCTGAAGTTGACGACGATGACGCTGACGCCGTCGCTGACCGAGACCGTGGCGTTGTAGGCTCCTGAATGGTCATGCGTCGTCTGCCACTCGCCGTTTGCGTCGAACGGCTGCGAGAAGTTGAAGGTCAGCGTGTCATTCTCAGGATCGGAGGCGGTGACGTTCACGTGGATCAAAGCTGTCTCAGGAACAATGATCGGCGCGATGGGCTCGACAATCGGCGGCGCGTTGTGGACCGTGATGAGGACCTCCTGCGAATCGTTCCATTCGCCATCAGAGACTGAAAAGACGACCAGGTGCTCACCAAGATCGCTGGTAAGCGGCGTCCATGCGAAGACGCCGGTATCGCTTTCAAACGTGTAAGGCGAAGCGATTTCACCCGAATCGAAAGAGTAGATGAGGGTATCGTTGTTGGCGTCGGTGGCGTTGGCGTCGATGATGAGCTCCTCACCGAGGAGGACGTAAGCATCGAGAATATAATCAAGGATGGGCGGAATGTTATTAGACATATTCCATAATACAGATTCTTCGTATATCGCGATAGTACTGTATGGGCTTGTCCTTAGCGTTACCCATTCTTGAGTTTGCATGTTTCGACACTGCCATATCACATTTGCGCTAGACCAAATCGAACTGACATTAAATGAAATTGAAGTGCCAGAAGTTCCCATGCATACAAAAGGTATACTAACGTTTATGAGGCTTCCGTCTTTAATGGTCCAAATATTAGTGCCAACAACGGAAGGGATAGTATAATTAATGTAGAGGAAAGCATCATTCATTCCTTGCTGTTCGGCAAAGGTTGAGTAGTCTCCATCATAGGTATTAGTGGGGTTCCCATGCCAATACCCCGTGGTTAAATATCTACCCGTGGCGAGTCCACCACATCCCGTTGCGACAGTTGCCGTTTCTTGGTAACACCATTCCGCAACAGCGATTTGTGTGAAAACAACTATCAAGAACAGAGCAAAGAACAACACGCCTTTCATCAAACCACCCCCAGACGGTGAAAGAAGAGTTTGTGGTATTTAAAGGTTTACCCTCGATCATGCCAAGAGGAAAAAAAGGCATCCCAAGAATCTTCGTCGAACACACATAAGCAGAAATGAAAGCAATGAGCAAATTATAAAAAAATATTAATATACAATCGCTTTCACCGGGATTAACCCTGTGTTTATCGCCCGGGCGATAGTGACTCGATAAAGTGCAATGACTACAATCCACAAGGCGATAACGATGGTAGAGCACCAACGGAGTCGCCCGGAGTAGATAAACATGGCAGAAATCGCTGAAGCGATTATTGCGCTAATAACGCTAATAATCGTCTTAAGACACACAGGGCCTACCTAGCCTTCTACCCCCTTCGGAAAAGCATAATTTTATTAACATACATATCAAAGAACCATAGTGCCAAAGATTACTGAATATTACTGCACAAAGTGTGGGAGACAAATACGACAAGGAACAGGCCGCTGCCCAAAATGCAAATCACTTCTAGCGGCAGACGGTGCAGTAAGATCAAAAATTGTTGAGGTCTCCGAAGCAAGAGCTAAAATAATTGAGGATGTATATCAAGATAACTTCAAATATGTCAGCGAACTAACAGAAAAAGAAAAAGAAGAATATAAAAAACACAAAATTTTAAAACCATTCCATCCAGCATTAGCCGTTCTTCTCTCGCTCATAACATTCGGCATATTTGCACTAGTATATTATGGTAAAATACACGGAAAACTACCAAGAATAAACGAAGATGATCCAACAGTAAACAAAGCAATAGGATACTATTTGATACCAGTCTATAACATCTACTGGCAATTCAAATTCTGGCTCAACATCACGGATAGAATAAATTTCCAATACAAACTAAGAAATAAAGAAGTACCCAAAAACCGAACCTTCGTAAAAACAACACTTATCTGCTCAGTAATACCAGGCGTGTGGTACTCCGCTATCATCCTCTTCCCAATGACAATAGCAAAAGTCCAAAATGCCATAAATGGATTAACCGATAAACCTATTTGACCTAATGGAAAACATCGTATAATCACTAAGTGGCCAAAAATGGATAATGAATTATGGAATAATAGTCTCATCGGCGCGGGCTTAGGATTAGCCATAGGACTAATCATTCTCGGAAAAACAACAAATTGGTTTTCTAATAAAATAATAAATACCCAGGCTTCGTTCTTCGGATTAGCAATCGGATTGTATATTGCATTCGAAGCAGTAAAAAAGAGTAGAAAAGAGAAAATAAAAATGAAATACTTGAGAACAACAACACTCAGTTGCATACTACTACTATTCGCGGGGTGCACTCAACTACCAAATAACCTTAGTAACAACGGGTGTCCTCCGGGGATCATTCCAACAAGTATGAAATTTCAAATTCATCCAGAAGCCCCGAAAATAGGAGGCATGGGAGGACAAGCCGCATTCCTCCAACTACAAGAGTCATGGAACGACGGAACTAGAATAGGTTTTTCAAACCCGGTTCAATTAATGATAACATGTACCCACGGAGAAAAAGAAGGAGAAAACGTCAACTACTGGTACTGCAGAGACCTAAAATACACCAATACCAAACTGATAGTATCAGAAGATGGAACAATCAAAAATAGTAGAGAATTCGATCTCCTGATCACATTAACCCTAAAAGAAGTAGGCCGAAGAGACCTAGGCACTCACACACCTATAGACGAAGGAAACTTCACAATAATACACGCAGAATGTAGACAGTCAGAATAAACCATTTCGGCGGAATATAAATGAATAAAGACCAATTCGAAAGAATCAATCAAGAATACAAAGAAATAAACACCTTCATTCCAAAGCAAAATTCTAAAGACACTCTCAAAAGGGAAGAGAAAATAAAATTATTCCTCACAATACACAATCAAAACAATTTAAATAAAGCAACAATGAGACTTGTGTGGTGCACAGTCCTTCTCGCAGCAATTGGACTTCTCGGGATCCTACGCGAGATATTTGGAATTGGATGGACAAGAAATACTCTAGCAATCATAGCTCGAATTATCATATATCTTCTTATCGCAGAAGCGATTGTTCAACTCATTAAAGACCAAATAGAAATTTATCATGATAAAAGAAAAAGGAAGGACCATTTAGTCTATATAATAGGAGAATGGATTGTAAATACGTGGAACCGAGTATTTAAAAAACGAGGAACAGCCTCAGCAATATTCATTCTAAAATCAGTTCTAATCCTCATCCTCGGAGGGATAATAATATCAGCTATAGCAGAAACACACCCAACAAAAGAAGTAAAATCAATCAACGAAAGCTACCAAGACTCATCAAATAACCTGATATCCTGGATACAAATAGGAGACGACCTAGGAAGCATACTAAAAGCAATCGCGGCAACAGCAGTAATCGCTGGATTCACCTACCTTCTTCTTAAAAAAGAAACCGAAAGATAAAGAAGTCCCCGACAACACCTAACTAGAAAAGGCAACGATAGGACTCAAATAAGAACATCAAATTTTAATAACTACTTAAACCCCCGCTCCCGCAGCAGCCCCAACGTAAATATCACCTGCGACGGCACGACGCGCGTGATCGTCGCGTACTCGCCGTATCTGGGGTCGCCGAGGTTGCGCCTCGCGATCTCTTCCAGCTGCTGCCGCGTGAACTCGGCGGAAAGCTTGGTCTCGAGCCAGCCCTCGGCGGTGTCCCACTTAACTTCCCGGACCTCGCCGGTGGGCAGCCGCTCAGGGGAAGGCTCCGCGTCAAGGCGGGCAGTGAAGAAGAGGATCGGGTATTCGCGGCCAGGAGAGAACTCGTGTCCGACACGGAACAGCCGGACGCTAGAAATCCCGCTTGCATACCGCGTCTCCTCGCGGAATTCCCGCAGCGCGGTCTCCTCCGGAGACCTGTCGGCAGGCTCGTTCATCCCGCCGGCGGCAAGCCACTCGCCGGGATACCGGAAAGGCCGGCCTTCCGGCTTGTTGTAGAACCGGCGCCGGGTCAGGAGATACTGCGGATTGCCAGCGATGACCCGTTCAGGGATCAGCACAGCGGAATAGGGAGCCATTCACGCCGGCGAACAGAAGGCTGTTTAAAAACCTGATGTTATCATTTTCACCTGTGAGAAATTAGGGGGTGACGACAGGGACGACCTTGGCCGTCTGCCACCCGAAACAGAGGGTAAATGGCGGATAGGGGATCTTCCAACTCCATTCGGAAATCTTTATAAAGCAATTGCTACCGATTGGCTGATATGGCAGGCAACGAGAGCACCATCGGCATCACCGTGAAGAAATCGCAGGACATCAGCGAGTGGTACAGCCAAGTTGTCCAGAAGGCCGAGCTGGCCGACTACTCCTCGGTCTCCGGCTGCATGGTACTCAGGCCTGCCTCGTACGCCATCTGGGAGAGGATCCAGAAAGACTTTGACCAGAGGATCAAGAAGACCGGCCACCAGAACGTCTACTTCCCTCTCTTGATCCCGGAAAGCCTTCTCAAGAAAGAGGAGGAGCACATCCAAGGCTTCTCCCCTGAAGTCGCCTGGGTCACGATGGCAGGAACAACAAAACTCGCAGAGCCATTAGCGATACGGCCGACGTCGGAAACCATCATGTACGAGAGCTACGCCAAGTGGATCAGGTCCTGGCGTGACCTCCCGCTGCTCCTCAACCAGTGGTGCAACATCGTCAGATGGGAGTTCAAGTATCCCAAGCCGTTCTTAAGGACGAGAGAGTTCCTCTGGCAGGAAGGCCACACCGCCCATGCCACCAAGGAGGAAGCGGAGCAGGAAGCGCAGGCCATGCTCAAGGAATACGTCGACCTCGTGGAGAACCTCCTGGCCATCCCGGTCATCTCAGGAAGGAAGACCGAGAGCGAGAAATTTGCCGGCGCCGTCTACACGCTCACCTTGGAGTCCTTGATGCCGGACGGCAAGGCCTTGCAGATGGGCACGAGCCATTTCCTCGGCCAGAACTTCGCCAAGGCCTTCAACATCAACTTCCTCGACAAGGACAACGCGAACAAGCAGGTCTGGCAGACGTCCTGGGGCATAAGCACGAGGCTCATCGGCGCCATGATCCTTGTCCATGGGGACGACAAGGGCCTGGTCATCCCGCCGAAGGTCGCACCGCTGCAGGCCGTCATCATCCCCATCCTCTTTGAGAAAGACAAGACGATAGTGCTCGAAGAGGCGGAAAAGCTCAAGAAGCGCTTGGAAAAGCATTTCTCGGTCTACCTGGACGACCGCGACTACAGCGCGGGCTGGAAGTTCCACGACCACGAGCTCAAGGGCGTTCCTATCCGCATCGAGATCGGCCCGAAGGACGTGGAGAAGAAGCAGGCCGTCGTGGTCAGGAGGGACGGCAAGAAGGACTTCGTGCCGGAGGCGGACATCATCCCCTTCATCGAAAAGTCCATGGAGGAGCTGCAGGAGCATCTCTTCGCGAAAGCCAAGAAGTTCCTGCATGACCACCTCAAGGAAGCCAAGGGCATGGACGAGCTCGAGAAAGCGGTTGAGGAAGGCAACCTCGCCAAGGCCGCGTTCTGCGATGAGGCGGAAAAGCTCATCAAGGAGAAGACTGGAGCTACGAGCCGCTGCCTGCTCCCAGGCCACGGGCCGTGCATCCACTGCAAGAAGGAGTCGCCCATCGCCTATTTCGGACGGTCGTATTAACTAAGGAAATCCTTTTGTTCCGCTGAGCATCAGCGCCATCGCCAAAGCCCCGTTCTCCGCAAGCCGCCGCTCTCCGGAGAAGGACACGACGAGCATCTGGCCCTTGCGGAGCGGAAACTGGCCGGCGAGGCCCTGATACCTGCCGCTCGCCTTCAGCGGCGGGAGGTGCAGCTTGCCGTCGAAGAAGAAGAGCAGCGCTCCCTTGGCTCCGGCGCGCACGGCCTCGTCGCGCGCCTCGACGACAGAGCATGACTTCGGCTTCTTCACGATGACGGCTGCCTGCTCGCCGTGGATACCGGCGACCTTGATCGGCACGGGTGATGAGAATCGAGCCGAGAGTTGCGTCAGGGCCTTTCTCCCTTTCGCGGTGAGCGCGTGGCCTTCCTTGGTCGTCGCGAGGAGCTTCCTGCGCTTGAGCACGTCAAGGACGCTGCGCGTGATGCCCTCGCCGAGGCCGAGGGCGGAGGAGAGCGCGGCCCTGCTGCGGCACCGGCCGACGAGCAGGAAGCAGTGCAGGATGTCGAGGTCCGTGTAGTGGGCGATGGCGCCTGCCATGGCCACCACAAATTTTTTATAGTTCTTAAGGTTTTCGTTGGATATTATGTCCAACCAGAAGGCTGCAACAGTCCTCAAGGCGACGGCGAAGGAGAAGGTCGCCCTCTCTGCCCTGGACGCGATGCTCGCGTCGCTGAGGTTCAAGGAGTACCTCATCCTCGGGACCTTTGTCATCGGCTCCGCCTTGCTTCGCGTGCCGATGCAGGCGCTGCCCAGCGTCGAGCCGATATCCTTCTTCGCCTTCCTGGCCGGCTGGCTCTTTGGCTGGCGCAAGGGCGCTGCCACAGGGGCCTTGGCCTTGGGCGCGTCCAACTTCCTGGTCATGGGCGGGCAAGGGCCATGGACGATCTTCCAAGCGGCAGGTTTTGCTGCCATCGGCGCCGCGGGCGGCCTGATGCGGAAGCGCGCCTCGCTCTTTGAAGTGGTGCCCATGATGGTCATCGCGACTGTGTTCTATGAGGTCTGCGTGAACCTCGGCTCAGCGATCTTCATGCCCTTCGCCTTGCCGGTCCTCTTCCTCACCGCGATCCCCTTCACGCTCATCCATGTGGGATCCAACCTTGCCTTTGCCTTTGCGCTCCCGAAGGCTAAAAAGTTCGTCGATAAGAAAGGCGGCTTCGATGAGCGCCGCCTCGCCGAGGAGCTGCAAGAGCGCCTGCGGGGGAAAAAAAGATGAAAGCCGTCATCGCTGCAATGATCCTGCTTATCTTGGTCTCTATCTCCTTCGCGCAACCCGCCGGTATCATCGTCCTCTATCCCAGCGACCGGGCTACAATGGAATGCGTCCACCTCAAGGCGAATCCTACTGCGGAAGACGCGCTCCGCGCGTCGACGTTCAAGACGGCATGGCAGGGCTCGGGAACGTTCGCCTTCCTCACCAGCCTCGATGGCGTGGAGAACCAGGATCTGGAGGCATGGTCGTTCTGGGTGGAAGAGGAACATGTTTTTGTGCCGGCCCAGGTCGGCATGGGCAGCCATCACCTTGATCCTGGAGAAGCGTTCGGCCTGTCCTACGCCACCTTCGAGCCTCCAGAGTACGTCCCCTCGCCAGCACCGCCATATCGTAGCGATGCCTGCGCCCTGCAGATCACCGACCTGAAGGCGGAAGCGGACAACGACCGAAAGGACGTTGACGAGAGCGGCGGCCGGATCGAGAGCGTCGCTCCAGGGGCGACCATAACCCTTGACATCAAAGTGGAAAACTCCGGAGAGGAGGACATCGAGGACATCACCGTCTCGGCGACCGTCTTTGATATCGACGGCGACGACATCGATGACGAATCTGACCCTTTCGACCTCAACGACGGCCGAGACAAGAAAGTGACGCTCACCCTTCAAGTCCCGATGGATGCCGATGAGGACACCTTCGACGGCCTGATCCTGGTCGAGAGCGACGAGTTCCGATCGACGCTGCCCTTCGAGCTCGAGATCGAGAAGCCGCGATACAACATCCGTCTAGAAGACCTCAGCGTGCCCGAGTCAGCTTCTTGTGGCGGCAGCGTCCTGCTGGGCTACGCTGTCCGCAACACCGGCCAGAACGAGCAGGAGGTGACGTTTTCAGTCGCCGGCGACGCCTTTGCCAAGGAAAGCTTCCTGGTCGACGAAGATGGCCGGGCAGAGCGCACGCTGCAGGTCCAGCTTCCCCAAGCGCGGACAGCAAACATGCGCATCTCGCTTTTTCACCATGGCGGCCGGATCGAAGAGCAACGGACTGTGGTGATGCCGGATTGCGCGCAGCAAGCCTCGGCTCCTATTCAAGAGAACATTATCCATCCCCTTGTGGCTGCTGTCCCTCAGGCTCAATTCCAGCCTGTTGCGTCTCGGCCGGTGCAGCGTTCCGTCATGGACATCTCTTTGCTGCCGGTGATAGGCATCGTAGCAGTCGTTTTGCTCTGCTGCGTGCTGGTGCTGCTGCTCCTTCTCAGAAGATAGCTAGGCGTGGTTGACGACGAGGTTCTTCACGGCGAGGACGCCGTTGATGTGCTGGATGTCAGCGAGCACTTTTTCATGGAGATGCACCATGCTCTCCGCGTTGACCTTGGCGATGAGGTCGAATTTCCCGTATAAAAGGTTCACGTTGCTGATGTGGTTGAGCTTGAGCAGCTCCTCACCGACCTCGTGCTCGGCTCCAGGCAAGGTCTGGATGAGCAGATAGGAAAGTTGCATGAATGTCCCCTCCGAACGCATTTTTAATGATTTTCCGCTATTTTCGGAAATTCACCGCTATTAATAAAAGTATGGTATATACTTTATAAATGCTATATAATTTCGAAAAATTTATATAATTAAGCAGAATTTATGAGTCTCCAGGGGTACTTTATGAAACGCAAGGTCATCGAGATCGCGGGCAGCACCTTCATGGTGTCGCTGCCGCGGGCATGGGCGGTGAAGCAGGGCGTCCGCAAGGGCGAGGAGATCGACGTCCGCGAGGACGGCGCCAAGGTCATCATCACCCGGGAGCCCAAGAACGAGGTGCTCCGCACCACCGTCGACATCACCGGCCTGGACCGCGCGCTGGTCAAGTACAAGATCTACTCCGCCTACATCCTCGGCTATGACGAGATCAAGATCGTCTTCCACACGCCCACGACGCTCTACCTGCGCACCCGGAAGGAGCCCGACGTCGTCAACACGGCCAGCCTCGTCGAGGAAGTGAGCCACGAGATGATCGGCTTCGAGGTCATCGACCATCGCAGCAACTACTTCATCCTCAAGGACCTCGGCGGCTACACCCAGGCGGAGTTCAACGACGTGCTGAAGCGCGCGTTCCGGCTGGCGGAGGACCTCGCCGAGGACACCCTCCGCGCGGTCAAGGACATGGATATCGATACCCTGACCAACATCCGCGAGACACGGCCGAAGAACATCAAGAAGTTCATCTACTACAGCCTCCGCTTCCTGAACAAGCTCGGCACCAAGGACTTCCGCAAGACGCCCTCCTACTACCACCTCATGATCGAGATCAAGGAGATCGTGGGCGTCTACCGCTTCATCGCCCGTGAGAACGTGCATTACCACAAGAAGCTGCATCCCAAGACGCTGTCCGTCTTCGAGAGGGTGAACGCCCTCTTTGCCTCCTACATCGAGGCGTTCTTCAAGGGTGATGAGAAGCGCCTCCTCGAGATCCAGAAGGAGCGCATGGGCATCTACCAGTCCGTGAACCAACTCTCCGAGCAGCTCACGCGCCACGACATCCTGCTGTTGAGCCGCCTCGTGGTGGTGCTCAACAGCATCAATCACCTGGTCGAGATCCTGGTCGTGCTGCAGTATGAGGACGACGCCAAGCCAAGCCCAAAAAAACAGTCCTGAGCGCTCATCGGCTTCATCGCCCCCTCTTTTTTGATTTCGCTCTGTCGCATGCCTTCTCGTCCATTACATTCATCGTCTCGCGGAAAAAAACGTAAAAGAGGGAGAGCGAAACAGCAATCTAGCCTATGAAGAACAGGGGACAGCGCTGACCTAAACGTCCAGGTTTGCGACTTCCTTCGCGTGGCGAAGGATGAACAGCCTGCGCGGCTCGACCTGGTCGCCCATGAGGATGGTGAAGATGCGGTCAGCCTCGATGGCGTCCTCGATATTGACCCGCAGCAGCGTCCTGGTGACCGGGTTCATGGTCGTGTCCCAGAGCTGGTGGGGGTTCATCTCGCCCAGGCCCTTGAACCGCTGGATCTCCAGCTTGTCCTCGCCGATCTCCTTCTTCAGGGCGCCGAGCTGGTCGTCGTCGTAGACATAGTGCACTTGGTTGTCCTTCTTGGCCCGGTAGAGGGGCGGCTGCGCGATGTAGACGAAGCCTGCCTTGATGAGCGGCTCCATGTAGCGGTAGAAGAAGGTGAGGAGCAAGGTCCTGATGTGCGCGCCGTCCACGTCCGCGTCGCTCATGATGATGATACGATGATAACGCGCCTTTTCGAGCTTGAACTCCTCGCCGATGCCGGTGCCGAGCGCGGTGATGATGACCACGATCTCCTCGCTGGTGAGCACCTTGTGCAGCCGTGCTTTCTCGACATTGAGGATCTTACCCCTGAGCGGCAAGATTGCCTGGAATTTTCTGTCGCGGCCTTGCTTTGCGCTTCCCCCAGCTGAGTCGCCTTCCACAAGGTAGATCTCGCTCTTCGCCGGGTCGCGCTCCGAGCAGTCCGCCAGCTTGCCGGGGAGGCCGCTGAACTCGAGCGCGTTCTTGCGCCGGGCGAGCTCCCTGGCCTTCCTTGCCGCTTCCCTCGCGCGGGCGGCGGAGACGCATTTCTCCACGATGATCTTGATGACGCCTGGATGCTCCTCGAAGTAGGTGGTGAGCTCGTCGTAGACGAGAGAGTCCACAAAGCCTTTGACTTCAGAGTTGCCGAGCTTGGTCTTGGTCTGCCCTTCGAATTGCGGGTCCGGCAGTTTGAGTGAGAGCACGGCCGCGAGGCCTTCGCGGACGTCGTCCGCGGAGAGCTGGAATTCCTGGTTGGTGAGCTTCTTGACAAAGGCGTTGATGGCCCGGGTCAGGGCGCTCTTGAAGCCGGTGAGGTGTGTTCCCCCTTCCTCGGTGTTGATGGTGTTGACGAAGGAGTAGATGTTCTCGGTGTAGCCGTCGTTGTACTGCATGGCGATCTCGACTAAGGTCCCGTCCTTCTCCTTGGCGAACTGGATGACAGGGTGCAGCGGCGTCTTGTTCTTGTTGAGGAACTCGATGAAGGAGACCACGCCGCCGGGGTAGTGGAAGGTGTGCTCGCGGCTGTCCCGCTCGTCCTTGAGGCTGATGGTGATACCCTTGTTAAGGAAGGCGAGCTCGCGGAGCCTGCCGGAGAGGATGTCGAAGCTGAACTCGGTGGTGTCGAAGATCTCATGGTCCGGCTTGAAGGTCATGATGGTGCCGGTGCCATCGGTCGCTTCCACTTCCTCGAGCTTGCTTGTCGGGTTGCCCCGCTCGTAGCTCTGGCGGTAGAGCTTGCCGTTGCGCATGACCTTGACGATGAGCTTCTCGGACAATGCGCTGGTGACCGAGATGCCGACCCCGTGCAGGCCGCCGGACACCTTGTAGAGCTTGTGGTCGAATTTGCCTCCCGCATGCAGCTTGGTCATCACCAGCTCGACGCCGGAGACCTTGTACTGCGGGTGGATGTCCACCGGGATGCCGCGGCCGTTGTCGATGATGCTGACGAAGCCGTTGGTGTGGATGACGACCCTGACGAGGGTGCAGAAGCCTGCGAGCGCCTCGTCGATGGCGTTGTCCACCGCCTCGTAGACGAGGTGGTGCAAGCCGCGGACGCCGGTGGAGCCGATGTACATGCCCGGCCTCTTGCGCACTGCGTCAAGGCCGGAGAGCACCTGGATGGAATCAGCGTTGTAGCTCTGCTTTTCGGTTGGCTTTTCAGCGGGCGGCAGGGCAGTTTTCTCGTCGGAGAATCGCTCTTTTTCCATGCTATTGGGAAAGCCGGTTGATTTAAAAAGGTTTCGTCCTTTAGCCCTTTAAAGCAGCTTCAAAGGACCATAGCTTGCCGAAGGCTGTGAAAGGCCATGCTCCCGCCTGCGCCGCATGAGGTCGCCGGCAATGCACATCAGCCCTACCGCTGCCAGGACATCCCCGCCAAGAAGCCCAGCCCCATCGCCCAAGGATTGCCCATCGTACTTGTCCAGGATCTGTCCTGCAGAGGCCCGGAGCTCGGCTCTCATCGCCAAAAGCTCGGCGCGGACGCGCTCGATCCCCTGTTGCGTTTCCTCGGTCGCCGGGATAGTCTGCCCGTTGACTTGATTTAGAAGGCTGTCTAATGCCGGAGTGGACATCCCGATGGCCCCGACGGTCGCCGCGAGGCGGCCATATGCATCCTCCGTGCTTCCGCTGGCGCCGATCCCTGAATACCACAGGTTTGCTTTGGCGCCATTGATGTCCGCCAATGCTTGGTCCACGGCCATGGCTTCCTGCACAACCTGCGGTACATGTGCTTCCCGGTCAATGATCTGATTGCGGCCTTGGTACATCGTCAATGCGCCAGCAGTCGTCGCAAGGACCGCTGTCGGCAATAACCAGTCTCGTGAGATATGCATTGGATTACCCCCTCTCAAATAGGTGTAGCCGGGCTATTTATTAATATTTCGTGTTAAAAATGGGAAAGAAAAGAAAAAGCGAGATCCTCTTTTCGGTTAGGCTACATATGCTACATCTTACAGCTCGCTCGGCTCGGCAGCATCGACTTCGTCATACCCGTTGAGGAACGCTACCTCCTCGGCTTTCAGCTCGTCGTTCTCGAGCATCTCGTCCCTCACATCCTCATTGTAGATGTTGTCGTCCTCCCAAAAATCGTCATCGTTGGTAAAGTCGCTTTCGTTTCTCATAAGCAACCACCTCCAGAAGCCCTATTGTCTTAAAGCAATATATATGCTTTTACGATATAGCATATATAGAAGAATTTATAAATAATTAAGCATATACCATATATAAAAGTTATATAGAGGCGCTAAAATGGAGACGAGAAAACTGATCGGTTTCGGACGCAACTCTTTTGTCATCTCCCTGCCCAAGGACTGGGTGCTGAGGAACAAGCTCAAGAAGGGGGACGAGCTCTTCGTCACCATGGCCGGCGACAACATAAGCCTGTCGCCCAACAACCTCATCACCCCGACAAAGCCAAGGGAAGTCGCAATCAACGTCGACGGCAAGGGCATGGACCTCATCGAGACCGAGATCGTCTGGGCCTACCTGACCAACTACGACATCATCACCGTGAGGAGCGAGGAGAAGTTCGACCGGAAGAAGCTCAACCGAGTCAAGGAGATCCTCCAGAACCTCGCCGGCCTCGAGATCATGGAGGAGACCAACAACAAGGTCACCGCCCGCGACCTCATCAACATCAGCCAGATCTCAGTCGAGAAGACCATCCGCCGGGTCGACATCCTGGTCCGGGGCATGCTCGAGGACTCCCTGAAGTCCTGCAAGGAGGACCATTACGACAGCATCTTCGACCGGGACGCCGACGTCAACCGGCTCACCTTCCTCGCCTACCGCATCATGCGGGGAGCGATCATCAACCCGGCCATGGCCCGCGACCTCAACCTCACCTTCCTGGACATCATGATGTACTGGCACATCCTGATGAGGCTCGAGAAGATTGGCGACCAGGCCAAGCGCATCGCGCGCTTCACCCGGCAGTCAGTCATGTCAGAGCACATGTGCACGAGCATCGAGACCATTTACCATACCATCATCAAGGATTACGAGGAGGTCATGAAGGTCTACTACACCAAGAAGCAGGAAGACGCCTTCAAGATGGCCACGGCGTACAAAGAGGAGGTGGCGGCCCTGAACAAGCTGCTGGACGACTCCCCGGACCCGAGCACCGTGAACATCCTCGAGAACCTAAAGAGCATGACCTCCAGCATAAAGCATATCGCACGTAGCGTCATCGGCTGCGGATAGATTTTTATTGTGATGCGCGTTCGCTGCGGGCAACAATGGCCATCATCACATTTGACAACGAAGCCAACCCCCCCAAGACCTCTCCTCGCAGCCTTGGCATCAGCGCTATTCTTCCCCACGCGGTGTACAAGCCAGTGTTCTTCAAGAGCGTCTGCGACGTTGTCTTCGACGCCTTCCAGGGGCAGCACGCCCAGGTCTCGGGAGCAACGCCAGAACAATACTTCCGTTCCTACGGCCTGACCACCTATCCCCTCGCCACGCTCCGAGGGAAGAGCACTGGCGGCCGCTACGAGAAGTGCCCAGATCTCGCTTACGTCAAGATGGCCAGGCCGACCTTCAACGGTTGGAACACAATGGTTATTGTCGAACCGGACGACGACATCGAACCGTGGCGGGAATTCTATGCCCAATTCCTCCTAAGCCAGGGCTTCATCGAAGGCGTCGAGCAGAGGATAAACCACCGGATCCCGCTTGAGCAGTCGCTTCGTGGAGCAGTCCCCCTCCCAAATGAGACAGTCGAGGTCAGGCGTATCGTTCAAAAGCCAGGCCAAGGCTCTCCACCGATACCTTCCCGGCGCCGGGCCCGATAGCGCCGATGACCTCTCCCCTGACGCCGTGCCTCGCCGCGATGCTGAGAATGCTGTCAGCGTCCTGTTTCTGGCACATGACGAAGAATCCCATTCCCATGTTGAAGGTCGAGTAGAGCTTCTCGTCGCTGTACCCTGATTCCTTCTTGAGGAGCTTGAAGATCGGCTGCGGCTCGAGCACCTTCCGCAGCCTGAAGTCATGGGTCGTTATGCGCGTGAGGTTCTTCAGGCCGTAGCCGGTGTTGTTGAGGCCGAAGACCGGATGCTCCTTCGCAATCGCCGCCATGGCCCTCAAGTAAATCTTGGTCGGCTCGAGAAGCCAGCGGCCGATGGTCTTGCCCTCGTATTCGTCATCGAGAGAGAAGCGGCCGCGGTAATGCCTGCGGAACCGTTCCCTTGCCTCAAAGTCGCCCTTGAGGAGGAGATGCCTGAGCTCGGTGAAGCCGTTGCTGTGCGGGCCAGAGCTCTCGAAGGCGATGAGGGTGTCGCCGCCGGGCTGCCGCAGGTCCTCCTTGCGGATGAAGCCGACCATCGCCGCCGCGACATCGAAGCCGTAGCCTTCCCTAAGGCCGCCGAGTAGCTCGTCCACGGAAGCAGTCTCGCCCTTGCCCATGTTCAGCCTGATGTTCTGGGTAAGTATGCCTGAAGCGTCGCTCTGCTCAAGGCCTTTGACAATGCCGCTCATGATGCTGCCTGTGATTCCCTCCTCCTCGATGCGCTCCTGGCAGGCGATGTAGTTGATGAACAGGAAAGGGGAGACTTTGCCGAGCGTCGCGAGGTCGTTCACGTTCATGGCGACTAGGTCGATGCCGATGGTGTCATGCACGCCCATGGCCTCGGCGATGAGCAGCTTGGTTCCGACGCCGTCGACGCTAGAGGCGAGAAGGTGGTTGGGGAAGACCTCGTCGTTCTGGTGCAGGTCTGCGAAGAGGCCCTGCAGCCCGGTGCGGTCGCGGAGCAGCCACTGCGGGATCGCCTCCTTGATCTTGGAGACCGCGAAAGACTCCCGCTTGTCGTAACGGAGAACCATTCTGCTCCAGGATTCGGGGAGCTATTTATGTTTATCTACCAAACATTTAAATACTGGGAAGGCGCAAAACGCTCCATCCTGCTCCTGTAGCGGAGGTGGCAAGATGGTAACAGAAGTCGAGTTTTACGATTTGAAGACCAAGAAGAAATTTAAGTCAACAAACTATCGTATCGAGACCAGAGGCGTGCGCCGCTTCGCCGTGACCAAGTCGCTGACCGGCTCTTATGAGTGCTGGCACGTCCTCCCCAAAGCCTTCAAGTGATCTCTCTTTTCTTTTTTTCTATTACAACAACGAATTCTCCCCTAGGCTTGACCTTGGCGGCAGCATCCTCGGCCGCGCAGGAAAGGATTTCTTCATAAACCTTGGTGAGCTCCCTGCAGACAACTACCTTGCGGCGAGGATCCAGCTTCGCGATGTCCGCGAGCGTCCGCTGGATGCGGAACGGCGACTCAAAGATCACCGCGGTCTCCGGGCAATCAAGCAGCCTCGTGAAAAAGCCCTGCCTGCCCTTCTTCGGCGGGAAGCCGGAGAAGCAGAAGCGGTCCGCAGGCATGCCGGCCGCGGAGAGCGCCGCGGTGACCGCGCTCGGGCCTGGCACCGGCACGACCTTGATCCCGGCCTGGTGAGCGGCGGCCACCAGCCTGCCGCCAGGGTCTGAGACGGTCGGCGTCCCGGAGTCGGTGACCAAAGCCACATTCTTGCCCTGCTGCAGCAGGCCGAGCGCTGGCCCGATGCGGGACGCTTCGCTATGCTGGTTCATGCTCGACATCCGAGCGGTGATGCCGAAATGATGGAGCAGCTTGGCCGCCCTCCGCGTGTCCTCGGCGAGGACGAGGTCAGCTTCCTTGAGCGTGCGCGCGAGCCGCGGGCTGCAGTCCTCGAGGTTCCCGATGGGCGTGGCGCAGACGAAGAGCGGCATGACACGTTAAAAAAAGTTGTTCTATAAAAATTATGCGAAGCGGGACGCCACGAAGTCGCCGACGATGTGTGTCACGATGATGACGACGACGGCGATGAGGAGGTGCTCGCCGATGACATGCCAGGCCTTCGTCTTTTCCGCCTTGGCGAGGAAATAGCTGCGCACCGAGAGGACGGAAAGTCCCCAGATCACGCTGACGATGACCGCGGTGTGGAGGGGCAGCAGCAGCACCGGGATGATGAACGTGCATGCCACGATGAACTTGGTCAGCCAGGTCGCCACCGTCGCTGTCCAGACTTCCTTGGCAGAATGCTTGCCTTCTGATTCCTCGGACATGTGGATGCCCAGCGCGTCAGAGAAGGCGTCGGCGATGGCGATGGTGATGATGCCGCCAAGGACCACGGCCTTGGAAGCGGTCGCCTCGAGGCCGACCATGAGGCCGAGCGTGGTGATGATGCCCGAGGCCACGCCGAACGAGAAGCCGACCTTGACGGAATGCTCCATTGCCCTTTCTTGGGGCGGCGAGCTTAAAAGCTTTGCGGCGGAACCGAGAGATTAATCTAAGGCTGAGTCGTCTACGGCTGTTTCCAGACCGCCGGGGAGTTGCGGTGAGGATCCTTCCGGCGAGGCCATCCGAAGATAAATCACCGGAACCAGATGGTGACACCAGCTTTTTCTGGCGGCCTTCCACGAATGTTAATCGCAAAAAACAGCTAATAGAAACCTTTATAAATCGACTGCTCTCCCCTCAGGCGAAAGGGGCTGTAGGGTAGCTTGGTCCATCCTATCTGGTTTGGGACCAGATGACCCCGGAACTCACGTTTGGGGAATTCAAATCCGGGCAGCCCCATTAAAATGAAAAAAGAACCGCAATCCGCGAACCGTTTCGGCGTACGCTACGGCTACAAAGTCCGGCATCGCATGAGCACGATCGAGGCCGAGCAGCGCAAGCACCATCAGTGCCCATACTGCCGGGCGTTCCGCGTCAGGCGCCTCGCCGTCGGCATCTGGGCGTGCACCAAGTGCAAGGCGAAGTTCACCGGCAAGGCCTACAGCGTGAAGAAGAAGATCGTGGTCAAGAAGCCTGTCGAGGAGGCTCCCGAGGTTGCGCCTGAAGAGCCAAAAGAGGTTGAGGCATGATGACCTACAAATGTTTCTATTGTGACCACAAGGTCAGCGACGAATTCTTGCGCAAGCGCATTCGCTGCCCATACTGCGGCTCCAAGATCCTGTTCAAGGCGCGCGCATCCGCCACGAAAGTCAAGGCCAGATGAAGGCGACATTCTCCGTCGAGGAAAGGCTTTGCAGGATTGAAGACCGGGGATCAGGCAGGTCGCGCATCACGAGGAAGGGGAGCGTCGTCACCGTCGAGGCCAAGGACGCGGTCGCGTTCAGGGCGGCATGCAACGCCGTTCTTAAGGAGCTTGTCCTCGCGGAGAAGGCACGTTTGCTTGTTAGAAAGATTTAAAAAGGTCCTGCCGCTCGCTCTCTCTATGACCGAGCAGGAAGACAAGCTGCAGCAGCTCCAGGCGATGGAACAGAACGTGACCAACCTCCTGATGCAGAAGCAGCAGATCCAGGGGAAGCTCACCGAGACTGACTCTGCCCTCAAGGAGATGAAGGGCAAGCAGCAGGTCTATCGTATCATCGGCAATATAATGGTCCTCAGCGACACCGCCGCTGTCCAGAAGGAGCTCGACGAGAACCGCAACCTCTTGCAGATCCGCCTGAAGTCAATCGAGAAGCAGGAGGAGAAGTTCAGGGAGCGAGCCAAGAAGCTGCAGGACGACATTCTCAGCAGCATGAAAAAGTGAATACCATGATGGACATAACCGAGAAGGACGTCATCCGCACCATCGTCGAGCTGCGGGACGACTCTTCTGTGCCGCGGAACGTGAAGGCGCACCTCGACGCCGCGGAGAAGGAGCTCCGGAAGGGCGATGAGCGGGTCATCAAGGTCAACAAGGCCCTGAACCATCTCGAAGAGATCGCCGACGACACCAACCTGCAGAGCTACACCCGCACCCAGCTGCTGTGCATCGTGAGCATGCTCGAGAAGCTGCACTAACGATTTCTTGCCTGATATTTCTCGTGGAGGAAAAGCACATTGGGGATGATGATCCTCTCTCCTCGGCCTGTCTTGATAGTCGTCTCCAACAGCCCCGTGCTTACGATCTCGCCGCTCGTGTTCTTGATGCGCAGGAGCATCCCTTCCTGGATGCGGCGCTTTGAATGGATGTAGATGCCGGCGAAGAGGTTCGGCACGAAATCCTTGACCGCGAGCACGATGAAGAGGAGGATTATGAAGACGCTCACGGCGAGCAGCACGTTGGCGACCATGAGCGTGATGCCCAGCGAGTTGAGGGACTGGATGATGGTGATGATATAGATGCCGTAGGAGACCACCAGGCCGGCCGCCTCCTCGAAGTAGAGCGACGTGCCGATGCGCTTCTGGAGGAACCGGTTCACCCGGAGGTCCTGCAGGAAGCGGAGGACCAGCTTGCCCGCTATCCTGCCGATGATGAAGCCGAGCAGCAGGATGATGACGGCGAGCAGGACTTTCGTGAAGATGCCGGAAAGGGTCTGCGAGACAGCGATGGAATACGCTTGCGTGAGGTTTCCGTCGGCCATGGCTTCCTGTCTGCCGGTCGTCGTATTTAAATGTTTGCGGCACAAAACCTATTTAAACACCGGGGGCACAGCAGCTTTCATGAAGGAGGAAAACCGGCAGGGTGTGAGCGCGCGCATCAAGGAGCTTGAGGACCAGATAAAGAACACGAAATACAACAAGCGCACGCAGCACGCGGTCGGCCTCTACAAGGCCAAGCTCGCGCAGCTCAAGGAGAAGCAGGAGACGCGCCGCGGCATCGGCAAGGGCGATGAAGGCTACTCGGTCAGGCGCACAGGCGACGCGACAGTCGTGCTTGTTGGCTTCCCTTCTGTCGGCAAGTCCACGCTCCTCAACCAGCTCACCAACGCCAAGTCGAAGACCGCGGCGTATGCCTTCACCACCCTCACTGTCGTCCCAGGCCTCATGGAGTACAAGCACGCGAAGATCCAGATCCTCGACGTGCCTGGCATCCTCAAGGGCGCCGCTGATGGGACTGGCCGTGGCAGAGAGGTGCTTTCCGTGCTCACGGCAGCGGACATGGCGCTCATCCTCATCGACGTCTTCGAGCCGCACCAGCTCGATGTCCTGCAGAAAGAGCTTTATGACGCGCACCTCCGCCTGAACAGGGAGCCGCCGGACATCAAGATCAAGAAGACCGGCAAGGGCGGCATCTCGGTCTCCACGACCGTGCAGCTGACCAAGACCACCAAGGAGACGGTCGCGGCCATCCTGCGCGAATTGCGGCTCATGAACGCCGACGTCCTCATCCGGGATGATGTGGACGCGGACCAGGTCATCGATGCGGTCGAGGGCAACAAGCGCTACCTCCCGGCGGTCATCGCCATCAACAAGATCGACACGGCGACGCCGGAGGAATTCGCCGCGGTCGCCAAGGCCATCCCGGGCAGCATCCCAATCTCGGCGGAGCAGGGCGTCAACATCGACCTGGTCAAGGAGCGCATATTCCAGGGCCTCGGCTTCCTCCGCATCTACATGAAGGAAGTAGGGAAGAAGGCGGACATGAACGAGCCGCTCATCATCCGCGGCCCGGCCACCGTGGAGCAGGTCTGCCGCAAGCTGCACCAGGACTTCATCAAGCGGTTCAGGTTCGCGAGGGTCTGGGGCAGGAGCGCGAAGTTCCCGGGCCAGAAGTTCAAGCTGAACCACACGCTCGCGGATGAGGATGTGCTGCAGGTCGTGCTGCGCTAGGCAAGCCTTGTACTCGCAGTATATTCCTCAAGCGTCGCCAAAGCCTGTGTGTATTCTTGAGGCGGACCTTCCACGGAGCGCGCATGATCATGGAGATGCCGGATGACGATCCTGCAGGCGTGTACCACCGCCCCCAACCCTTGAGCCCGTGAGTCCCCGCGAGAAGCGCGCACCTCCAGCTCATCAAGAATTCCACAGTTCATTATGGACGAGGGCGAGACATCAGGAGCTGTAAAGCGCTGCGCTTGATTAGATAAAAAACCGGCGAGCACCGAAGTGGGTTGCGATCCGAAACCTGTTCCATTCATGAAATAAACCAATCCTTCCGAGCCAACAAGTGCCATATTACCACCAGGAGTGAATGAATCATCTAGGATTATTATGTATTTCGGTAGCTAAGAGGCAACGAGCTCCTGCAGCACCTTGTACGCCCGCATGGCGTCGTCCTTCTTGAGGATGAGGGTGAGCTCGGTGAAGGTCGAGACGATCTCGATGATGTTGACGTTCTCCCACGCGAGCTCCCGCAGGATGGTGAAGATGACGTTCGGCGTGTGCATGAACTTGGCGTTGAAGCGCAGGGACAGGGAGACGAGGCCCTTCCCTTCATGGAGGATCTCCTCGTCCTCGAGCAGCTTCTTCAGCCGGGAGAGGTGCTTCTCATTCGTCACTATGCTCACCTCCTCGTTGCCGTGGATGAGGTTGAAGATGTCGCCCCGGTCGAAGTCGATGCCGGTGTAGAGCTTCGGCAGCGACTTGAGCAGGGTCTTCGTCTTGGCGAAGTTCACGTCGCAGACATTTGTCTTCATGACGATCTCCGAGGAAAAATCGAACTTCTGGTGCTTGGTTGAGGCGCGGAGCTCCTCGGCATGCCTGCGCAGGGCCATGACGACCGCGCCATGGTTGACCTTCTTGCCGATCTCCTCCTCTATCTCGGGCTTGATGCTCTCGGCGAGGTTGCCGAAGGAAACGATGTCGCGGGCGATCGCCTCGTGGAGGAATGGCTTGTCGGCGATGTACTTCTTGACGAGATGGGAGACGGTGGGCATGGGGAGGGCGTAAAGCTCTGGCTTTATAAAATTACCGATTTTTACCATAATAACAACTTGTTTTTTCAGAGGGATAACGTCCCGGTCCTCAGGCGAAACGCATTTATACTGCGGCAGCAGCGGTCATGCCATGGATTTCCCCGGCTTCAAGCCCGCGTTCGTCAAGCGCTTCTCCGCGCTCACCGACTTCGCAGCCTTCGAGGAGAGCTGCAAGCAGTACCTGCGCCGCTCCATCCGCGTCAACACCCTGAAGGCCGGCGTCGCGGACATTAAGGCGAGGCTTTCCGAGCGCTGGTCGCTCGAGCCTGTGCCCTGGTGCGAGCAAGGCTTCTTCATGGCCTCAGAACGGCGGGACATCGGCAACACGATCGAGCACGCCCTCGGCTACATCTATGTGCAGGAGGCCGCGAGCATGATCCCTCCGCTCGCGCTCGGCGCGCGGCCAGGAGAGCTTGTCCTGGACATGTGCGCCGCCCCGGGGAGCAAGGCGACGCAGATCGCGCAATGCATGGAGAACCAAGGATGCCTCGTCGCCAATGACTTCACCGGTATCCGGCTGAAATCGCTCGGCATCAACCTGCAGCGCTGCGGTGTCACCAACGCCATCATGACGCGCATGTTCGGGCACCAGTTCGGCAGGCTGCCTATCCGCTTCGACCGCATCCTCGTCGATGCGCCTTGCTCGGGCACGGGCGCTATCCGCAAGTCATGGAAGACGCTCGTGATGTGGAACCCGGGCATGATCCGGCGCCTCGCGATCACCCAGAAAAAGCTGATCCTCTCGGCCTATGACTGCCTGAAAGACGGTGGAACACTTGTCTATAGCACCTGCAGCCTCGAGCCAGAAGAGGACGAGGGAGTCATCGACGCGCTGCTCAAGGAAAGGCCGGGCGCTCATCTCGAGCCCATCGACCTGCCGCTCAGGCGCTCGCCTGCGATCGAGGCGTTCGACGGGAAGGGGTTCTCCCCAGAGGTCAGCAGGTGCCTCCGCCTCTGGCCGCAGGACAACGACACCGAAGGGTTTTTTGTCGCGAAGATCGCCAAGAGAGGCTGAACACTTGCAAGAATAATAAAATTTATTAATCACTTCTTTCTCCTGAGCCGCGGCTGAACACGCATGTCGGACTATAAGGAAAAGCATCTTCTGCTCGTCAATTCCGGAGGCCGTAAAAAGGAATTCATCCTGCAGCGCCTCAAGGACCTCGGCGTCGACGTCGTCCTCGTCAACAAGACTGCGTCCTGGGAGAAGAAGTACATCGCGGATTTCATCAAGGTCGACACCTACAACCACAGCCAGGTCCTGGCCAAGGTGCGGGAATTCATCAAGGGAAAGAAAATCGACGGTGTGCTCACCTTCTGGGAGGACGACCTTTCCCTGGTGGCGAAGATCGCGGACCGGATCGGCTTGGTCGGCCTTTCGCCGCGGACCGCGGAGTACGCCCGCAACAAGTACGAGATGCGTAAGGTGCTCGCGCGCTTCGGCCTCGAAAGCCCGAAGTTCATGAGCGTCACCACCTTCGAGGACCTCAGCAGGGCCATCAAGGAAGTCGGCCTGCCGGCGGTCATCAAGCCCGCCTTCGGCGCGGACAGCGAGTTCGTCGTCAAAGTCACCACGATAGACGAGGCGAAGAACTTCTTCGAGTACGTGAAGAAGAACGCGACGCCTTCCTTCAACCCCATCTATGTCTACAACAATTCCACGTTCATCTATGAGGAGTATATCGAGGGCGACGAGGTCAATGTCGACTCCATCACGCAGAACGGGGAGACGCAGGTCATCTCGATCTCGGACAAGGACCCGATGCGCGAGCCTTTCTTTGTCGAGCAGGGCGACACCGCGCCCTCCATGCTCGACCCCATGCTGCAGGTCAGGGTCGAGGAGCACGTGAAGCTCGCCATAAAGGCGATCAACCTCACGGACGGCATCTCTCACACAGAGGTCAAGATCTGCAAGGGCGACCCGGTAATCGTGGAGATCAACGGCCGCATGGGCGGCGACTACATCTGGGACTGGGTGAAGACCGTATGGGAAGTGGACCTCATCGAGCAGTCGGTGCGCATCGCGTTCGGCCTCCCTGTTAATTTCGAGAAGGCCTCACGGCCGCAGAAGTACCTCATCGGTAAATACCTCATCCCGACCGACACCGGTGTCATCTCCAAGATCCGTTTCCTCAACGACGTCAAGGAATTCAAGGGCTACCACGACCTTTACCTGAACAAGGGAATCGGCGACTCCATACTCGTCCCCCCCGAGGGCTTCGAGACCATCGGCTGGGTCGTCGCAGAGGGCGAGAGCTTCAATGACGCGGAAGCGAACCTGTACCGCGTCCTCAACAACATCGAGTACAATGTCCTGCGGTTCTCCCCCACGTCGAGCATAGGGCAGACCAGGCGCAGGAACATCTCCTCTGCGGCCTACCTCGCCCGCGTCAACATCCTGCGGCGCCAGGCCATCGAGAAGATCAGGCTCATCCAGCAGGAGGAGATCTCCAAGTTGCGCGTCGGCGTGCTCTGCAACCTCTACGATCCCGCCGAGCAGGAGAACGGCGACGAGCCGAACGACACCAGTCCGCTGGTCAAGGCGGACCTGACGTCGGTGGGCATGAACATCAAGAAGGCGCTTGTGAAGAAGGAGCATGAGGTCCTGTTCTTCGACATGAATGAGTATCCGCTGCCGTTCAAGAAGATCATGGACGCCAAGGTGGACATCATCTTCAACGTCTGCGAGCGGATCAACAACTCCAGCCTCCTCGAGCCGCACGCGGCCGCGTTCCTCGACATGCTTAACATCCCCTACACCGGCTCGAACATGCAGACGCTGGCGATCTGCATCGACAAGATCCGCATGAAGAAGCTCCTGCACTTCCATGACATCCCGACCGCGAAATGGGACTATGTGTATGACATGGATGACGAGATCAGCGACGAGCTGAAATTCCCCCTCATCGTAAAGCCGGCGAACTCGGACAACAGCATCGGCATCACCAACGAGTCCGTGGTGACGAACCACGAGGAGCTCCAGCGGCAGCTCAAGCGCATCGTCGTCGACCAGAAGCGGCCGGCCCTCATCGAGGAGTACATCGAAGGGGACGAGTATGACGTCACCATCGTCGGCAACGAGGACAACGTCACCGTGCTGCCCCTCTCCCGGTCCATCTTCGACGACCTGCCCAAGGGCGTCTGGCACATCTATCCCTTTGAGGCTAAGTGGAAAAAGACGGCTGGCACGCCCTATGACCTCATCAAGGTCGAGCGGCCGGCGAAGATCCCCGCGAAGCTCGCCTCCCTGATCACGGAGATAGCGCTGGACACCTATAACATCCTGGACGCCCATGATTACGCCCGGATCGAGATCCGCGTGGACAAGGACGGCAATCCCTATGTCATCGAGCTCAATCCCAACCCGTCCATCAATGAGGGCGACGCCTGCCCCGCCATGGCCGACCTGGTGGGCTACAAGTACGAGGATTTCATCGAGTGGATCCTTAAGAGCTGCATCCAGCGCTACAAGGACAAGCCGCCGTACTATCATCTGACGACGTCGACGGCTATCTGAAGCCTTCCCCTACCGTAAGATTTATATATAACTTCCGACTCAGTCAAGGAATAAGATTTTCTCGGAAAAAAGGTTTCTGGGTGCACACATGGAAGATGTCAAAAAGGGAACAACGACGGTAGGCATCGTCTGCAAGGACGGTATCGTCCTCGCCGCAGACAGGCGCGCAACAGCAGGATCGCTGATCGTGAACCGCGATATCGAGAAGATCAATCGCATAAGCGAGAACATGATGATCACGATGGCGGGGACTGTCTCGGACGCCCAGCTTCTGACCAAGCTCATCAAGGCGGAGATTACCCTAAAGCGCATCCGCACGGACAGGGATGTCACCGTCAAGGAGGCCGCCAACCTTCTGGCCGGCATGGTCTACTCCAACATCCGCAAGATGTCCCTCATCCCGGGCATATCCCATTTCATCCTTGGCGGCAAGGACGAATCCGGCTTTTACCTCTTTGACCTGTATGCTGATGGCTCGTTGACGCTCTGCAAGGACTTCATCGCATCCGGATCCGGCAGCGTTATTGCCTACGGCGTGCTCGAGACCCTCTACAAGGACTCGGTCACCGCGAATGACGGGGTCAAGCTCGCGCTCAAGGCCCTCACCGCGGCCCTCCGGCGCGATTCTGGTTCCGGTGACGGCGTGGACGTCTACACCATCACGAAGGATGGCGTAAAGAAGGCGTTCGCCAAGCATCTGGAGAACCAGATAGAAGAATGATGCGAATGAAATAGTTCATGTGAAGAAAGTGTTCATGTGGTGATTGTATGGTCGATATCTTAAAGGAAGTACTTGGTCTCCTGCCAAAGGATACCATCAGCGAAGCCGGCTTCGAAGGCGCCAACATAGTGCTCTACACGAAGGACCGGGAGTTCTTCCTGGACAACAACGGAGCCATCAAGAAGATCGTCGACGAGATCAAGAAGCGCGTCGAGCTCCGGCCGGACCCGAGCATATGCATGGACAAGGATGATGCGGAGAAGAAGATCCGCGAGATGCTGCCCGAAGAGGCCAAGGTGGACAATGTCATCTTCGACCCGCAGCGCTCCATGGCCATCATCGAGGCCGAGAAGCCAGGGCTGGCCATCGGCAAGCAGGGCCAGACGCTCCGGGACATCCGCAGCAGCACCTTCTGGGTGCCTGTCATCCGCAGGACGCCGGCCATCCGCTCCAAGCTCATCGAGAGCATCCGCGCTGTCCTCTACGAGAACAACGATTACCGCAAGAAGTTCCTCAACAAGACCGGGCATCGCATCTACGACGGCTGGATCCGCGGCAAGAAGCTGGAATGGATCAGGGTCTCTTACCTCGGCGGCGGACGGCAGGTCGGCCGGAGCTGCATCCTGCTCCAGACGCCAGAGAGCCGCATCCTCCTTGACTGCGGCATCAACCCGGCGAGCGACGAGGAAGCCTATCCGCTCCTCGAGGCGCCGGAGTTCGACATCAACGAACTCGACGCTGTCATCATCTCACACGCGCATCTCGACCACTCCGGTTTCCTTCCTTATCTCTTCAAGTTCGGCTACCGCGGCCCGGTGTATTGCACGGCTCCTACCAGGGACGTGATGGCGCTGCTGCAGCTCGACATGATCAAGATCGCGCGCCACGAGGGCAAGGAGCCCTTGTTCTCCAGCGACGAGGTGCGGGAGATGGTCAAGCACACCATCACGCTCGACTACAACGAGGTGTCGGATGTGACCCCGGACATCAGGATCACGCTCTACAACGCGGGCCACATCATCGGCTCGGCCATGGTCCACATCCATGTCGGCAACGGCCTGCACAACCTGGTCTACACCGGGGACATGAAGTACGGGCAGACCGAGCTGCTCGAGCCCGCGTCCACCGACTTCCCCCGGCTGGAGACGCTCATGATCGAGTCCACCTATGGCAACAAGGAGAACCTCATGCCCACAAAGGCGGAATGCGAAGCGCAGTTCGTCGACATCGTCAAGCGCACGATGGAGCGCGGCGGCAAGGTGCTCATCCCCACGCTCGGTGTCGGACGCGCCCAGGAGGTCATCATCCTCTTCGAACGCCTCGTGCGCTCGGGCGAGTTCAAGGGCGTCGACTGCTACCTGGACGGCATGATCTCCGATGTCACCGCCATCCACACCGCTTATCCCGAGTATCTCAACAACAAGATCCGCAAGGCCATCTTCCATAAGGACGAGAACCCCTTCCTGTCTCCCTGCTTCAAGCGCATCGGCAGCGCCAAGGAGCGGGCGCAGCTGATCGAGGAGGTCGGCCCGTGCGTCATCATCGCCACCTCCGGCATGCTCATCGGCGGCCCGTCGGTGGAATACTTCAAGACGCTGGCGTCCGGCAGCATGCATTCCCTGCTGTTCGTCAACTACCAGGCGGAAGGCTCGCTCGGCCGGCGCGTCCAGCGCGGGGAGAAGGAGTATTTCTTCGGCAACGGCAAGAACCCCGAGGTTACGAAGGTCAACATGGAGATCTACACCATCGACGGCCTCTCTGGCCACTCGAGCCGCAAGCAGCTGATGAATTTCGTGTACAAGGCACAGCCGAGGCCCAAGAAGGTCATCGTGAACCATGGTGAGAGCATGCGCTGCCTTGACTTGGCGAGTTCCATCCACAAGCAGTTCCGCATCGAGACCGTCGCGCCCAGGAATCTGGAAGCGATACGGATAAAATAGTGGATAAAACAAGGATTTTCTTTGGATTTTCTTTATAAGAGAATTCCTACGGCTGCCCTGCTGGCGCTCTCAGCGCCGCGTATGCCTCATCCAGCCGCCGGTCGAATCCGCGGGAATTGAAGCGGTGGCGCGCTGCGGCGATCCTGCCTTGGTAATCCGGCACTTCCATACAGATGTCGTAAAGACCGGTATAAAGCGTGCTCACCGGCAGGCTGGTCATAAGCCGTGGTCTTTCGATGTCGCTCTGGTTTTCAAGAGCCCATTTCCTCATTTCCTTCAGCAAGTGGAAAAGAAATCTCGGATAGGCTTGCAAGGGGGTGATTCCGGCCTGAAGCTCGGCTGGCCGGAAATCATACAACGAATCATAATCTTTAATACTTTTCTGAAGGTCAAATTCGATAGGGTCAAGAAGGGTCTGCCGCACACCGAAAACGGGAATCTCATTTTCCGTCGCCGCCTTGGCGATGGGAAGGAGATGGTCCGGGACATTGCCGGAGTCAAAGGTCAGCAGGACGAGCATGTCGATGCCCTCAGCCACTGTCTCGCGCAATGCCTCAAGGTCGCCTCGCAGAGGATTGACTGGATAGAAACGGAGGTTTGGTTTGTATTCCGGGGTGACCATCCGCCAGGGGAACTTCCCGCATTTAATAAATCTTTTATGCCTCTTGAGTTAATAATCACTTCCGGGCTCATGCGCAGGGCATTGGAGAAAAGGAACTGACCGGATCAGGAGAGGGGAGCAGCGACGCACGCCCCTTCTACGCATGCCACGCGGACCGGCGCCTGCATGGGGCAGGTGTGCTTGCATTTCATCTTTTCAGCCTCGGCGTCGTACCAGTCGCTGAAGGCGGTGTTGAACGCCGCCCAGGCGCAGCAGTCATGCTTCTCGACATCCTTGTTCCCAAGCCGGCAGTCGCTGTCGCTTGAGCACTGGTAGAAGCCTTCCGGCATGCTCGTTGCGCAGCCACCGAGGAAAAGGAAGACAGCGAGCCAGGGCCATTTCATGGCCTCTCTCCGGCATCTCTGATATTTAAACGTTTTGCTGGTATACTTATTCGTATACCGGTGCAAAGCTATTTAAAGCTGCCCAACTGCCCCCTCTCTATGTATAAAATAACTGTGGACGAGAAGGCATGCATCGGCTGCGGGGCCTGCACCACGGTCTCAGAGCTGTTCAAGATAGACGAGAAGACGCGCAAGTCTAAGCCGGTGAAAACCACGGTCGATGACCTGAAGGAGGTCCAGGACGCGGTGGACATCTGCCCGGTGGGCGGGATCTCTGTGGATGAGACGAAGTGAGATTGACGTAATCTATTATATGGATTTTCAGAAGGCCTTGTATCTCTTTCAGTACATCCCGTTTACTAAACTTTTTCCTTTAGTCCCTCTCTGTCCACTGGACATCCTTGCATAATCTTTATTAATGCCCGCCCGCTCCACAACAGTGATGCCTATCTATTCTCATTCGCGGCTGCAGACCTTCGAGCAGTGCAAGCTGAAGTTCAAGTTCGAGTACATCGACAAGGTCGAGACCGAGATCGAGGACACTGCCGAAGCGTTCCTCGGCACGCGGGTCCACGAGACGCTCCAGAAGCTCTACAAGGACCTCAAGCTCGGCAAGAAGGACTCGCTCGCGGAGCTGCATGCCTGGTATGATGGTGAGTGGGAGCGGAACTGGAACGACAAGGTCCTCATCGTGCGCGAAGGGCTGGCCGTCGGCCATTACAGGGCTCTCGGCCGGAAGTTCATCTCAGACTATTATGCCCGCTACGACCCCTTCGACCAGGAGCAGACCATCTCCACCGAGCAGCGCGTCCTGATCGAGGCAGGGCCCTATCAGCTGCAAGGCTATATCGACCGCCTGTCGACGACCAAGGAAGGCGTCTACATCATCCATGACTACAAGACAGGCCAGACCCTGCCGACGACCGCTGACCTGGAAAAGGAGCGGCAGCTCAAGCTGTATGCCATCGCCATCCGGCAGCTCTACCAGGATTGCGCCAAGGTGAAGCTGGTCTGGCACTACCTCGCCTTTGACAAGGAGCTGGTCTACGAGCCGAAGCCGCATGAGCTAGAGCTCACCCAGCAGCAGGTCATCGAGATCATCAAGAAGCTTGAATCCACCACTGAGTTCCCGCCGCAGTCCTCGAGGCTCTGCGACTGGTGCGCCTTCCAGCGCATCTGCCCGGAATGGAAGCATAAGTTCGCGGTTGCGCAGAAGGAGCTGCAGGACTTCTTCCTCGACGACGGCGTCGCCCTGGTGAACCGCTATGTCGAAGCTACAGAGAGGAAGGAGCGCCTCGACGCCGAGGTGGAGGCGCTTAAGGAGAAGCTCTGCGAGTTCGCCGAGAAGAAGGGCCTCACCGCGGTCTTCGGCTCAGGCCACAAGGCGATCATCCGCAGCTATCCAAAGCTCAGCTTCCCGAAGAAGGAGGACCCGCACCGCCGTCCCTTCGAGGAGGCGCTGCGGAAGATCGGGCTTTTCGACAGGATCGCCCAGCCGGACGTCTACGAGCTTGCCAAGATGATGAACAACCACGAGGTGCATCCCGAGCTGGCCAAGCTCCTCGAGCCGTTCATCGAGAAGGGGAAGACGATACGAATCTATTTGAACAAGATTTGATCCTTTTTTTGGCACCACAGATACTTTTTTAAATGGCTTGATACAAGCAGAAGGCCATGGGGGCAAAACACTTCGCAACTATCTTCCTGTTGGCGCTCTGCACTATCGCCTGGGCCAAGGCGGATTCTGTCTCGACGCTCGGGGGCAGCTGCCTCACGCTCTGCCAGGCCAGGGACTGGCCGAATGCCGAGAAATGCTTCGTCAACGAACGCGGGAAGGCCGACGGCTACCTCGCGGTCGCGCACTGCGCGCTCCGCATCTCCGAGGACAGCATTGCGGAACAGTATGCGCTTAAATCCGCCGTGGCGAGGTCGGAGTGGATAACGTTCTTCAACCGCCTGGGCATCGTGGACATCAAGACCGGCGGCCTCGGCGAGACCTATGTCGCAGCGTGGGTAGCCTCAGGGGGTGCCCGCCATAAGACTAAGGCCATCGGCTTCCTCAGAACCTCAGGCCAATGCAGGAGCAGCCCTGATCCTGACTTATGCGCGCACATGTACTTCAACTCGTCCGCCACCCAGCTCATGACCCGTACGGTCATGTGGGCCCGCGACTCCGGGCTTGTGGGAAAAGCTCTTTCCGGCCGCATCACCGACCATTTCGACAAGCCCATCAAATACGCGAAGGTCACCTTCAAGTGCAATGCGAAAGACCACATCGGCCAGACCGACGCGAACGGCCGCTACAGCTTCCCCTTCGATCCGACGATGACCGCTGCGGACGCCTGCCGCGAGGGCCGCCTCTATGTGAAGCTCGAATACACCGACCCGAAGGATAATATCACCTACATCCGCGTCCGGTACGGCACCAAGCCTGTCTGGGCGATGAAGTTCTGGACCTTCAGGTCCGAAGCAGACCTTGTGCAGGATTTCAAGCTGGCCAATGGCCTTGCCGCCCCTAATTATTTCGGCGATCCCGATGTGCAGTACATCGGCGACTTCTCGGTCATGTACACGCATACGGTCGAGGCATTGGAGTACTATAAGGATGTGCTCAAGGCGAAGGTGGACTATCTGCTTCCCGTCGATGTCTTCGGCTATTTCGCTGGCACCTCGACCCTCTATACGCCGACGACGAGCAGCATCCAGATTATCGGGGCTGACTCGCAAGTCACCTCATCGGACAGGCCGCGGAATAGGGAATATCATGAGTTCTCGCATCATGTGATGTACACTCTGTATAATGGATGGCCAGCCCCGCCCGCCGGAGCGACACCCGCGGAGGAGAACCATGCAGGCTATTCAAATCCTACGACGAGCGACAGCTACGTCGAGGGCTTCGCCGAGTACATGGCTCTGGTGATCTCGGACCATTACCGCCAGCCGAACCCTGATGTCTACGCAAGCTTCGGGAGCATGGAAAAGAACTGGAAGCCCTGGGCGGATCGCGGCTTAGCAGAGGAATTCGCGATCGCGGGGATCCTCTGGGACCTCTATGATTCGGGAGGCGACGAGAGAGTCGACTTGGAGCCCCTGCAGGTCTGGAACGTCATCAAGAACCGGCGGGAGAATTTCGGCGAGGTCTATGATGATTTCATCGCAAAGTTCCCTGGATTCAAGAAGGACATCGATCATCTCTTCGTGCGGCATGGCTTCTGGGTGGACACGACCCCCGGCGACGGCGCCTATGAGGCGGTTGAGGCATTCCGCGACGCGAACGGCAACAACCGCTGGAATGCGCCGGAATTCTATGTCGATTACGCCCGTGAGGAAGGGACCAACCTCTCCTTCATGATCCATCAGGATACAGAGAAGATCGGCTACGCCACGAACTACCAGCGACTGACCAGGAAAAGCGCGGTGCGCGTCCCCGGAAGGTACCTCAAGGTCGACAACACCGTGCCGACTTACAAAGTCTCGGTGAGCTTCCCGGACAATCCATCCTTCAACTATGAGAATCTCGCGGACAACAAGGGCGGATTCGTCTATGTCACCGTCCCTCCTTCAGACGAGGGCAATGCGGTCGTCACCGTGACGCCGGAAGGGGTGGTGACCACCAAACTCTTCACCATCACCTCGCAAGAGTTCGAAGCGGTGTTCGCCGATGCCTGGGAGCGTGGCTATTTCGCCGAGCATGATTTCCAGGTTTCCTCTCCAGCTGCCGCTGCCGGCCTGCCTGCCCTTGGAGGCGATCCGGGCAAGCCGTACTGGGAGGAGAAGGACCTTGTGCCGAAGCCTGAGGATTTCGTCTACCGCGCTCCGGCGGACGAGCCGCTTCCTGTCGTCGGCCCGTCCAGCATCGCATCCCTCGCCGCAGGAGGCTCCTTGGCGCAGTTGCCGTGGCTGCTGATCGCTGGCGGCGTCGTGGCCCTCATCCTCGTGGTGGCCGCGGTGCTACTGCTGAAGCGCAAGGGAAAGAAGAGATGAGGATCCTGTTTGGATGTCAGCACAAAATTTTTATAGCATTCCGCTATCCCCCCTCCGGGGTGGGAACATATGCAACCGACTGATTTGGGCATAAGGGTCCTTGAACAGAAGTGCGGCGAGGCGTGGAACGATTCCAAGTTGCATGGATTGATACTAATAGAAAGCATGACCGGAGGTTCTCGCGGCGCAGGCGCAGCAACTCTTGGAAGGGCTTTCACTGAGTTTGCTATCAAGACGTTGAGGCCGGCTGATGCTGACGAGGGATGGTTTCCTGCTACTGCATGGTTGCCTTTGCTTCTTTTTTATGAGCATGTTGTGGAAAACCATATGACAAGCAATCAAAGGGTCCGTCGGGCATCTCATAGAGATGACCCTTCGAATGCCCACAACCATCATCTGGACGATGAGGCATTCAACCTATTACAGGATTATTTGCTTAAGGCTGGACTCATCACCGACAGCGAGGACGCCGAGCCGTACTGGGTTTGAATAGGGGTTCTTGATCATTCCTTTCTTGTTTTCTTGTTCCCACTCCCCACTGGACACCTGGCCGAAGGGGTTATAAAGCCCGGAACCCAGAAGAATGCCATGCGACAAGAGGTGACCAAAGATGCTTGAGCTTCTGGAGCGCCATGCGGCCTTCCATCCACTGGACAACGTGCACACCGACGACAGACCGTTCTTCGAGCAGCGGCACCAGCAGT
The DNA here is from genome assembly GCA_043806015.1 of Nanobdellota archaeon. Classification (GTDB taxonomy): domain Archaea; phylum Nanobdellota; class Nanobdellia; order Woesearchaeales; family JAHIVG01; genus JAZDHH01. The sequence goes on along the minus strand of JAZDHH010000012.1, from coordinate 36,222 downwards.
TCGACCAGGAGGTCAAGCAGGAGCTCCGCCGGCTGAAGGACTTCGCCCAGTTCAAGAGGCCGGAGCGTGGCATCCTGCACGCCCGGCTTGACGTCCGCCACCGCATCGAGGACATGCTGGTGAGCCACTACCTGCAGCGCTTCCCCGGCCATAGCGTGGTCCTCGAGTCCGGCCGGGGGATTTTCATCGGCGAAGGGTCATCGGGTATTACAAGATCAGAAGCACCGCTCGGAGAAGTCATCGCGTCACTTCAGGAGAAAAGGCCGCTGATGCCCGAGCAGCCAGTCGCCTCACCTTCTAAGCGGTTCCTGATGGCTGAGGGATGAGCTTCCGCTTTAATCGCCCGGAGGGACAAGCCGCCAAGCGCCAGGATCCGTATCAGAAAGGACCAACCTGCCTCTTTGCACCCTATGGACAACATCTTCGAGAGTGATGGTGTGGGGAGGTTCTTCGCGCATCCTGCATCCTTGGATAGTATCTCTCGCAAATGCAAGCATTTTGCGCACATCACCTTCGCTAAGCTCACAGAGGCCTTGGACAGCCTCGGGCGTATAGCCGACTTCGGGTATTTCAGCGGCCTTCGGATCATAGGTCATGACCCTCATGAAAAACCGCTCATTTATAATAATTGCCCTTGTTTGATGGCCCCATGATCCAGCGATCCTTCATCATCCTGCCGAGGATCGGCCAGCGGACAGAGCAGAATCTGTGGCAGCATGGCATCACGGACTGGGACGCCTTCCGCGCACGGCAGCGTGTCCCCGGCGTCAGCGGGGCGCTCAAGGCCAAGCATGACCGCCTGCTGTGCCAGGCGAAGGAGCAGCTCTACGCCGGCAACTCCGGCTTTTTCCTTCCCATCCTGCCGCGGGTGGAATCCTGGCGGCTCTACGACTTCTTCAAGGACGAGACCGTCTACATCGACATCGAGACCTCTTTCGACGGCGACATCACCGTCGTCGGCTTGTTCGACGGCGATGGCACCAAGACCATGGTCAAGGGCATCAACCTGGACGCCAGAAAGCTGAAGGAGTATCTCGCCAGGTTCAAGCTCATGGTCACCTTCAACGGCGCCAGCTTCGACCTTCCGATCCTCAACCGCTATTATCCCGGTTGTATTCCCAGCGTGCCGCACCTCGACCTGCGGCATGCCTGCGCAAGGATTGGGCTGCATGGCGGCCTCAAGAGCATAGAAAAGCAGGTCGGCATCCATAGGGATGATGAAGTCGTCAACGTGGTCGGCTCGGACGCGCCAATGCTCTGGCGCTATTTCAAGGCGACGGGCGACGAGCACTACCTGCAGCTGCTGGTCAAGTACAATGATGAGGACACGGTGAACCTGGAGCGGCTCGCAGGCTACGCTGTGCAGAGGCTGGAAACGGCAGCGGGGCTGGCTGGCGGATCATCCGCTGAGAAGAATTAAATAACTTTCAGCTGGCGTTTCAATACTAATGTTTCTTGTTTAGGGTAATGCTGGAACGCATAAACGCCTCGGGGAACGTCCAACACCTGCTGGTTCGCTCTCATCTGGCTTTCTCTTTGATGATATTCCTCCCAGGCGGCGACCGCTCGGTGATCTGAAGAACGCGGATCGTAGCTGGGTAAAGCGATTTCTTCTTGAGGCAGTTGGAAAAAAGAGGCATCCCCGATCAGCAAGGTCAGGCCAATCGTGCTGCTTATCATAGGCGCAGCCATCAGGCGCCTGAACATCGGCCCATCCACGATTCTGTAGTCAGGGCCGTATTCCTCTTCGAGGAAATCATCCATCGTGAGGCGGGGATTCTCTCTTTGTGCCTTCCTGAATAGGGTCTGCGCATCGCTCGCCCTTATGACATTGTCTCTCCTGGCGATGCACAAGCCCTCTTTTCCGCGGAGCAAAGAAACCTCATAGTCTGCGGAGTCGACGACTTCGCCAATCGCGTTGTACAAGAGGCCATGGCGGAAACCGACGGTCGCGGAATGGCGGAACCTTTCTGATCCATGGATCTCTTCAAGCAGTTCCGTAATCTCTCTGGGATAGAGCGCGTAAGGGTCCGCGATCAGCAGCTTTCCTGATGGCGCTGCGAAGCGCTTCCTGCCGGTGACTTTGAATTCGTCGGTATCCATGATACTCGAGGAACGCATCGCATATTTAAATTTATCTATTATCATCCTTATGCAGTGATAACAATATGGTTATTCGTCAGGTAAGCGCCTCATGCTCCGAGGTTAGACTGGGAATTAATTAATGAACTCTATTCATGTAGGTGATTGCTCTCTCAATACCCTTCGGTGAAAGGGGAAACATTTCTACAATCGCTCCAATATCCCCTAGGGTCTGTGTGTATTCCCATTCCTCCTCTTGTTTTGGGTTTAACCATGCTATCCTCGGGAAAGCAGCAGCCATCTGCTTGAGATAATCCCATCCTGACATTCCAGCCAATGATTCAGTGAGTTCATAGGGTGCCATGCTCGCATCACCAATGATAAACACCCTTTGATGCTTTCCCAGCTTTAATAGACTGTCCAGGGCGTAGGGGTCTTCACGGCGCCTTTCATCACCATGCACATATTCACCAAAGATGTTATGAAAATAAAATGTTCTTAAGTCATGAGAAAACCTAGTTTTCATTTTTTTGAAAAGAGAGCGTACCATATCAATGTAGGGTTCCATTGACCACCCACCATTGTCAATAAAAAGCATCACGTTAAGCCTTTCATCCATTTCAGTTCTAAATTCTGGAAGAAATATCCCTCCACGCTTCACTCCCTGCCTTATAGTTTTTCTAATATCCAACTCCAGTCGTGCACTATGTTCAGTTACTCCCTGAAGCGCTGCAAGCGCTGCATCAACATTATCATCACTTAATAATGCATCAAGATCAACAGGAAAATATCTTGGATCATCTAGCACCATCCTGGCACGTTGGTGCATACTTCTTCCACCAACTCTAATACCCCCCGTTGACCGGCCACTAAGGCCGTACGGGGCAGTCCCCATAGTTCCGATGCCTTGGTGTCCACCAACATGGTATCCAGTTTGCGTTCTCGCAAGTTGTCTCATCCGCCTGAGCAATACTTCCAACCGTCTACCAGAATGGTCTTTGACAATTTCCCTAAGTTCTCCGTAGGAAGACTCAATCTCAACATCAACCGCTGGTATTTCAACTGATTTTCTGTTTGTTTTTGCCTCAAGCCCTGTAAGATCAGGACTTTTCCGCAATACCTGGTCCAAGAATTCGTCAACCAATTCAGGAGATTTGTCTCTTCCCCGTGCATATAATCCGCACCAATTATCAAATGTATTAGAATTAATCACGGCGTCATTTAAGGACTGGCCAGGTTGTATCTCTATATCTAAGAAATACGAGAAAAAAGCCTGTGTGTATGGACCATTTTCACGCACCTCCTTCACGACAAGAGCCCTTCCAACAGAATACATGTCTCCCAAATTGTGTATCAAGCCATGTCTCATAGATTCATACAGGTCCAGTATTGTTCTTACATCTGACCTCAAGCCATGAGACCTTAACACTTCAGGAAAGCTGTTTAGCATTCTAATATTTACCTTTATCTACCTTGACCAACTGTTTCCCTTACGCCACTATGCCTTATGTGTCGAAGAATTTCAGGGTTTGCATTGCTTTTTATAAGTGTTTGATGTCCAGGTAATCTATCCACTTCGCCTGGAGATGCCCCTTTTGCAACGAGATATCCAAACCAATCAAGCATTTCTGCTGTTGCAGGTTTTCTCTCCAATTTTAATTCACGCAATTGATAGAACGTCCTTACAGCAGCATCGACCATATTTTGGTCCCCATTTGGGAAGTGCAATCGTACGATTTCCTTCATCGTCTGGTCATTGGGAAAATGAATAAAATGATATATACATCTTCGGCGAAAAGCCTCAGGCAATGCTTGTTCTCGATTGCTTGTGATTACAATGGTGGGCATATTTTCTTGTGTTGTTGTTATCACTTCACCAGTATAAGGGATCACGATTCTTCTTTCACTTAATACGTATAGAAGATTATTAGGAAATGCCCTTTCTCCCTTATCAACTTCGTCAATAAGCAATACCGAACCTGGATCTTGATATGCGCGGGCCAACGGACCAAGTTTTACATAATGACTAAGGTCATCAACTCTCCTACCCCCCGTATCCATTCTTTCTTCCAATCCTGCTTGGTGTAACTGGGCGTTAAGGATTGTGATCTGAGCATCTGTAAGCCTTAGGACATCATCAAAACCAACAACAAGGTGCTCAACGGTGCTATCAGATGTTACTGGAAATTCATAGAGATTAACTCTTGTAGCTACTGCAATAGCATCGGCAAGCTTTGTTTTTCCCGTTCCAGGCTCTCCTTCAAGAAGAAGGGGTTTTCCTAAGGTCCTCGCAATGGTGACTGCTTCAGCTAGTTCGGGGTCGAGCAGATACTTATCAGTTCCTTTAAAATCATTCTTAATTGCCATATTTTGCTACCATTACGCAGTAAAGATTTAAATCCAACTTTAAATATGTTCCTATTTTTCAACAAAGACTCTTAGTCTCGGTAAGATTTATATAATCCAGACGCCCTTATGCAGTCATGAGGTGGCTGCCGCTCCTGCTGCTGTTTCTCGCGTCCTGCAGCTCGCCGACCGGCGAGGAAGGGATTGTTGACCAGACTGCCGCCGCACCTTCAACCCCACTTCCAGAGGTGACCGACATGAAGCTCTCAAGCACTGCCTTCCAGCCGAACCAGACCATCCCTGCGAAATACACCTGCGACGGGCAAGGCATCTCGCCGCCGCTCAGCGTCAGTGGCATCCCCCCTGCGACAAAAGCCTTTGCCCTCGTCGTCGAAGACCCTGACGCGCCCATGGGCATTTTTACTCATTGGGTCGCCTGGAACATACCGGTCAGGCCGCAGATCGGCGAGGACGCGGATTTCACCTATCAGGGAAAGAACAGCTTCGGCGACATTGGCTATGGCGGGCCGTGCCCGCCCAACGGCAAGCATCGCTATGTGTTCAAGCTATTTGCTCTTGACGCGCAGCTCTCATTGTATCCGAGCGCCGACAGGAAACAGCTGGAATCGGCTATGGAGGGCCACATCCTCGCCCAGGCAGAGCTCGTTGGGGTCTATTCGAGATAACCGTAGTTAGCGTTTATCAAAGAAGCCGATGCCAGGCCCTTATGCAGTTCTTTCTAACTGAGGTTCTTGCCCCTGAGAAGCCATTGTGTGCGGTGGACGGTATCGCATTAATAAATCTTATGAGGTAGGCGGTCTTACCGTACCCGCGCCCCGTCGGCGATGTCGCAGGAGATCGGCTCTGTGGCGGTCTTGAGCTGTGTGCCATCGAACTCGGCCTTCCTGTCCTTGACAAGGAGAGCGATCTCCTGGAATTCCTTAAAGGTGATCTGCCGCTCGCCGGGAGCGATGCCTTCGACCATGACCTGGTCGCCGGGCTTGCTGTTCGGCGCTTCCAGTGGCTTCACCACGCTGCCGGATTCCGCTGCGAGCAGCATGCCCTGGCTCTCGACGCCGCGTAGCTTGGCCGGCTCGAGGTTCGTGAGCGCGCAGATGTTCCTGCCGAGGAGATCCTCGCGGGCGACATAGCCTTTCAGGCCAGCGACCAGTGTGCGCTGCTCCGCGCCGAGGTCGATCCTGAGGACGTAGAGCTTCTCGGCGTTCGGATGGTCCTCGACCGTGAGCACCTTGGCGACCTTGATGTTGAGCGCGCTGAAGGGGGACCGCACAGCGAAGAGAGCCTTGTCGTCCAGCTTGATGAGCAGGATCTTGGCGTGGCTGATCTTGTGCTTCCCCATCGAGAAGTTGAGGTCAGGCCATTTCTGCTCCTTGATGTTGAGCTGCACCTCAAGCTCTGCCGCGACCTTCGGCAGCACCGGCTTCAGCAGGACGCAAAGGTTCTTCACGATGTTCACGCATCGCGAGACGACTTCCTGCGCCTGCTCCCTGTTCTCCTTGATGAGCTTCCAAGGCTCCTTCTCCTGGAAGTGCTTGTTGCCGAGGCTGCTGTAGTGCAGGATGAGCTTCATCGCTTCCCTGAGGTCGCACCTCTCGTACTGGCGCTGGATCCTGTCGTGCATCGCCTCGAGCTCGTTGGTGAAGGCGCTCTCGCCAACCGGCACGATCTGGCCCTCGAAGTTGCGATCGGCGAATGAGAGCACGCGGTAGGCGAAGTTCATGACATTGCCGACCAGCTCGGTGTTGACCTTGTCCTTGAAGTCCTTCTCGTCGAGGTTGATGTCGGCCATGTGCCAGCTGAGGTTCGTGGCGAAGTAGAACCGCAGCAGCTCGGGATTGGCGCGGTCGAGATAGTCCCTCGCCGTGAGGAAGGTGCCTCTGCTCTTGGACATCTTCTCGCCGTTGACCGTGAGATGGCCGTGGGTGATGATGTTCGTGGGCAGGCTGTAGTCCGCCGCGGTGAGGAGCGCTGGCCAGAAGAGGTAGTGGAAGTAGATGATGTCCTTGCCGATGAAGTGGATGACCTCTCCGTCCTTGTGCTTCCAGTAGTCGAGAGCATCCCCACCATGATGCTCGCAGTAATGCGCCGTGCTGGCGATGTAGCCGATGGGCGCGTCGAGCCAGACATAGTAGAACTTGTTCTCCTCGCCAGGGATCTTGAAGCCGAAGTAGGGGCCGTCGCGGGAGATGTCCCAGTCCTTGAGCCCTTCCTTGATCCAGTTCCTGACCGAGTTCACGATCTCCTTCTGCAGCCGCTTGTTCTCCACGAGCCATGTGTCGAGGGCGGCGGCCATGCTGCTGAGCTTGAAGAAGTAATGGGTCGATTTCTTCCTTACCGGAGGGGAGCCGCAGATCGTGCAGTAAGGCTCGATGAGGTCGATGGTGTTGTACGCAGCGTTGCACTTCTCGCAGACATCGCCGTACTGGTCTGCCGCGCCGCACTTCGGGCATGTCCCCTTGACGAAGCGGTCTGGCAGGAATCGCTGGTCCTTCTCGCAGAAGGCGTGCTCGATCTCCTTGGTGTAGATGAGGCCCTTCTTCTTTGCCTGCTCAAAGAAATAGTCGGCGTACTCCTTGTTCTCGGTGCTGTTGGTCGAGTAGTAGCTGTCGAAGGCGATGAGGAAGTCCTTGAAGTCGCGGCGGTGCTCGTCGAAGTACTTCGCGATGAGCTGCTCCGGCGAGATGCCCTGCTTGCGGGCGTTGATCTCGATGGGCGCGCCGTGCGTGTCGTCGGCGCAGCAGAAGACCGCGTGCTTGCCGCTCAGCTTGAGGAAGCGCACGAAGATGTCGCTCTGGATGTACTCGACCAGGTGCCCGATGTGGATGGGGCCGTTCGCGTACGGCAACGCGGCAGTGACCAGGATGCGCTTCATGGGCATTCCTGAAGCCCCGTGTTTTATATGTTTTTTGACTATTGGTTCAATACGTACTGCCCATCGCGGACAAGGTACTGCTGCCGGAATCCCCTGGGCATCACGCCGCGGAGGACGTTGTTCACAAAGCTCATCTTGTCATCGATAGAGTTCCCGGTTATCAGGATGACGTTCGTGCCTTCCAAGGACCTGAGCAGGTCGATGTGGCTCAGCACGCCGCCGAAGCCCATGTGCAGGGCGACAGCCTTCTCGCCTTCGAGGATGTCAGCAGCATTCGGGTCCGCCTTGGGGTTGATGCCGAAGGCGAGAGATTCCTGGACCTGAAGACCTTCAGAGATGTAGGGGTCCCCATCAAGCTGTTCTTGGATTCCTCTTTCGAATGCAAGGTCGCGTGCTTCCCAGTGGGTCACGATGCCTTCCAACTCTTCTCGTGGACCTGTAAGCAATCGAGGCTGACCGATGGTAAGGACAACCTTTCTTCCGTCCAATCTCTCGTTGATGCCGCCCACGGTGAGGTTTCCCACCCAGGTGCCATACGCAGCCCTTCGCTGCATGACCGGAATCTCGGTGCCGAGCTCAGGGATGTGCCGTCTCTTGGAGAATTCCTCGTAAACCTCGCCGCCGGGGATGTTTCCGACATCGCCCATCAGAACGCCTGTTTCCGGATGTTGGTATGGCCGTGGCATAAGGTCATTATGCCAGGCTGTCGTCGGGGTGCGCAATACGATGTAGTTGGTGCCGTCCTGCGAATGGACATGATATGCAACGACCCTTGGGTCCTGCAGCCTTTGCATGAGGGCATCGCCGGTCTTTGCGACTGCTTCATAATCGATCATGAAATGTCCACGCAGGTGATCCATCGTCGTGCCAGGCCCGTGGCCATAAACCAGGCCATGTTTCTGATTCAGGCCAACGAGGCCGATCCTCCAGGGCAGCTCACCTGGCTGGCTGTCGATGAATGCGACTGCGTGCCTTGCACCATAATGATCGATGAGCCGCTCCCACCGCTCGAGGTTGCCGTCGTCCATGCGAAGGCCGCTCGAGCCCCGGTTGAACCCGACAGCGACGACTACCGGCGAACCCGCCTCATTGTGGGAGACTTGGTGAGTGATATCCGAAGGTGGCTGGATAAGCGGGTGCTCCTGTCGCGCCTTCATGAAAACCTCTGCAACGTCGCGCTCCTCAGCGGTCGCGCCGATGAGCAGCGGCTCGTTCGGCCCTATGCCGAGGCAGTGGTCGAGATATTTTCGAGCAGTCTCTATCAACGCAGCATTTGGCATGATATCACCCGTGAGGCGTGATAGAGAAGTGATATAATAAACTTCCGGGCGGAATCATTGTTCGAGAAATGGTGGGAAAAAATGACCTCCCCGCGGCTGGGCCGCGGAGCGCATGCTGCGCGCGGCCGCGCGCAGCCTCGAGCCGGCCGCCGGTGGCGGCCGGACCGTGCCGCCGCGCCGCAGCGCGGTGGTGGGATAACCTGCTTCTTTTTTATCGAATGAATGCTAACCAAGAAAATCCTGCACTACTCGTATCTCAGCTCGACATTATCGCCGTCCTTGAGCGAAAGCTGGTCGATGCCGAGGGATTGATATTTTCCGTTGACGTATGCCTTCCAGTAGTAATCCTGGTTCGCGCAGACGCCGTCGACGCATTTGAGCGCCTTCGGCGCCAGGGTGGTGGTCACGTTGTGGCCGGCGAGAAGCTGCGAGGCAGGGACAGTCTGGTTCGAGACCGGAGTGCCGAGGACAACGATGGAGAGCTGCACGCTGCCGGAGCGCTGCACCGGCTCGTGAACATAATAAAAGAGGCCGGCCGCGAGGATCGCCAGGAGGGCGATAGCGATGGTGAGAGCAAGCTTCATGGCAGGACCTCGCGAGGAAGTCTGTTAAGGAGGTGGATGCTGTTCGGGCATAGATTGGCTTGCCTCATCGCTTCCTTCCTCGTCATCCATTTCGAGGCGACGTATTCACGGGTAGCCGCGGGTTCTTTGCCTGTCAGAAGCAGGTAAAATGAGCCGAAGAAGGGATCGCTTTTTTCCGTGAAGCGTTGCTTGAAAAGGAAGCGCAACCTTCCTTTCAGGCCTGTTTCCTCGAGAAGCTCGCGCCGGGCCGCGGAAAGGTAGCCCTCGCCCCAGTGGACGCCGCCGCCGACATAGACGCTCCAGCGCCCTGGAAAGATGTCCTTGGTGAAAGGCCTCTTATGGACAAAGAGGCGGCTGTCCCGGACGATGAAGATCCCGCATCCGCGGTGCAGGAGCCCTTGGCGCAGGACGCCTGCCCTTCTTGCAGGCCGCAGCGGACGATCTGCATCATCCACTACGGTCATGAATTCAATCCTCGTCTCCGCCACCCTTCTCGCTCTTCTGTTTCATCTTCTTGGTGATGTCGATGTTGGCCTTGCAGCCGAGGCATTGCGCGCGCAGCGTGTCGACGCCGTCGACCTTGCGCCGCTTGAAAGGGACCTCGACCTGGCCCCTGGCTCCGCAGGCCGGGCAGACATAGTCGACGCAGGCCGTCAGCGTCTCTTCATACGCTTTCTTCTCGGCGGTGTAGGCGCAGGCCGGGCAGACGTATTCCTTGGCGCGGATGAGGACCTTGCCGCTCTTGTCGCGCGGCTTGCCCATCGTCGCCTTGCCGCACTTAGGACATTTCTGCTTGAGCACCCAGCAGCGCGCCTTGCCGCTGCCGATGGTCCTGTTCGTGAAGTAGACGACCTCGTCCATGCTTTCGGGTTCTTTCATGAGGATCACCTTTTTCCAGCGGAATGCACGCCAGCCTTCAAGAATCTTTTGGTTTTTTCGCCCGGTCATTCCAATGAAGGGAAAAATATTAAAATTCCAATAAAAAACCGGAGTCGCTGGGGTGAAAATTATGCCAGATTCCTTGGAACAGATTAAATGGACTGCCATCAACAGGAAATTGTACACCGGTATGCATATCGATGGTCGTGGGGATTCAAATCTCCGGATCGCGGGCCCGCCTGTCGCGATCGACATGGGGACTCAGAAAGGGGACATCGATTACACCCAGCTTATTTCCTATATTGAATCATTGTTGGGTAAGTATGTCCAGATCGGCTCCCGCCTCGAATTAAACAATGACAGCCATCTGTATCTTGGGATGGTGCCCCTCACACCTCATTCAAAGGGAAGACATGCCTTGTTGCGTGATGGTGTCTGGGTTTGGAATGAGGCGGCTCAAGCGCTGGCTTATGGGCAGCCTTCTTTCGAGGGAACCGTGCCAGTCGCAGGCGATGTATCGATTGATCCGGACCCCTATTTTGTCACCGATGTCCTATCAATAACACATCCCTGCTCAATGCAAACACCGGCGGATGAATCCCTCGGTAACGTAGACCTTATCAATGAATTTCTTGAGGGACATCTCCTAGGGTATTGCGGCAGCGACACTAATCGGTATCAAGTCATGCGAACCAGGATTCTTCAATCGCTTATGGATATCTTTTCGAAAAATGAGGGCGAGGAAACTGCCCATTTATCAGCGCAGCGTGCTACAAGATCGTTGAATTGCTTCACCCTCGCTGACCTCATCCAGGATTCCCTCTGGCGCTTGCCGCAGGTATTTGATGCGGGTACATTGGGGCCTGTCCGTCTTCATGGTGCGAATCCCCAGATAGGGGAGGCGCTCGGTCACTATGCGGTTGTCGGGCCTTATGCAGGCGACCCGACAAATGTCATCGCGCCAGTCGCCTTGATGCTTCCTCGCGCATCCCGGTAAGGCCTCACGCTGATAATGACTGAAATGCTTGGCGATCCTATGGCATATTACGATACCCTCGCTCCTGGCTACGACGAGCTGCACGGCGAGGAGCAGGAGGCGAAGATGCGTCTTATCAGCCCGTTCGTCAAGGGCCGAGTACTTGACGTCGGCTGCGGCACCGGCATCTCGGGCAAGTTCTTCAAGGACATCGTCGGCATCGACCCCAGTGGCGAGATGATAAGGAAGGCGCCCTTCCCCGCTGTCCAGGGCGTCGCTGAGAAGCTTCCTTACGCTGACAAGTCCTTCGACGCAGTCATCTGTGTCACCGCGCTGCACAACACCGAGTATCCCGAAGTCGCGGTCCGCGAGATGGCGCGGGTCAGCAAGGGCAGGGTCGTCATCACGCTGCTGAGGAAGTCGCCGAAGTTCGACAAGCTCCAGCAGCTCGTCGAGCGCTCCTTTCGCGTCGAGCGCCGGATCGACGATCCGCATGACCTCCTTCTAATATGCAAAGATAAGCAATGAATCGATGATGATCGCAATCCTAATCCGGCATAAGGATGCCTTGCCTTCCGTTTGAGAAAATGCGGACATATTCGACACCCAGGAAGCCCTGTTTTGGTATTTCTGCATAGTCAATGAAGGTGATGTCCGCTCGCTTTATGAGGCGATATGTCCAATGATCGAGGAAATTTACAAAATCGCATTTAGGCAAGGCAACTTTCAGGTCCCCAAGGGCGATCCGACAGTCAATAGAATGGTATTGCTTGGAAACGGTCATTAAAGCATAGGGTTCATCACGCGGCAGGGAGACAGATGGGTGGTTCAGGTCTGCCAAGGCGAGCCTGAGGCGAATGCCTTCTTCAGAAGATATGCCGATCAAGATCTCAGGTATTATCTTTCTGCTGGACTCTGGTATCAAGAAGTCTTCTGGTTTTCTCTTCATTTTGCACGGCCTTCCCTGGAAGAAGAACAATGGATTGAGGCCGAATTCCACATTGTATGACCAAAGAGGATCGGCGACCGGGCTGTTTTCGAATCCCTCGATCATTCGCAAAAGCGCATCAAGATGCTGATTGCCAATGCCACAAAAATCGGTCTGCATTGAAATACCCTTGACAACCATCCGAAAGGAACTGGGAGGCTCGGAGCCCATGCCTCGATAGAGGCCCTGCCGGAAGCCCGCATCCCTGTATTGAATGTAATAATCTCCGGTATGAGGATTGCGAAGAAACGATCACTTGATAAGGGAAGGAGATTGCTCCTGAATAAGGATGTCCACGTCAGGTGAATAGGTCTGACCCCAGTCCAGTGTGTGGGCCTTGACCCCTTCGCTAGCAGCGATTTCTTTGATGAGTCGGACCGCATCGAGGAGCTGCTCCCAGGTTGACACGGCATAAAAGGTTGGAAGGACGTCAATCAATCCGTGCGCGTCGTTTCCCAACGCATCGGATCCCCGCACGATTGTCGGTTTTCTCATCCGCGAAAAATCATCCTTCAGGGCCGGAGCATCATCGCCATGATGGAGGAACAAGGATTTTGGGATCGGGATTTCTGAGTTCGGGGCGCCATAGCCGGCGGCCAAGAGCGCTTCCACGGTTGCCGATTTCCCAAGGTGTTTCACACCCCTGGGGAAAAGGAGGAGCTATAAAATGATTGTCGTTTGTGCAACATCTTCTAAGGCCACGCATGGATGCAGACCAAAAAATATAAATACCAAGCGTAACTACTTATAAATAGAATCAGGGGTGTCGCAATGCCTAACGCAACCTTCAACCCAGTCATCTATTGTATAGTCTTCTTGGTGGCAGTATCCTTCGCCCTCGCCCAGGACCTCACCATCACGCCCTCGTCGCTCATCTTCACCAGCGGCCCGAACCAGACCTTCTCGGGGGATGTCACCGTCAACAACACCGGCATCGTGCCTTTGTCCAACCTTCAGGTCTCATTTTCCGGCCTCTCCGGCTACAACATCATCCTCAGCAAGGCCTTGCTCAACCTCAATCCCGGCCAGAGCGACATCATCAATGTCCGCGGGCAGGTGCCTTCCGGCACAGGGAAAGGCTCATACGCGGGAACCCTGACCGTCGGCAACGCGCAGGCCCAGGCGAGCGCGGTCGTCCGCATCGACGTCCCCAGCATGCTCGGCATCGAGGACATTGACGTCACGGTGCACGGCAAGTCTGACAACAACCTCCAGGACGGCGGCACCATCGACATCGATGCGAAGCCCGGCGACAATGTCGCGATAGATGTGAGGGTCAAGAACCGGTTCAGCGCCGGCATCGACGAGGACATCAGCGAGATCGACAACATCGTCATCAAGGTCACCATCGAGGGTATCGACGACGGCGACGACCTCGAGCAGGAGTCCGACGAGTTCGCGCTGAAGGCGGGCCGCTCCGGCAGCGAGACCTTCCGCTTCACTGTCCCGCAGAAGGTCGAGGAGGACACCCATACCATCACGATAAGCGTCGAGGGGGAGGACGGCGACGGCGCCGCCCATGGCGAGGAGATCGAGCTTTCCCTTGATGTCACCAAGGAGAACCACGCCCTGCAGATCAGTGAGGCGGCGTTCCAGAAAGCGACGCTCTCCTGCGACCGCAGCAACGTGCTGACCTTCCAAGTCGCGAACATCGGCGCGAATGACGAGGACCAGGTTGTCATCTCAGCCAGGAACACCGACCTCGGCGTGCGCTTCTATGAAGGCCCGATGGAGATGTCCGCCGACACAGAGGAGGACGACAACATCTTCATGCGGCAGGTAGTCTTCACCCTGAACCGCTCGGTCGCTCCAGGGACCTATCCTTTTGAGATAAGGGTTTATTATGACACGAACGTGCTAGCTGACTTCAGGTCCGTCTCCTTCATCGTGGCCAATTGCTCAGCGAACCTGCCTCTACCTCCGCCTCCCTCTGGAAATGGCAATGGCGGAAGCGGCAACGCGTCGCGGCCGCAGCAGAACCGGACCGCGTCCAATGGCGGCTCCCAAGGCGGCGCGACTGCCACCCCTCCCGTTACCGCGTCTCCCTCAACGCCCGGCGCAACCAGGATCATCGACCTCGTCGGCTTCGGCTCTTTCAGGGACTCGCCGCTCTATCCCCTGTTCCTTGTCTTCCTGGTGCTGATCGCGCTCTTCCTCATCCTTGCGCTCCTCGCCGGGGCGAAGAAGTCTTCACTTCGCCGACGCCACGAAGAGTAACTACTGGATTATAACAAAAAGAGAAAGATTTATATACTTCTGTCCATCATCTGACGTCGGAGGGGATACCATGAAATACACTGTAACCCTATTAACCATCCTGATGCTGGCGTCCATCGCCAACGCGCAAGTCTACATCAATGAGTTCCTCGCTCAGCCGACTGACTGGGCAGAGCTCTACAACAGCGGGTCATCCGCCATCAACATCTCCGGCTGGTCGCTCCGTGTCGGCGCGAGCCAATACCCAGTCGGCCTCGGCGAGGTCGCCGCGGGAGGCTTCTTCACCTTCAACGTCCCTGACCTGCCATCCGGCGGTGCGACGCTGACGCTTCTCGATTCCGCCAACCAGACAGTCGACCAGTTCACCTACACCTCCTCGGTCGCGGGCTCCTCATGGGGGCGGCGCCAGGACGGCGAGGCGCTCTGGATCATGTTCTCGACGCCCACCCGCGGCGTGACCAATGAGCTTCCGCCCAGCATCGCGAACGACATCACGGTCCCTGCTTTCCCGGAAGACACCCCTCAGACGCTCAACCTCGCGCCTTATGTCTCTGACCCGAACAACGACACCCTCAGCTTCTCGGCGTTCGGCATGGCGCATGTCACCGTCACCTTCAATGGCTATGTCGCGACCATCACCCCCGAGGCCAACTACCACGGCTCTGACCAGATGACCATCAACGTCTCTGACGGCCGGCTGTCGGACAGCTCCAACCAGATCGCTTTGACCCTCCTTTCTGCTGAGGACGGGCCGACCTTCACGTCAACCCCCGTTACCCATGGGTTCACCGGACAGGCATACCGCTATGACGCCGACGCAACGGACGGCGACGGCGACACCTTGCACTTCTCGCTCGCCCAATACCCTGAGGGCATGTCTATCGATACCGTCTCAGGCCTCATCACCTGGACGCCAAGCTCGACTGGCACCTTTGGCGTGCTCGTGCGCGCAGATGACGGCCACGGCAACATGGCGAACCAGAGCTACAGCATCTCAGTCACAGAGCCGGTCATGCTCGACATCACCGACCTCGACGCCAAGGTGGACGGCAAGTCCAGCAACGACATGGAGGACGGCGACACCATATCCCGCGAAGCAAAGCCGGGATCCACCCTCAAGCTCAACGTACGTGTCGCGAACCTCTTCGACGACAACAGCGACAATGACCTCGAGATCCAGAACATCGTGGTCACGGCCACGGTCCGCGACATCGACGACGGCGACGACCTCGACCAGGAATCCGCGGAGTTCGACCTCGACGCGGGCGACGACAAGAAGCTGTCCTTCGACTTCAACATCCCGGATTATGTCGACGAGACGTCCTACGACATCGACATCGAGGTGGAGGGCGAGGACGAGGACGACAACGAGCAGCGCCTCACCTGGACCATCCAGCTAGAGGTCGAGAAAGAGACCCATGACCTGCGCATCACCGAGGCTTCCTTCGAGCCGGCCAGCATCAGCTGCGGCAGGAGCGCCACCTTGAACGTGCAGATCGGGAACTTCGGCACCGACGACGAGGACGAGGCGAGGCTCCGCGTCAGGGGCGCTGACCTCGGCCTCGATGAGGACGAGAAGGAGATCGAGCTCGACTCCGGCTCGTCAGAGGACGATGTCTCCTATGACCAGTCATTCACTGTCGACACCGACGGACTCGAGCCGGGCACCTACAGCGCCACGGTCGATGTCTATTACGACGAGACGCATCTCGAGGAGACGAAGCTCGTGCAGCTCCAGGTCGCCTCTTGCAGCCAGGGCACGACCGGCGGCCAGACGGGCGGCCAGACGCAGAACCAGACCTCCGGGCAGACCGGCGGCCAGGCCCAGCAGGGCGGCAATGTGCAGATCGAGTACGTTCCGGTCGTCCCCGCGGGCGGCGTCACAGCGCAGCCGGTGGACAGCGGCATTTCCCTCAGCTTCGGCATGAACCCGCTCTACCTCGGACTGCTCATCGCCCTCATCGTGATCGTGCTGATCGCGGTGGTGCTCGCGATCGTGCTGCTGTTGCGGCGCTGACCGCAACCTTTTTATTTTTCTTTATTCTTTTCTTCAATAATGGCATTCTCGCAGTGGAAGCAGGGCATGATGCTCCGTAAGGACCATTCCCGCAAGGGCAGCATCGACGAGGGCATCCGGCAGCTGGTGGACTTGCTGAACAGCGACGACCGCTTCTTCACCACAAGCTCCTGCGCGGGGAGGCTGATGCTCATCGAGCGCGCTTCGCACCGGAAGATCGACACCTCATGGCTCTTCGTCTCGCATGAGCTGGCGGACCCTGCCGAGGTCTGGGAGCGTCTGCAGAAGGCCAGGAAGCCGTGCTCGTTCCGCATGGAGCCATTCATCCTGCACGCCTGCGCCGCTGACCTTGACGCCGCGAGGCTGCTGCTCCGCGCCTGCCATGCCGCGGGCATCAAGAGGGCCGGCATCATATCGCTCGAGGACAGGATACTGGTCGAGATCATCGGTACAGAATTCCTCGACGCGCCGGTGCACGACGGCAGGAAGCTGCTGGTGGGCCATGAGCACCTGGACTATCTGGTCTCGATGGGCAACCAGAAATGGAAAAGAAACAAAAACAAGATCGAGCTGCTGGCCGGATGTCTCCAGGATCACTTGCGCTTAGACCGTCGGCGTGCTGTCACACGGATCACCTCTGGCGGCGATGATCCTTCCAGAAATAATTAGGTATCGTTACGCAGGACACAGAATTACGCTGCCTTGTTCTCAGGCTTCTTGACTTCGATGGCCGTCACGTTCGGCAGGCGGCGCTTGACAGCGATGGGGATGACGTCCTCGGCGTATTCGAACTTCGCGATCTCCACCGGATTATAGCGCATCTCCTCTATCTGCTTCTTGCTGAACTTGATGAGGAAAGGCGCGCCCATGGCGATCTGCAGGGCCCTGGCGCCGATGACCCGCGCTTTTTCGTACTTGGTTAGAGATTCCGGCATAAGGCGGGGCAGTTGGCAGGTGTTTATAAATCTTGCGCAAAAACATAAATAGCAGTCTCGCTCTCCTGTCAGTATGCACACCTTCCAGGGGCCTGAGGGAAGCATCGATTTCTCCGCCATTAAGAAGGCTGGATACATCATCTACGCCGTCTCCCTCGGTTTCGAGGGGGCTCGTTCCATGGAATGTGAGGCCTTCGACCATTATGAAAATCGGCAATGGCCTGTCCCACCTGATGCTGTCCTTACGCTTCCGGTCCCGACGAATGGGTTGTCCCCGCTCTTTGACTGGATCGTTTTCTACAAGGTCCCGAAGCTGGAAATCCCTCCGGACACTGAGGAGGACATCCGCCTCGCAGGAAGGAAGCGGCGCAGCGAAGCCGTCCGCGTCTATCAGCCCGTGCCGTTGGAAAGCAGGGTTGAGGCAAGAACATGAGACGATTCTCTGATTGAAATCTGAATATTCAACTATTTTAAAGGTTTACCCCCCAAGAATGGGAATTTTTCCATAAACTGCCCCCTAATTGTGAAAATATATTCGCTATTCCACCAAAAAGTATTTATATCTTCTTGACCTACTGATTTCGGGGGTAAACTTTGGGACGATTTGCTATAACCATCATCCTGGCGGTCATTCTCTGTATCCCCTCTATAGTCGCTCTCGGCCCGGATCAGGCGACAATTGATAGGAGCGATTATCTGAAGCAAGCAGTTGCCGAGGGCTGCGACCTCAAGCCGTTGACTGATGGAAGCAGGACCGTCTGGGTCGCGGACTGCGCCCGTCCATCGCCCGCGAATTTCCGCTATCATCTGAACGAAACGAGAAGGATCGTGCATCCTCTTGATGAATTCGAATTCACCGACAGCAAGGATACTGTCCATTCCATCATCCCAGCGGCCACGCCACAGCAGGAGATGGACTTCCTCACGAGGCATAAGCTTCCAGTCACCTATAATATTGCGCCCGAATTGCTCACCGCTACCATCCAGGAGCGTAATCTTTGGAATGAAGTCCAGGTCAAGGACCCCGATCCGCGATTCAGTGAGTTCAACCAGCAACTCCCTGATTCGAGGATAAAGAGGGCATTGTTCGGCCAGCTTCCGGCCAGCCGCCTGACTCGCCAGGAGAAAGAGACGCTGGTGAGGACGTATCCGGGCAGCATCACACTGCCGAAAAACCGTGTCGAGAGTCTCGCGAAGCAGAACAACCTGACGCCGTACCTCTCCAAAGAGCAGCGCATCGCATTGGCCAGGGAGCTCGGGCTGCGGCCGAAGCCGGCACTCATCCAGGATGGCGATGTGGTCCACGTCTTCGGTATCGAGGAGCCGACGCAGGCGGACATCGATGCGCTCCGGCAACGCATCCAGGAAGACGAGGCCGCAGGCCAGAAGCGCTTCAAGCTCGAGGAGTGGCAGAAGACGGATGAGGAGCTGAGGATGCTCCTTCTTCCCTTTGTGATGCGACCGGATTACCTGCTAGCAGACCCTCTAATAATAGCGCCCCAATCCTCGTTGCCTGGGGAGGTCTGAGATGAAAACCCATCTCATCATCCTATCCTTTTTTATTCTTATCATTCCGTCCGTGATGGGCGCGATCTATGATGAAAAAAGGAACACTTTGTTGTCAGTGAGCTCGAACTATGTAGTTTGGGATGCCCATGCTCATGGCAGCGAGTGGTATGACGGTGATTTCGTATGCGCTTCAGGGTCGACATACACCCAGTGTCACCTCGAATCCAGGTTGCCCTTTTTTGATCCCATGGACTACTTCTATGATAATGAGCCTACCCTCTTCAATGCCATTAAGACGAAGAATATGTGTCATTGCACCCAGACCTGCCCTTGGAATCCGAACTGGTGCATAACGGTCCATTGCGAACAATTTTACAGAAAGCTTAGGAGGTACAACGACGGAGAATACCCTTTCTGGGATTCTGATTGGTATGACACTCCCGGTTTTTGGCGATATGGCCGGCTGAGCGATTGTAGAGGTTGGCCTTTATCCCAGCTTCCTGAGTGGTACTGGGGAATTTGGTGGTCGGGAAATAACCCCGCAGATGGCCACCCCCAAGGATACAACACCTGGTACAACGGAGAGATATCAGGCTTAAGCACCGATTCCACCTCTATCCCCACCGACGTCTGGCAGAACAATTGGTGGCCGCAGACCTGCGAGTGGCCGTTCTGCGGCAAGGTCGCTGACGGCATGCATGTCATTCCCGACGCGCAGGAGGCATGGGGTTCCTGCGTTGTCGCCGGCTTTGAGATGATCCTTGATTATGTACGAGAGCATAACTATCTCGGCCTGAGCGAATGGGACCTCATCCAGCAAGGGCATTTCTGCCAGCAGTACGACGGCATATTCGACTGGTGCCGCGCAGGGACGACCATGCAAGAGTTCAACGAGGCGCTATCCTATTACACCAAATGCGAGGGGCAATGGCAGGGTTGGAGGCCGGATTCGGATATCATCCAGGATCTTGCGTGGGGAAACATGGTACCGGCAACCGTCTGCTGGGTCACTGGCGGCTGCCATTTCATCATCATCACCGGATACGAGTTCGACCAGTACAGCAATCTCTATTGGTACTATCTCGATCCTTGGCACGGCCATCAAAAAGTTTCTGACGATTGGATGGATCTCCATCTCAACAGCATCAATCCCATCAACTGCGCAGAGGCTGACGTCGGCATGTTCAATGCCAGCTTCCGACGCGAGCCTGACGGCAATCCCAAGACCATCTATCTCGAGACCTTGCACTATTTCGGCCTGATGAACAGCTCGTATTATCCACGGGATTCCCCGAACAACTGCTATTGGGACTGGCAGAATGACGGCACCTATGACGTGAGGAACGCGGACTGCACATTGGTGCAGAGCATCGACACCAGCCATGAAACAGGAGTCATCACGGTCGACAGCCGCATCTGCGGCCTCGACGGCTGCGACGGTGAGACCTTTTCGTACAAGGTTGAATGCAGGCCTATCAACATGACCTGTAATGACCATGACCAGTGCTGCTCGGAGAATTGTGAAGGTGGGAGGTGTAGGGAATCATGCGTCCCGAACTGCCCCTTCGAGGGCGCACCTGACTGTATTGGTGATGATCAATATATCTGCGATGACCGGGACGGGGATGGTTGCTTGGAGTGGAGCTTGAACATGACCTGTGCGGGGGACTCCTGGTGCTTCTTCGGCCATTGCGTGACCGGGGAGTACGTCTGCATGGACGGGGCGGACAATGACGGGGACGGGCTCATAGACTGCGACGATCCAGACTGCGCAGGATTATCTGGACCAGGAGGAGCCACCTGTTGCACTTGGGATGATGATTGTGATGACTGCCGCTATTGCTGGGACAATACTTGCAGGAACAGGGGGAACGACTCTGTTTGCAGCTATTCCTATCGATGCTCAGACTCTGACAAGGGTGATAATGCTTACAACCAGCCGGATTTCCGCAGCCCGAGCTACGGCTACTGCGATGGCATGGGCAATTGCGACTATGCCAATCTCACTGCTTCTGTCTGCAACCTGGCTGAGGGGGCGTCCCAGGAGCTCGCAGGGATGTCTATCTGCCAAGACAACTATGGAATTTGCAGGAGCTCCTGCAGCGACGGGATCGACAACGACCATAATAACTGCATGGATGGCACGGATTTCAAATGCGGCGGCACAGAGACCTCGTGCGGCAATCATGCTGATGACGACTGCGACGGGCTGATAGACACAAACGACCCGGAATGCCATGTCTGCACCTATCCCGACGGATCCTCCGAGCAATGTGAATGCGATAGCGATGCCGAATGCAGGGAGTTCGGAAAATACTGTCACCAGGTCTCTGGCTGGGATCCTTGCGAGCCAATCGTTCAGGGTGATGAATGCAGCAATCATGGGAATTATTTCTGCGATGGGAGCTGGATCCGGAGGTGCGTCCAGCAGGAGGGACGATGGGTGGTGCAGACTATCAAGGCCTGCCAAGGCTATGGTGAGTACTGTAACGAGTCCATCGTCCAAGGGGGGATATGCGCGACAAGCCAATGGGAGGCATGGATAGATTACGCTGATGTCGGTGTCGTGGTCAACAAGCAGGCAGGCGACCTTTTCAAACTGAATGTGTACTCGTCTTCAACTCATAATGCCCACTTGACCTATGACCGGCTGAAGTTCAACACCTCTTGCAGCGACAATCTGCTCCTGTCGCAAGGCTCAACGCTGACCTGCGACTTTTCGGTCAATGCCAACGCCACTCCCGGACGCTACGCCCTCGTGGTCGACGGGAAGACCGCTTATGTCCAGGTGATCTCCTGGCCGAGCATGGTCGTGGTCACGGATGCGGAGAAGCTCTACCAGCGGTTCCCTGACGAGCCGTTCGCGGTCAAGACCCTCCTCAAGCAGGCCTACCGCCTGGCGCAAGGGGACTCCGTTGTCTACGACCTGTCCATGTATTCTTTTTCAACCCCCAATCCTTTTGCAGCCTGGATCCAATACCGGGAGCACATGCTCGACCCCTTTATGGAGGACAATGCCTATAACGTCGAGGTCTCCCAATTCATCCGGGACCGGTGCAAGGAATGCTCTGATGTGCTCATCTTGGGCGATGACTACGTCCTTCCTGGTTACCGCCGCGACATCCCGGTACTCCGTCGGGATTATCCCTTCGGCCCGGAGATGATCGACACCAAGGCAATCTACACAGACACACCGTTCATCAAGAAAGAGGGCAAGACGTTTGAGGATTTCTATAGCATGTTTGTCCTTGAGGGAAGATACCAAGGAAAGCCTGTCGTAGTCATCCACCCCCACAACTGGACAGCGGAGATGCAGTCGCGAGTGGATGAGTTGAAATGGGCGCTGAATTCCCGCGGGTATTACCCTCATTTTTACTATAAGGACGGGAAGAGCGCCACTTGCATCGACTACAGCTGGTTTGACACCTTGGAAGGCCATACGCTGATCATCATCGGCACCGAGGCGGACAACAACGCCTTTAAGTGCTACCCCTTCATAGGCCCGGACATCAACAGGAACATGGTCCTCCTGCAGCCGAGCATGTGGGATTCCGAGGAGTACGCCCTCATCTTCAATTCCGATGATCCGGACATGCTCGTCCCCATCACCAAGCTGGTCGAGAACAGCGAGATCGTGAAGCTGCGGTCGAATAGCGCCTACCTGTACAAGGTCGGTATAACCTACGCGAGATATATCGGCCTTGGCGTTAGCCTCATCACTCTCGGAGGATTCGCCGCCGGCTTGACAGCCGCGGAGATTGTTGGAGTCTCGAACGCTCTTAATGCCCTGACATCCATAGCAGTAGCTGACAACGACTGCAGGGTCAACTATGACAATCAGATTGCCTGCGGCTCCTCGCTCCTGATGGCCGGGTTCGGTGTCGCTTCGCCCTTGTTCAAATTCAATGGCTTCCCCCAGCTTAGTGATCCCCAACTGAATGCCAACCTCGAAAATGTTTTCGGACCTTTTGACCTATTAATAGCTCGAACCATGCCAGCTTTCCGGAGGACCTTTATCGAATTCGGTCTTTATCATAGAGTGATACGGCCCGCCCAGAATATCGCGATCGCCTGGGGTGTAGATACATTCGCCAACATGATCGGGGGTGACATGGACACGGCCCTTGTCCGCTTCAAGCAGGCCACCGGTCTTCATGAGGAAACGAGCTTCCGCGTATTGGAAGTCGCCGGGAATTATTCCGAGGAGTTCCGTAATAATACTTGGCTCCGGTTTAACCATATCGAAGATCCGCGCATGGTCTACCACGGCAGCAATTACTGTACATTGACGCAGGAGGACATCGACCGGATGTTCAGTGAGGGCGGGCTTGCCGAAGCATCCTATAACTCTTCGCTCCGGAATCTATCCATGCACCTCCGCGGCGCGGCTTACAACGGCTACCCCTACGGGGACGCATTCGTAAGGCTATCAAAGAGCTGGGATGTCGCATTCGTCTGGGCGAGCATTGGCTGCTACGATAACCGCCTCATCTTCGTCGTCCGGCCGCGGGGAGGGAACCTCATCGATTCCCACCGTATGTTCCAGCTCGGGTTGATCCCTATCGGTCAAGATGAACATGAGTACCGATCCTACCTGCTAAGCGAGCAGGAGATCACCGCGCTCGACAAGGTGAGCCCCGAGGACATAGAGAAAGTCATTGTTGTTGATGCCGACGGCCAAGAGGTCGAGCAGATTCAGAATCCGAACTATGAGCCTTGATATCAAACGGAGTTGGGATAGCGAAATGAGGGATGCGGTAGCCCGATTAGCGGTATTCCTGCTCTTCGCGGTCCTCATCCCACCGACAGCGTATCCCTTGACGACCTACACCGAGCAGAACTCGGTCGGCCGTATCGTGGGCGAATCCCCGGCCGAGATGATCCGGCAGCTGCAGCGGACAGAGATCCAGTCTCAGTCGGTCAGTTATTACTCCTATGATTTCTTCAATGTGCCCTCAAAAAAACAGATCCTCGATCTTGAGGTGGGGAATGTCCATGGCAATCTTGATCAGTATGGTGCGCTGCGCCCCTATGATAGGTATGATCTTATCGAGCGTATTGATGACTTTTCCCATAACGAACTCTTTGTCCTCGAGACGAGAGGAGCGCCAACTCCTTTACGGGAATACACTTTTGGTGACATCTACGAGCAACCTAACTATGACGAGATCCATCCCCAGGACGTCCGTGAATGGCAGCAAGGGTTCGAGGCATCGGAGCCGCTGCTCCTTTTTGAGGGCCCCTACGCAGGAAGCTATCTTCCCAAAGAGGACGGGTATGTCTCTCGCCTGGTGAGGGACTCGACGATCATCGCGCCGACGTCCTTCTCCTCGCCGCAGTTCACCAAGTCATTCATCTGCAACCTCCTCCGCGACAAGACCATCGGCCAGGTGTTCCGGGACGCGCGGAACTTCCATTTCAACGGCGGGTCGACCTCTGGCCAGGACAATTTCATCGGCCTGGTCCTCCAATCCTATGCCCTCTACGGCAATCCCCGCCAGAGGATCGTCATCCCCTTCGGGCAGGGAGACGCGTGGCGGATCGATGAGGAATGCAACCACTTCAACCGGAATCTGGAGACCGGGATCGAGTATCTTGGGCAGATCAGCAATCTTTCCCTGTTCCGCCGTCACATTTTCTTTGAGATTCCCTTCTTCGAGATCATCGACTATGGCAACTTCTCGGTCATCAACGCCTCGAATACCCATAACCGTTTCGAGGGCGGCGAACTCGTGCTCCCCGAGGCGATCCGCACCACGTCATTCCCCAAATCATCGATCATTTTGAACTTCACCTATACGCTCGAGGATCCGGTTCCCCTAGCCTTGCCGAACCTCCCTTCCTATAACGGCAGCCTCATCGAAAGGACCTGCGAGGTGGAGCATCAGAACGTCACCCTCCATTTCGACAATGAGTATACGGAATCAAGTCAAGACGTGATCGCGACCGTTGTTCCTGTCGAAGTCCTCAACTGCACCGTGGGAAG
Organism: Nanobdellota archaeon; assembly: GCA_043806015.1. Classification (GTDB taxonomy): domain Archaea; phylum Nanobdellota; class Nanobdellia; order Woesearchaeales; family JAHIVG01; genus JAZDHH01. The sequence goes on along the minus strand of JAZDHH010000012.1, from coordinate 11,530 downwards.
CCTGCAGATGTTCCGGCGGATTGCTTATTCCTTCGATTATGTCACTTGGAGCCCGATGGTCGTGAGTTCTGTCGACGCGCCCATCCGTGTGAGCGGCAACGAACGGGTCGTCGCGAGGATTCAGCTCCATCCGACCGTCGCAAACCTAACCGGATTCACTGCAGTGGTCGTGAACAGTTCGAATGATCGCCTTTGGGAAGGAGAGCTCTACTCGAACAAGACGGAGATCAACGCATCCTTTATTGCCCCCGCAAGTGAAGGGTACCAGGAATACAGCTTTGAGATCGTGGAGGGCAATGCCACCCTTGCCTATTACCCCTTTTCAGTGTTCGTCTCAGTCCTTGAGATCAACGTGCCAATCCCCACAACGGTGCCACAGAATGTTTCGATTCCCATTAACCTCACCTCCTTTGCCAACGAGAGTTTTCCTTTGTTTGTCAGGCATTTCCTCTTCTGGAACGGATCGGTGGTCAAACAGGGCAATTTCTCGAAGAACATCACGCTGGGTCACAGCCAGGAGGTCTTGACCTTTGAGGGGCTCACCCGGCAGAACCAAAGCTATGAATTGCTCCTCGAACTGCAATATCTTGACCAATTTATCTCATATGCGTACGCCCTTGTGCGTAACAATCCGCCCCTGGTTTCATTATCAGGAGAAACCGTTGTCCATGAGCTTGAACTCCTAAGTATCAACGTCTCAGCGGTCGACCCGGACAATGACACACTCATCTTAGCGGTGAATGATTCTCGCTTGACATTGGAGGGGGGCATACTGTCCTGGACACCCACACTTCTTGATGACGGCACCTATGATATCTCGGTTTCAGTTTATGATGGGGATCTCTATACCAACCGCACGCTTCCCCTGGTCATTGAAAACCATCTTTGGTGTGGAGATGAGGCAGGAGGCCTGACCGTGCTTACTTATGATATCCTCAATTGCACTGAAGGTCTGATGATAACACATAACGACACGATCCTCTCCTGCGCCGGTCATCGTATATCCGGTCAGGGATACGGAACAGGCATTTTCATCAATGCTTCCCGGACGGTCATCAGTGACTGCGAGGTCTCGGACTTTTCTACGGGGATACGGATAGAGGCGGGCTCGGATGCGAAAGTGCGCAAGAACATGCTCTTGGGCAATGGCCTAGGCCTTTCCGTGTCCTCAGCGCCAAATCTCTTCTCTGAAAACACCCTTAACAACGCCGTGAACGCCCAGGACCTCCAACCGGGGAATCAATGGAACGACTCGGTCCTGGGCAATAACTGGAGCGACTTCCCGGACAATCCTGGCTATCCGCGGCGCTACGAGATCCCGGGTCCTGGCGATGGCGTCGATTGGGAGCCGTTATGGCCCTATCACGCGCCCGACCTCATGCCGGTCGGCGACCAGGTCATCACCGAGCTTGAGCAGTTGGTCATCCAGCTCAACGCCACCGACAAGGATGGCGACAACCTCTCCTATGCTGTTTCCGGAAACCTGTCCGGCGACTATGCTCTTGATACTGTCTCCGGGCTCTTCTCCTGGACACCGGATTATGCCGCGCAGGGCGACCGCAGCGTCACCTTCAACGTGACCGACGGGATGTATTCTGACGGAGAGCATATCATCGTCCATGTGCTGAACCGGAACCAGGCCCCTGTCCTCTTCGACTCCTCTTTCGCGGTCCACGCCGGTGAACCTATCCAACTCACCTTAAACGCATCAGACCCTGACGAAGACACCCTGGTTTTCGGAACCAACGCCAGCGCAGTATTGCGATCTCCCTTCCAGTTTAATCCGCAGACCGGATATTTCTTCTGGTGGCCCAACGCCTCGGACATCGGTGTCTATGACGTGCTCATTAATGTGACGGACGGCGAATTTGTCGATGATGCGAATCTGCATATCGTCGTGATGCAGAACCTCGAGTGCGGGGACACCATATATCTCAATGCGACACTTGAGTCGGACATGGACTGCCCGGGGACAGGCTTTTTGATCGGCGCTGATGACGTCTCGCTTGATTGTCAAGGCCATCAGGTCACCGGGACCCAATATGGCATCTTTGCGAACTGGAAGAACGGTACCGTCATCAGGAACTGTGTTTTCTCCGGTTTTGGTTTTGGCATGTATGTCGACAACGGCATAGGATGGCTCGTGGAAAACAACAGCATAATAAACTTCTCACAAACCGGAATCTTTCTGAACAATTTTAATGACACTGCCTTCCGCAGCAACACCATCATTGGCGAGGGATCAATGAGCATTGGCTCAGACTTGGGATATGTGGGAAACCTTTTGTTTGAAGGAAACACGATTCATGCTTCGTGGGGCGGTATCGCGATTCGTGCGATGAACCCTACGGCTATCTCAAGTACGATCAGGGGTAACAGGGTTTTTCAGGCGCAGGAGGCTATATACCTCATCAACACCTTGGGAGTGGTTGTTGAAGACAACTTCCTTCAGGGCAACTTCCATGGTGTGTTCATCAATAACGCTGACGGCATAGCAATATTGAGGAATCAATTGGATAACAATTCAGTCGGCCTTCAGATGGTGAACACCGAAAATGCGACAATCAGGGAGAACGGTTTCTTCGGCAGCAAGGAATACGGAGTGTATGCGCAATCCTCGGGAGATAACCTCTTCTATAGCAATTCCTTCGCCAACAACACGGTGAACGCCCGGGAGGATGCGAGGGGAAACCGGTGGAACACCACGTATCTTGGAAATAGCTGGGACGACTTTTCCCAGAATACTGGATATCCTTTGTGGTATGATATCCCCGGTGGATTCAGCGCAGACTATAATCCACGAGAGATTGAAAGCAGCCCTGTTCCCTGCGGCGCCGTCATAATGCAGAACATCTCTCTCATGAGGGACATCCTTGGCTGCAATGGGACGGCGCTCGTCGTCGCGGCAGATGATATCCTGGTCGACTGCAGTGGTCACCTGCTGGCTGGCAGTGGGAATGGGTCCGGAATCGTGGTCAGCGGCTCTGCCAGGACTGTGATAAGGAACTGTCGCATCGGCGGTTTCGATGAAGGACTCCTGCTCAGCAGCAGCGTTGAGACGCTGATCGACAATGTCTCGGTCATGAACTCATCAAAAGGGATTCATGCGGAGAATGCCGCCTCATGGTCTATCCAAAGGAGCGCATTATCTTTAAATGATATTGGCCTCTTTATCTTTGGTGGCTCCGGGACACTTTCTTCCTCAAGTCTCAATGGGAATAGGCTCGGGCTTGAGATTGTCTCAGGACAAGCCCTCGTCCAGGGAAATACGTTCCAGGACAACAGCGCCGTTGGAATGAGCCTTCACGAGACATCTGATGTCATCGCGACCGGTAACCGTTTCCAGGAGAACGGTCTCGGCATATCCTTGGCAGGCTCACCTGGCAACTGGTTATGGGGCAACGCCTTTTTCAATGAAAGCGTCCACGCTTTCGAGGATGCAGTAAGCACAAGCTCATGGAACCAGACGGCGCAAGGCAATTATTGGGACGATTACCTCGTCAATCCGAGTTATCCGTTTTCCTATGACATTTCCGGTCCAGGTGCCGGCCAGGACTTGCGGCCGAACGCGAATGAGACTCTAGTCCATTACTGCGGGGACTTTATCCTGGAGGATACATTGTTGATTAATGATCTCTTGAATTGCTCCGGTGAGTCTGCCCTTAGTTTCTCGACCAATGATACCGTGCTCGACTGCCAGGGGCACCGAATCCAAGGGACCGGCATGTATGGCATCACTTCAGGTACAGTTGGAAAAATGCGCATCACTGTCAGAAATTGCACTATCCAAGGATTCGCGAGGGGTGTTTACAGTGTCCAGACATTTAATCTGACGCTTGAACATATCATTGTCGGAAACAGCACCATAAATGGGATCGATATCTACCAGGGAAGGAACACTTACGTGAACCATGCCGATGTCTCGGGTTCGGGACAAAAAGATCTCTATCTCCACTCATCCTGGGACAGCATAATCTCCGACTGCAGATTGCATGACGGATTGGTCGGCCTAAGCATATACGATTCCTATGGCACAGAAGCCAACCGTCTCACGATCGAGCGGGAAAGGAACCGCGGCATAGCGCTATCGAATGTGTACGGGTTCAGACTTGCGAACTCTACGGTCAGGTCGACTGCGCACATAGGCATCTCCCTGTCAAGCAATTCCCGTGACATCCTTGTCTATAACAACAGCTTTTTCAATAATACTCCCCATATCTATGGTGACCCCGGGTCTTCCAACGTCTCCTTCAATCTCTCCGGCCAAGGCAATCTCTGGGAGGATTTCCGCAACAACACGGGATACCCAAGCAATTACTCCGTTATGGGGGGGTATGCTGACTGGCATCCAACCTGGAGCTTCCTGGGTGACATCCCGAGGTTCGATCCTGTCGCCCCCATCCTCCTCGAGGAAGGCCAGCCGTTGGCGCTCGATGTCAATGCCTCTGATTTCTACCATGCGCTCCTGTATGCCTCGGACGCTGACCATTCAATCCCCGGAACTTTCTATTTCAACATCACAACAGGGTTGTTTCTTTGGACTCCAGGATACCATGATGCAGGAACCTATGATGTCAGATTCAATGCGACAGACGGCATGTTCACCGACAACCTGACCGTCGATATTACCGTGCTCGAAAGGAATGCTGTCCCCGAAATCTATTCTGCGCCGGTGACCGAGGCTTATCTTGATAGCGTCTATGCCTATGACGTGGATGCTGATGATGAAGATCATCAGACCCTTACATACTCGCTTGGCAGGTTTCCGGAAGGCATGACTATTGACAATAGCTCAGGAGCGATAAGCTGGAGTCCGGTAATCTTGCAGGACGCCGAAGTCATCGTGATCGTCACGGACGGGATCGTGAACACCTTCCAGCCCTTCACGATCAATGTCCGATCGAATATTGTCTGCGGCCAGAACCTTTCCCAATACACGCTCCTGCCCATGGATTTACATTGCCCGGCAACAGCCCTGGTGATAAATACCAGCGACTCTGTCCTGGATTGCGCTGGCCACATCATCTTCGGACCCGGCGACGGCTCAGGCACGGGGGTCATGATCGGTGAGATAGAGAATGTGAGCGTCAGAAATTGCACGATATCGGGATTCAAAACTGGATTCTCGCTCTTGGGATCCAGGAACGCAACACTTGCTCAAAACGAGTTCATCAGCAACAGGCAAGGCATCCTCTCTTTGGAAGGGTTTGGGTTAAGTATCTCGAAAAGTCGCTTCCTCCGCCAAGGCATCGGCATCAACCTGTCTAGGTCCGGAGACCCGCTTCTTGAGGACAACCTTCTTGTCACCACAGAGGCCACCGTTGCGCTGAATGGAGTATCAGGAGGGAGGATTGCCGGGAACCGCTTCTTCAGCGTCGGAGGTGGGGGTATTCTATTGGTGAACTCAACAGGCATCTCCTTCTGGAACAACACCCTCTTTGGCCAAGGATCGAAGGTGGAGGAAGACTCGCTTTCCGTCCAAAACAATTGGAACACATCGATTGGTAATTTCTGGGATGACTTCGCCTCAAACCCTGGCTATCCGTCGCATTACGATATCCCCGGTTCCGGGCCCGGCGTTGATTATGCGCCGATAACGTCGAATCGACCTCCAATCATATTTATGAGTCCCACTGTTTTCCTGGTGAACGAAACATCATCTCTATTCTTAGTCATCAATGCCTCCGATCCTGACCAGAACCCACTCCTTTTCTCATCCAACGCCGACTCTGTTCTGCCATCATTCCACCAATTCGATCCGCAGACTGGAATCCTGCAATGGACTCCAACGATTTCGGATGAAGGAGCCTATGTCGTTTCCTTTAACGTATCCGATGGAATGTCCTTCGATACTGTCGACGTATCCATCAAGGTTGAAAATCATGTCATATGTGGTGAAAACATCACGAAAAACACAAACCTTACGCATGACATCACCTGTCCAGGTGCCGGGTTAATTATCGGTATGAACAATGTGACTTTGGATTGCAAAAACCACACGATCAGCGGAATCGGCACAGGCATCTCTTTGACAAAGGTGGTCGGTGTTGTCATCAAGAATTGCACCATGGCCGTTTTTTCCCCGCACATACTTCTCACGGGGGCAAATAGTTCACTTATCGAGAATAATACGCTACGGGACGCATCTTCATGGTCGATCCAGATCTATGATTCTTCAAATAACCGCATTAAAAACAATGTAATAGCTCAAACCCTTCACGGCATATATATGATGCGAGCAAGGAACACTTCGATATATAATAACACCCTGCGGAGGGCAACTCTTGCTGTAGTTGGGCTCGGAGTACGTGTTGAATATGGCAGCGGCACCACCCTCTTCTTAAACCATATCGAGAATTATGGGACAGGAATGCAGGTTAGATACACTAATGCCACAACCATACGATTGAATGTGATCATCAAATCCGTCAAAGGCATGCAGTTCTCCTCGTTTATCAGAAACTCGATCACGGAGAACACCTATATTAATGAAACCCAAGTGGGCATCGAGGTCAATGACAGTTCCAGAAACAACGTCTTCACAGGAAACAGCTTCATCAATGTGCCGGTCAATGCCCGAGAATCGGGAGACGCCAATAGCAATGCTTGGAATCTGTCTTTGATTGGGAATTATTGGTCAGACTTTTTGAACAATAGTGGTTTTCCTGATGTTTATATCGTGCCGGGTGAGGGGGACGGCATTGACTGGCATCCCCTCTGGAACCCAGCCGAATACTCACCGGTCCTCCAGGCGATCCCTCCCCAGCAGCTCCTTGAAGCAGAAACGTTGGTCATCGACGTCAACGCCACGGACCCAAACAATGATACATTGAACTACAGCACGAACGCGGGGGACATCCTCCGGACGCCCTTCACCTTCAACCGCTCTACAGGCTTGTTCAACTGGACCCCGGGCTATGCGGACCAAGGCGTTTATGTCATCACCTTCAACGCCAGCGACGGATCGCTGTCGGATACAATTAATGTCACCATCACCGTGCTCAACAGCGACCGCCCGCCCGAGCTCGGCCCTGTCGGCGACCGGGAAGTGCGGGAGGACGAGCAGCTCAGCATCCAGCTCACGGCTGCTGATCCAGACAACGATACTCTTTTCTTCGGAACAAATGCAAGTGGAAGCCTTCCCACCGAGTTCTTCTTCGACCCGTACACAGGGCTGTTCATCTGGATGCCCGGCTTCAGCGCGGCAGGCATCTACTCGGTCCTGTTCGGGGTTACTGACATGGAATTGCTGGACCAGGAAGCTGTCCAGATAACCGTCACGAACGTCAACCGGCCCCCGGCGCTGGATGATGTCGGCACCATGGAGGGCCAGGAAGGGCAGCTGCTGGAAGTCCAGCTCCATGCCGAGGACCCTGACAACGAGACCTTGTTCTTCGGCACGGACGCCGAGGCTGTGCTGCCAGCCGGCTTCACCTTCGACCCGGTCACCGGGTTGCTTGTCTGGACGCCGGGCTTCGAGGATTCTGGAAGCTACGAAGTGCTCTTCAATGTCACTGACCAAGACCTGTTTGACGAGACTTTGGCAACCTTGGTCATCGCCAACACCAACCGGCCGCCAGACCTTGAGCCATTGAACAACAGGAACATGGTCGAGGGCCAGACGCTGTTCTTCACGCTCTCGGCCGCGGACCCGGATGGTGACAGCATAAACTATTCCACCGACGCTCCTCAGGTCCTTCCAGGCCAGCCGGTCCTTGACCCTGAGTCAGGCCACTTCTCCTGGGTTGCCCCGTCAGGTTCTGTGGGCGTGTACAATGTGACATTCTGGGCGTCTGACAGCGAGCTGCGTGACCAGGAATCCATGCGCGTCAGCGTTGCCGAGCGTCCGACCGGCTCGCCCTTCTTCAGGAAGCCGATACTGCTCGAGACGCTTGAAGGCCAGGAAGAACAAGACTGATCATGCCTTGACGATCTTTGCCATTCTGTCGACGAAGTCCAGGGCTTCCTCTCGGTAGCGCTCGTATTCCCGCCCTGACACGCGCTTGATCTCGCGATGGGTGATCATCTTGGCGAGCTTGTGGAAGTTGCGCATCATGGATACGTAGCGCAGCTCGATGCGCTTGGTCTTGTAGAGCTTCTCGTGCATCAGGTCGGCCACATGGGCCGGAGTCGGCGGCACCTCGCCGATCTGCATCAGGGCGGCATGCGCTGAGTCGATGACAGCCCAGTAGAGGTCTAAGGTCGCCTGGGTGATATGCCATTCCGAGTTGAGCAAAGTCCGCGGAGCGCGCTCATAGTATGTGACAATGGACTCCCTGGACGGCCGGATCTTGCCCTGGTAGAGAAGCACTTGCAGGGGCGTGAAGAATCCTGAGTCGAGCAGTGGTACGCCGTCGCGCAGGATGTTGACCCCGATGGGGTCGCCGGCGCGCATGTACTCCCAGAAGGTCGAGAACTTCAGCGAGGTCGCGTGGATTCTGCGGGAGGTCTTGACGATGGCCTTCTCTGTGATGATGCGGTAGGCTTCCACCATCTCCTTGGTGAGGAGGATGCTGGTGTCATCCAGAATGATGAGCAGGTCGATGTCATTGCTCTTCTGGTGCCGGGCGACAGAGCCGAAGAGCACGATCGCCTTGAGGAACTTGCCGAACTCCTTGTGCATCTCCTTGGCGAAGGCGTAGGCGTAGTCAAGCTCGTCCTTGCCGTACCGCTGCACGTTGGGATGCACTTTCCTCTTTATCTCGAATTCCATGTCCCCTCAGAACAACCCTACTCAGGGCAGTTTAAAAGCATTTGTAACTATTCGAGAATGAGGAAGGACCGATAATGCCCCACACAAACCCCCTGTATGCCTATTCATGGTCGCCGGGGTTAAATGCCATCGGACGCATCACATGCATTAACAAATAATGAGTGCAGCGAAAGTCCAGCATCCATTTCATAGGACAAGGAGTGCTTCGCATTTATTACCTTGAAGGCGATTTTGGAATTCGTCTGGGGGTGAAGTATCTTGTGACGTCAATAGGCTTCCCCTGTCGCCGCGGAGCCGCGGCGGGTCTTTTTTTCGGTGGCGGCGTCAGGAAGTTACTGTAGTCTAGGACAGGCCTTTCTTGAGCTCCCCCTGCGGTTGGGGAGGATGGGGGGACGGGGCGGGCATTTGCAAGTAGCCGCACAGGCTGTGGCGTTCGCGACGCGTGTTTCACCGACGCAAGCAAGAGGGAGGGGTCAAGGCCTCCCACCAGTCGGTTTTTTGGGGGCGAAAGAAGGTGCGGCTTTGCAGCGGACGCCGCTCCCTGGTGCTGCAATGAAGCCAGCACAACGGAGGGGTGAATCGATGGGGTTGCTGGCGGTGGATGGCCATTTTCGAACGGCCCTTGCCATTGGGGAGGAATCGGTGGTGCGGCCTGGGTAGAGGGGGCGCCTCCTTGTTGAACCATTTGCTGCGGCGTGTGGAATTGTTGCGCCGGTTCTCTTGCCTCAGCAGTTTCCTTTTTGATTTCTGCCTCCTTGGCAGAAAGCCAGGCGCGGAGCTCGCGCCTGAATTCGCTGTCCTCCCGGGAAGCCAGCGCGAACAGGTCCTTTTCCATTCTCCACAAGACGGCAAGTTCTTTCTTCACCTCTTCAGTTTTCCCAGGCTCCTTGATAAGGAGATTGATTTGTCGCTGTTGCCAAGCGATGATCTCCTCCCAGGAATAAATGACAAGATAAATGGAAAAATTTTCAAGGAGCAACCGTATGCTGTCGTCGTCGGGTAGACCAAAGTGAATGAGACGTGATTTGTAATCTGTAACCAGGGTGCGAATCATTACACGCAGCGCCTCAACAGTAAACGTGTTTTGATATTGTAAAATCACCTTAGAGTGCGCATCCCTGAGCCCGTAGGTTATTTCCCTATGATATGCGTCAAACTTGGCATACTCCTCCAATGAATCTCGCAAACCCTTTTTTATTCCTTTATCTTTTACATGTTTTTTTATCAGCTTGGCGAGCGCCTCTGCCTCGTCCTTTCGGAATGTCAACCGCTTCTGAAGGCGCCCAAGCATCTCCTGGTTGATTCTTGAAAGCAGGACGCTTGCTGTCACCCAGATACCGATCCTTTCGAACAAGAGGTCATAACGGTCTTTCCCAGGCTCAGGATTGGTACGAAGGCCTTCAAGGAAGTTATTGAGAACAGCATTTGCATCGATCCCGTGTACCTTTTTGTTCTCAAGTGCATCAAATTCTTGTTTACGCTTATGGACATAGTCCGAAAGGGATGATTCATAAAGGAATTCCTTGCATACGTCTTCAAGTTTTGGGAATCCGGCATCCTTGAGCGCCGTCTTAAAGCTGGATCCGAAATTCTCCTTGGCCTCATGTTCCACTTTCCAGTCCCACTGAGGTTCACTCATGGTTTATTCCCAGTCCCACGCGATATGAGCGCATCCATTATCGCGGCCTTTTCACGCTCAAGCCTCGCTATGGCCTCGATCTCGGTCTCATCGTCCTGCTCATCGTGGACAATAGTATCAACACCGTGCTGACTATCCCTCAAATCCCTGAGCTGCCCAGATTCCTGGCTACGCGAGCGCCGTAACCGGCCCCTCATCAGGAAGGCGAGGATGGCGAGAAGGGCGACAGCGCCTCCCCCGATCCTGACCGCTGGTGAGGAATGCCATGGCTTGCCTGTTGCCTGTTCACTTTGTTGAGGCTGATCCTCATCATCGTCTTGAGATAAGGAGTCGCCCTCAGCCGTTGTTAGGGAATCGACATTTACCTCAGTGCTGTCCGCGGTATCCGTTGCCTGGTCAGAAGAATCTCCAGCAGCAGCGGAACTTCTTATGAGGGCGATATCATTTTCGATTATCATCCTCTCGGCATTCAAGGAATCGGATGGCTGGACCTCAGGATCCCTTCTCAGAAAACCTTGTCGATACTCGCGCAATTTTCCTTTCTTGTCAAGATAATAGGTCTTCCCTTGGTAGGTGAAATGCTCTTCTGGCTGAGGGGCGTTTGCTCCATTAATGGAAAGAAGAATAGACTCCCGGTTTTGATCGTCTTGGGCGGCTATAAGCTGCCGATGGGTGTCAGTTGAGTCGCCGTACCATATCTCTCCGTTCCCATCAACAATGTAGGTACGCTTCTGCCCGCTTATGATCACCTCATTGAGAGGGCGTGTGTTCTCCTTGTTCTTTTGGAGAATCATTTGCTGTACAGTTGAATCTGATTCCACGCCGATGAATTTGTCATCATCGTAGACGGCGACCGCGGTAGAGTCGATAATATAATCATTCTGATCCATGCCCTGGACTTTGGCAAGAACTTGCGGGTCGCTGATGGGCCCGATGAGAGCACTATCCGCTGATGAATAAGCGATTTTCTCGTTCCTCTTTGTAAACCCATTCGGATTCTTGTCATAATCAAGTATGGGCGTTGGATCATCCAGGGTTTGCTGAAGATTCTCAGGGAGCTGGTTTTGTTGGAAACTTAGTAAAGTATAATAACCACTTGTCGTCGTAGATTGTTGTGATCATCGACGATGATAGAGGTGGTTATTATGGATGTCCTAAATGATACTTTCTTAAATACT
>JAZDHH010000011.1:0-46665 GCA_043806015.1 Nanobdellota archaeon | reverse complement strand
AGCCTCATCAGCGCCGTCAAACGCCTCTTCGGCGTGCACCTGCGTGCACGCACCTGGCGCGCACAGCGCGCCGAAGTATATTCTCGACTCATCTCCTACAACATAGGAGCTTACATCAGAACACTACTTTCTACAGAGCCCTGCATGGGATAAAGATGATGAACCACAGTATTACTACTTTAGAATAATAACAGATTAATAAAGATTTCGATTAGGGATAAGGAAACGGAGCCTGGACGCAATGAAGGATCGGCTTGACGAAGAGCGGCGAGCTGCTGGGGCGCGTTATCTCGATGGAAGCAGCGCGCTCGACAAACGCCCCGTCCGCGGCCTCTGCCTTGACCGCTATGGTATGCAGGCCGTAGCCAAGCTGGAGCGATTGCTGGATGCTGCTGCAGGACATGCAATACGGACCGCCGTATGGCGCGCTGTCTATCTTATAATAGAGCGCGTGCTGGTAAGGATAGAGCGACAAGGCGTCGAGATAGACGGTTCGCGAGCTCCGCGTGCCGTTCGGCGGCGAGAGGATCTGGAGGGCGGGGGCGAGGGTCATGTCTGGGGCGACATCTATTGCATTGTATGTAATCGTCGTATTTACCGGGCCTGCGACATAGCCATCTCCTGAGTCGAGGACTCTCGTCGAGAAGTTCGTCCCGTTATAATCTTCTATGATAAAACCAGGTATTTCACAGATTGGACAGAGATACCAATTCGGGAACCCTGGATCGCCCTCATAGATTGTGCATGAGATGCCATAGGATTCATCCTCTGGAAGATAAGCATAAACGGTCCGGCCCAACGAGGATGTCCCATCCTCAGCATCATAGACATAACCATAAATAGTCGTCCAGTACTCACAATCCACCCTAAAAGGGGAGAACGTAATCAGAGACATGACCATCAATGCTAGGGGATCCATAGAGAAATAAAAGATGCTGGGACTTAAAAAGGTTTCTACTGCCAGAAGGTTACACGGAGGCTGCGAGGGAATGCTCTCTTGCTTCCACCTTTTGATGCAACGTTCTCTCGAGATAGTCCGCCACCGCCCTGTGCCCGTCGAGGCGGACGCCGCGCGCGAAGAGCCGGGCGCGGGCGCGGTACTCGGGCAACGTTGTCAGACGCTGGAACGCCATCTCGAGCGCGTGCTGGTCAGGGATCCTGCCGAAATCGCGCGGCCCGATGTTGACGCCGAGGTCGAGCTTGGCGACCTTGCGCGCGTAATATTCCTGGCTGCTGTTCGTCGGGAAGAGCAGCATCGGGATGCCATGCGCGAGGAGGCAGTGCACGGTCCCGCAGCCGCCGAGCGTGATGCCGAAATCGAATAGCCGCATGACCTCGCCGTCGGTGAGCGGGAACTGCGGATGGAAGGCGAAATGCCGCGGATCGGCTTGCAGCGGAGCGCCAGTGAACAGGTAGAAATACCGGTCAACGAAGGGTTGCTGAGAAAGGAACCTCAGGAAAAACTCGTAATCCGACTGCGACCCCAGGGTCACGATGCCGACGCGATAGCCTTGATCCCGCTTCTGCCGGAGAAGCGCGACAAGCGCTCTAGGAACCGGATAAAAGGGTAATGTGCTATAGCCTGCGTAGGAGAATTCTTTCTGGGCGATCGGAGGGATAGGCCCTGCGAGACGCGGATCCTCGAGCAGGAATCCATGGAAGAAAGGAAGCTGCTCACGCGGCAGGGCACTGCGGACATCATAGATCGTCCTGAAGTCGTCATGCGAATAGGTGAGGAACGTGACTGGAATGCTCATAGTGAGGATGTCGAGGACCAGTGACTTCTGCCAGATCGTGGTCACGAAATGCTTCGGATGAAGATGCTCGATGAGTGAATTGACCGGGAAGAGAGGATTGATGACCGGGATGCCTGTGCCCCTCATGCAGGAAGCGTCGCGATCCGGTGTCATGATGATGACGCGATGATGCCTTCTCTTCAGCTCGAGCGCGAGCGCCATCGCCGGCAGCGTGTACGCAAGGCCACCTGCCATCTCGATGAGGAAATCACAGGTACCGTGCCTTTCGTGGAGCTTCTGCAACAAGGCATCGGCTTTCCGCACTTCTTTTTCCAGCTTTTCTCTGTATTGGTTGAGGACGACCTCGTCGCGCGGCCTGAATATAAGGTCCATTTCTCTGATCGATCCGATAAGCTCTTTGACCTCATGCCGCGACTCAGAGAGTCGTGGCACAAGTCCTTCCCAGCGGTCAGCCAAGGCAGACAAGACGTCTATCACCCTACTTACGTCGAACGTCGCCTTAGATATGCTGTCCAGATCACCTTTGGCCCAGGACTTCTCGAAGGTCACAAGGAGATCATGCATCCGGGGAAAATGGTCCCTCACCGCCGTCAAGGACTGGAGGATGGACGATTCTCCCTCCCCGGCTACCGCCTGGGCGCCTTTCTCGGCAATGCCTCGCATAGCGGATTACGCGCTGCAGGCATTAATATATCTTCCGTCGGATGGCAGTGGTATAGGGATTGTTATACTTGGGCGATTTTTTCCGAGGACGCCCCGACGGTGAAAACGAAAAGTATATAAAGAAGCGCCGCCGAGAATCCGACGGGGGGATTGACGCTCCCGCTATAAGGAGGTAAAAAAAATGGCAGAAAAGGTTGCAAAAGTAGGTGTGAAGAAAGAGAAGGGCTATCTGTACTTCGTGGACAAGCACGGCAACGTCTCCCGCGCCAAGATGGCTCGCGGCGGAGGCAAGAAGGGCAAGCAGAGACAGGAAACAGTTGCCCGCCCCAGCGTGCGCAAGGAGAAGGGCTATCTCTATTTCCTGGACAGGAACGGCGACGTCTCCCGAGCCAAGATGGCCCGCGGCGGCAAGAAGAAGCGACGCTAAGACTTTCTTGCCCCGTTCGGGGCATTTTCTCTTTTTCTTCGGCCTTTGTAACTTTTTTGAGCTTCATTTTTCACCTTCGAGCGCCCTCCCCCTCCGCGGCGGACGGCCAATGCTCCTCATTGTCCTATGAGCACAAAGTGAGCAAAGCTCACTCGCACGTGACTGCGGTCACGGCGGGTTACCCGGCTGCGCCGGGCAAGCTGTGCGAGTGAACCTCGGGTTCACTTTGCACCCCGTAGGAGGCCACCCCCGCTCATCCGCGCCGGGGAGGGCGCCGGCCCAGACCTGCCCCCTCATGGACGACGCAAGTCAATTCCGCAACATTTTTTAACCTCGCCACCCAGGAATGCCGCATGATCATCACCATCGCCGGTAAGCCGGGCTCGGGGAAGAGCACGGCAGCGAAGATGCTCGCCCAGAAGCTCAAGCTGAAGCACTATTCCATCGGCGACCTGCGGCGCTCCTGGGCGGCCAAGCAGGGCATGACGCTCGCGGAGTTCAACAAGAAAGCCGAGAGCGAACCCAAGAGCGACATGGACGCGGACGCCTTCCAGGCGGAGCTCGGCCGCACCGAGGATAACTTCATCATCGACTCAAGGCTCGGCTTCCACTTCATCCCGCACTCGGTCAAGATCTTCCTGGACGTCAGCGAGGAGGAGGGCGCGCTCCGCATCATGAACGAGAAGCGGCGCCTCGAGCAGTTCGCCAGCATGGCGGAGGCGAAGCGGCTCTGGAGGGCGCGGCAGGAGTCAGACCGGAAGCGCTACCGGAAATACTACAAGCTCGATCCTTTCGACCTGCGGCAGTACGACCTCGTCGTCGACACCACGACGCACCAGCCGGAGGATACGGTAAAAGAGATTTCGGCGTTCCTGAAAGCGAAGAATGCTCCTAGCCGTCACAAGGGCTTGCCATAAAGCTTGGCATCGACATGCCGCGCCCACCAGCCGGGGGGGTCACGCTTCAGGTCTTCTATCGTCAGCTGGACCGCAGCCTCAAGAGCCCCCGGCTTCAACGGCTCGCCTATCACCGTGAACGCAAACTCATAATGATCCCCTTCTCTTGATCCGCAACCGATGAGGACCTCCTTGCCTTCATGATAGAGGACAGGCTGCTCCTGTTCCAGGACGGCGATGCGCCGCAAGCCGAGATGTTCCCCGACAGCGAAAAGAAACCGGTTCCAGATCATCGGCTCTGGGAGGCTGCGGTATTGGGACGGCAATTCAAATTCGTAATGCGTATCCATTAGTAAAATATCCGAAATAAATTGTTGGAGTCCTTGCCAGTCCTTAGGAGAGGGGGAAGGAGCGCGAACGCTGATAACCAATCCGTCCCGTAGGATACTGGATGTGCTTCCCTGAGATCTATCCGTGCCAGCCCCCATACGCTTCCAACAACAACAGCCCTTTTAATATTTTTTGGAACTTCATGATAAGTGGCGGCTTGCTCCAGGCCATGAAGGAAAACGGTCTCATCGAATTCGCCAAGCCGGCTTATTGATGACTGCGTGTTCACTACCTCATTGCACCACTCAGAGGATAGACAAAGGCAAGAGGGTAGGAACGAGGAGAGAAGGTGTAACTTATTGGTTCCGAGCGTAAATCAGAGGGGTCATGTGCCGTGTTAAGAACTGAAGAGGTTGATGGCTCATTTCCTCGATCACGCCTTGGACTGCGGCCTCGAGGGCTTCCATCCTTACCGGCTCGTCGATAAGCGAGAACGTGAATTGGTAATTATCACCCTCCCTGGATCCATCTCCAACCAAGATTTCCCTGGCGCCATGGTAGAGGATGGGCTGCTCGTGTTCCAGGAGGCGATCCCCTGCCACCCCATTTTTTCCCCCACAGCGAACAGGAACCGGTGCCAGATCATCGGCTCGGGCAGGGACCGATATTGCATCGGCAATGAAAAGGTGTGATGCGTTCTCATCAAGAGATCAAGGTATCTTTCTATATCAGGGCGAGGAAGAGAAGGGTTTTTAATGGCCCTCGAAGCTAATGGAAGGCGGTCGCAAGCCTCAGGATCAATTGAACTGATTATTTCCATCAAGAAGGAATATAAGGAAGATGTTAAAAAATTTTCAGATATCTTTTTAAAGTGACAGCGATTCCTCGCTTGAATGAAAGAAAACGATTTCATCGAGATTTCTTATACCGGCATGGTCGACGGGCTCGTCTTCGACACGACGGACGAGAAGGTCGCGCAGGCGAACGGCATGTTCGACCCGCAGCACCAATACGGACCGGTCATCATCTGCCTCGGCCGCGGCCACGTGCTCCCCGGCCTCGACGCGCAGCTCATGGGCAAGGAGCTGGGCAAGCAGCACCAGATTTTCCTCAGCGCGGACCAGGCATTCGGCAGGAAGCGCGCAGACCTCATCCAGCTCATCCCCACCGGCAAGTTCCGGAAGGAGCAGATCATACCCGAGCCAGGGCTGCGGGTGCAGATCGACGGGAGGATGGGCCTGGTCAAGACCGTCACCGGCGGCAGGACGCTGGTCGATTTCAACCATCCCCTTTCCAGCAAGGACGTCACCTATGAGGT
This sequence comes from Nanobdellota archaeon, assembly GCA_043806015.1. Lineage (GTDB taxonomy): Archaea > Nanobdellota > Nanobdellia > Woesearchaeales > JAHIVG01 > JAZDHH01. Next base: position 41,274 of record JAZDHH010000011.1, on the reverse strand, counting down.
CACCATCCACCGCGTGGTCACCGACATCGCCGAGCGCGTCAAGGCGTTCTTCAGCAGGGAGCTGGGAGCGCTGCCCGAGGTCACGATGCAGGAAAGCAACGCGACGGTGAAGTTCCCGCAGACGCTCCCCGCAGAGATCACGGACAGGATCGCCGAGACGCTGAAGGGCATGATCCCGGAGCTCGGCACGGTCACGTTTTCCTGAAATTTTTTACTCTTTTAAAATGAATAAATTTATATAGAAGCAAGACAGCCAAAGCGTCGAGGGTGGTCGTATGGACGATTTCATTCAAAACGAGGAACCGCTGATCAGGATCGACGAGGAACCACAGGCTCCCCCGGTCAAGCTTTCTCCCAAGGGCATCGCGATGGTCCACCGCAAGGTGAGCGACATCGACGCCGAGCTCGAACAGTTCATCGCTGCGCAGCGCGCCAGCATCAAGGTCATCGGCTGTGGCGGCGGCGGCAACAACACAATCAACCGCATCACCGAAGTCGGGGTAACGGGCGCGGAGACGATAGCCCTGAACACCGACGCGCAGGACCTTCTCTACACGACCGCGGACAAGAAGATCCTCATCGGCCGCGAGCTCACCAAGGGCCTTGGCGCCGGCAGCATCCCCAAGATCGGCGAGGAGGCCGCCAGGGAGTCTGAGCACGAGCTCCGCAAGGCGGTCGAGGGCGCTGACATGGTATTCATCACCTGCGGCCTCGGCGGAGGCACGGGAACTGGCAGCGCTCCCGTTGTCGCGGAAGTCGCCAAGAAATCAGGGGCCCTGGTCGTCGGCATCGTCACCTTGCCCTTCGCCATGGAAGGCAACCGGCGCTACGAGAACGCGGTCCTCGGCCTGGAGAAGCTCGAGGCCAGCGTGGACACCCTCATCGTCATCCCGAACGACAAGCTGCTGGAGATGGTCCCTGACCTGCCCATGCAGACAGCGTTCAAGGTCGCGGACGAGATCCTGACGAACGCCGTCAAGGGCATCGCCGAGCTCGTCACCAAGGCGGGCCTTGTCAACCTTGATTTCGCGGACATCAAGACCATCATGAGCAACGGCGGCGTCTCGCTCATCGGCGTCGGCGAATCCGACACCGAGAACCGCGCTGTGGAAGCGGTGGAGAAGGCCATCAACAACCCTCTTCTTGACGTGGACATCACCGGCGCGAACGGCGCCCTGATCAACGTCGTCGGCGGCCCGGACATGACCCTTGCTGAAGCCAAGAAGGTCGTCGAGACCGTGTCGCAGAAGCTCGACGAGGACGCGCGGCTCATCTGGGGCGCGCAGATCTCTGAGGACATGCGCAACAGCATCCGCGCGATGCTCATCGTGACCGGCGTCAAGTCATCGCAGATCTTCGGTAGGAGCATGCCGCTCTCGGCCAAGAAGAAGAAGGAAGTCGAGAGCGAGCTCGGGATCGAGTTCATCGACTGAGGCGAATGCCTTGATGCTTCAACCTTCTGGCTGCGGCTCTGCTCTCAAGTAAACGACTGGTATGTTAACCTTCACAGCTTTCCAGCGAGGAGGGGCGTAAAGTCTTGATGGTGTTTCAATCATCCTTTCTTGAAGAAAATGAGTCGCCCCTTCAGGCGCAAAGCGCTCAAGTTCTCCTGAGAACCAATAATTAAACATTTGTTGATGCTACTCGGGCAATTGGCCGCCTAGGGGAACCTGGAAATCGAAGGAAACAGTGGTGAGACCGACGAATTCAGGCTTCCCGTCCAAGGGCTTGCCGGTCCTCTTGACGACAAGATTGCCATCTCGCAAGACAACCTGTTCCAGGGTTTGCTTCCTTGCATCAGTTTCGGCCGACATGTCAATCTAGGCGTAGGTAATAACAATATTTTAGATTTGCCTTCGCTGGAAGAAAACCCATGACGGCCACCGCAACATTTAAAAAGGGCGTATTTTCTCTTGCTGGCATGGACGACCTAGTTGTCAAACCGAGCTTTTGGACACGCACGAAGCGCTTCGTCAGGGAGTGCGTCCGTGTGGTGACCATCACCAAGAAGCCGGACAAGCAGGAATTCAGCACGATCGTGAAAGTCACCTCGCTGGGCATGCTCATCATCGGCGCGGCCGGCTTCATCATCCAGATGATACGGCAGGTCTTATTTAGGTGAACGAATGGAACAAGAGATACCCTTGGACGAGGAACTCATGCTGACACCCAGCAAACCTGAGGAGAAGCAGGAAGAGCCCGAGCTGCAGCCTGAGGCCAAGAAGGAGCCCGAGAAGAAGTCCAGCTTCAATATCTTCGCCCTCAGGACGACTGCCAACCGCGAGGACCAGGTCATGGACTTCATCACCAGCCACGCGGTCAAGCGCAACCTCAAGGTCTGGGCGGTCGTCAGGCCGCACGGCATGCGCGGCTACATCTTCGTCGAGGCCGAGAGCCGCTCGGACGCCGAGCAGGCGGCCTTCAACGTCCCCTATGCAAGGGGTGTCCTCCCCAACACGATCGACTATCACGAGATTGAGCACATGCTCGAGCAGGTCAAGCACGAGGTCAACATCCAGAAGAACGACATCGCGGAGATCATCTCCGGGCCGTTCAAGCGCGAGAAGTGCAAGATCACCAGGATCGACAAGACCAAGGAAGAGGTCGTCGTCGAGCTCCTCGAGGCGGCTGTCCCCATCCCGATCACGGTCAAGCTGGACGCCGTCAAGGTCATCCGGCGCGACTCCGAGCCGGAGAAGGCTGAGGAGTAAAGCTTAAAAACAGACCCGTTCTCCCGACGCAATATGGCGAAAGAAACCGTCAAGGTCATGGTGGAAGGCGGCAAGGCCACCGCGGCGCCGCCGCTCGGCCCAGCCCTCGGCCCGTTGGGCATAAACATCGGCCTCGTGGTCTCTGAGATCAACAAGAAGACCGCCACCTTCAAGGGCATGCAAGTGCCAGTCAACGTGACCGTGGAGACGGACACCAAGGAATTCACGATCACCGTCGGGACGCCTCCGGCGTCCCAGCTCATCCTCAAGGAAGCAGGCGTGCAGAAGGGCTCTGGCAGCCCCAAGGCAGAGAAGGTCGCTGACCTGCGCATCGAGCAGATCATCAAGATCGCCAAGATGAAGGAAGACGCCATGCTCGGCAAGACCCTGAAGGAGAAGATCAAGGAAGTCATCGGGACCTGCCAGAGCATGGGCATCCTGGTGCAAGGCGTCCCTGCGCACGACGCCATCGCCATGGTCGGCCAAGGCACGTTCGACGTGGAGATCAAGGAAGAGAAGACCGAGCTCACCCAAGAGGAGCTCGCGCAGCTCCAGGAGGAGAAGCGCAAGCTCGCGGCCGAGATCGAGCGCAGGCGCGTCGAGTTCGAGGCCAGGGCGAAGGCCATCCTCGAGGAGATGAAGGAAAAGCCCCGCGGCCAGATCAAGACCAAGATGGTCGAAGCCGGCGTTCCGCAGAAGATCATCGACGAGCTGCTGCCGGTCGAGGCCAAGGCGGATGAGAAGGGCGGCGCTGCGGCTGCAGCAGGCGGAAAGGCCGCTGCCCCGGCGAAGAAGGCTTAACGGTCAAGAATTTTTTAAAAAATTTATTTATTATTTCCTTTCTTTTCAAAAACTTCTTTCCGTTTGATGAGCTGGACATCCTTCGGCATGATTATCAGCCAGCCGGTCCCATAGCCGGTGACCGAGCCGCGGCGCTTGTGCGCGGCCCGCTGGAAATGGGAGATCATGGTCTTGAGATAGAGCTCCTTCCTTGAGTCGAACGGACGGAAGTCGACGAAGAGCATGTTCGAGCCCACCTCAATGTCCGCGATCACGGCAGCGGCGTCCTCCTGCCGTTCCAGGATGTGGAACTTGACGTCCAGGTGCAGCGGCTCCTCCTCAGGAGGCGCGTCAGGATTGGGCGATGCCTGCGAAGAATCGTCCTCGAGCAGCACGTTCAGCCATTCGTTTATCGGCTTCATTGCGACCGGCAACGACACGGGGAATTAAAAAGGTTTCTATTTTACCTTCGTCACCGGCAAGCCTGCCTCGTCGATGATGCGCGCTATCCGTTCTTTCTCCTTGCCGAGGCCTTTCCAGGCGACGAGGATGCGGCTGGCTTCCGGCTGGGTGCGCTCAATGGCCTGCTGAAGCATCTCGCTGCCGAGCGAGGGAAGGGCGTATTTCGGGCAGGCATGGCCGAGGGCGATATCCTGCTCCTTGACGGTCTTCCGGAAGCTGTCGCAAGTGTGCAGGCCGCCGATGCCGACTGCAGAGGGGCATTCCTTTAGGGGATGGGACAACGTCTCGACGAGCGCCTCAGCGACAGCCTTGCCTGCCGCAGGATCATTCCATTGCCCTGGACCGGACCCGATCTCGACGAAAGCGCAAGGTGTCATGCACAACGGCCCGTGATGCGTGACTTCCTGGACAACATCATAGCCCGGCGGAGCTCGGTCCTCGAGGGAAGAGAGATACGCCTTCATGAAGGCAGGCGCTGCCATGGACAGCTGCCGCGGCTCCCCACCAAGGTCTGCCGGCCCCCAATTCCCTGGGGCATGGGCGCTGAGCGTCGGAACCCCTTTTTTCGAGGTGTGCGTGGAGAGGAATAAGATAAGGTCGGCGTCAATGCCGCCCTTAAAATGGACTGTATGAAGATCCTGGGTAAATAACGTGCAGTCATGACTGCCGAGGGTACCAACGAGGACAGGATGGCTATACCATTGCTCACCTGCATCCCGAAAAGAGATGTTTTCCTCGAGATGCCGCCGGATTGTGAGACTCGCAGGATCAGCTTCAGATGAAATGAGAGCTATTTGCATGCTATATAGAAAAAAGGGAGAGTACATAATCGTTTCGGTGGCTGAGCGCCCGAAAAGATTAATAAGGTGAAGATGACAAAAAGATCCAGAATGCTTTTCCGCTTCAAATATCCGAAATTCGCCATCTTCTTCCTTTCGGTAATCATCGCCGTTCTCATCTTTCGGAACAGGGAGACGCTGCCCTTCCATACCCTCATCCTTTCCCTCGGCACCCTCGGCGTTTTTGTCTGCGGCAGCCTGTATTCCTACGGATTCCTCGCCGCGCCGAGTACAGCGCTGCTCCTGATGTTCGCTGAGCAATACAATCCCTGGATCATCGCCCTTGTCGGCGGCATCGGCGCCTTGATCTCCGATGTGTTCATCCTCCAGGTCATCCGCCATTCGTTCGCTGACGAGATCGAGAAGCTCCGCCATGAGCCTCTTATCATTGCAGCTTCCGGAAAGGTCCCGGCCGGGATAAATCGCCTTTTCGTGCCGGTGATCGGTTGCCTCATCATCGCCTCCCCTTTTCCGGACGAGATCGGGATCGCCATGCTGGCGACCACGAGAATCCCCCCTCAGATCTTCCTTGTCCTTTCCTTCCTGCTGAACGGCTTCGGCATCCTGATGATAGCATTTATCGGCAGGACATTCTAGCCAGCCCATTATTTTAATAAAGGACGAACGCCTTCCTCCGCATATGGCCCGTTTTTTGCCGACCAGCACCAAGGAAGGGATGAGCTATTACCGAGACTTCTCCGGATTTGACGTGGTCTTCGTCAGCGGCGACCCCTCGTATGACCATCCCCTGAGCGGCATCGCCATCCTCGCCAGGCTCCTCGACGCCAAGGGCTACCGTGTCGGCATCATCCCGCAGCCGGAAAACAAAGGGGATTATCAAGCCTGTGGCAAGCCAAAGCTGCTCTTCTGCATAACCTCCGGGCTCCTCGACAGCATGCTCGCGAATTATTCGCCCATGCTCAAGAAACGGGAAGGAGTTGTAGTTCCAGAGCGCGCGGTCATCCGTTACACCCAGCGCGTCAAGGAGGCGTACCCCGGCTGCATCACGGTCATCGGCGGCGTGGAAGCGACCATCCGGCGGTTCACCCACTTCGACTACCGCGAGAACAAGCTCCGCCACGGCATCCTCAACGACAGCAAGGCAGACCTGCTCCTCTTCGGCAACGCGGAACGGAGCCTCCTCACCCTGCTCGACCGCCTCAAGCGTTGCGGCGGAGCATTCCCCCAATTTACCTCGGTTCGCGACACGCTGGACCTTCCCCTGCTCGATGGCGCCGCGTTCCGCGCAAAGAAGGCCGAATTCGGGGACGCCAAGACGCTTCCGAGCTACGAGGAATGCGTTGAGGACAAGGACAGATTCAACCTCCTCACCAAGAGCACCACGCTGTTCCCGGATGAGGCCTTCATCGAGCCGTCAGGAGCGGGCTTCGTCCGGCACAACCGGCCGAGCCACCCGCTCACCGACGAGGAGATGGACTTCATCTACACCCTGCCTTTCACGCGGCGGCTCCACCCGAGGACCAAGAACCTCTCCCAGACGGAAGCCATGGTCGCGAAGCTCCACACCAGCGTCATCATCGGACGGGGCTGCTGGGGGAGCTGCAGCTTCTGCATCATCCCCCTGGTCCAGGGCAAGAAAACGGCAAAGCGGTCCATCCGCGGCATCCTCACCGAAGTCGAAGGCCTCATGCGCGAAGGCCATGACATCAATGACCTGACCATGGCGACGGTCAACATGTACGGCAGCAGGTGCGCGCTCTACAACAAGCCTGCAAGCATCTTCTCCCCGATCATCGGCAAGGACATCACGGTGTTCGACAAGGCCGTCGCCTGCGGCCAGCGATGCGTCGGTTGCCCTAACCGCGTGCTCAGCGACGACCTCATCCAGCTCCTGAAAGGCGTCGAGCGGCTCCGCAGGAAATATGGCCGCGACCTCGAGATCAGGAGCGCGATCCGCCACGACATCATCCTTTCGCAAAAAGAGCTGTTCCGCATGATCATGCGCTTCACCAAGCGGCTGAAGATCGCGCCCGAGCACATCTCGGACACTGTGCTCCAGCAGATGAACAAATCCGACCGGAACGCATTCGAGCGTTTCCTCCAGGAATTCGACGCCGTGAACCGGGAGCAGGGGACGCGCAAGCTCCTCGTGCCATACCTCGTCGCGGCGCACCCCGGCTGCTCGATGGAAGAGATGCGGGAACTCAAGCGTTTCTGCGACCAGCACGGCATCCACGTCAACCTCACGCAGGTCTTCACCCCGACGCCTGGGACGGTCTCCACCGCGACGTACTTCACCGGCAAGAACCCGCTCACGAACAAGGAGACCTATGTGCCCCGGACGTTCCGCGAGAAGAAGGACCAGAAGAACATCCTCTTGAGCGACGAGGTCCGGGATGAGAATGGGTAGGCGCCCAAGCAACAGATTTTTAAATCCGACCAGCTTTTCTTGACTCATGAAGCTCATGCGCATGGAGAAGGACATAAAGAAGAAGCACGCGCAATACTCGCCGTCACGCATCACCGACCTCGCCGGTCATCCGGAGATCAGGGGCGTGGACTTCGAGAAGAAGCCGGATCTGCACCAGGTGCTGGACAGCTACCTGACGCAAGGCTTCCAGGCGACCAACCTGGGCAAGGCCATCGAGATCGTGCGCAAGATGCGGAAGAGCAAGGCCAAGATCTTCCTCGCGTTCACTTCCAACCAGATAAGCTCCGGCAACCGGGAGATCATCACCTTCCTGGTCAAGCACAAGTTCGTGGACGCCATCGTCACCGCGGCCGGCGGCATCGAGGAGGACGTCATCAAGACCCTGAAGCCCTTCGTCCTCGGCGACTTCCACGTCCCGGGAAGGATGCTCTTCGAGCGGGGCGTCAACCGCACCGGCAACATCTTTATCCCGAACGACCGCTTCACCCTCTTCGAGCAGTTCATCGACCCCTTCCTCGAGGAGATCTACGCGAGGCAGAAGAAGGAAAACCACATCTTCTCGACCACGGAGGTCATCAGGCTGCTCGGCCTGCGGATGACGCAGAAGGATTCCTACCTCTACTGGGCGGCGAGGAACGACATCCCGGTCTTCTGTCCCGGCATCACCGACGGCTCCTTCGGCGACATGGTCTTCTTCCTCAAGCAGCGGCACCGCGACTTCGCCCTGGACATCTCCAAGGACATGTATGACATCGTGACGCTCTGCCTGAACACAGAGAAAGCGGGGGCGATCATCCTCGGCTCGGGCATCGCCAAGCATTTCACCCTCAACGCGAACATCTTCAGAGAGGGACTCGACTATGCCGTGTACATCACGACCGCGGAAGAGTTCGACGGCTCTGACTCCGGTGCGAGGCCGGACGAGGCGGTCACCTGGGGCAAGATAAAGGCGAACGCGCTGAGCGTCAAGGTGCACGGCGACGCCACGATCATCTTCCCGCTCCTGGTCGCGGCGACCTTCGCGAAGGAATTCTCCGTCAGTAAATAACGCCGAAAGGTTTTTATAAGAGCGCTGCGGAAAAACCCCCATGTTCAAGAAAATCTTCAACATGAAATCCGAGCACCAGGTCGTGTTCTCTGTCATTATCGCCTTTGCGGTCATCGCGTTCTGGCGCGGCGTCTGGGGCCTCATGGACGAGTACCTGTTCCCGGACCATTATCGGCTGAGCCTCTGGATCTCTATCGCCATCGGCCTGGGAATCCTCATCGGCACGCATTACGTGACCAAAGAACTCATGTAGGATTATTCTTCCCGAACAGGTCGTGCACCAGCTCGATGAACATCGCCGCGCTCCACGCTTGCGAAAGGCAGCCTTCCGAGCGGAGCTCCCGCGCCGAGGAAAGCTCGGCGTGATGGCCGACGATACTCTTGAAGAGAATCTCCTTCTGCGAGGCCTGCAGTATCGCGTCTATCTGCGCCTTGTAGCGGCGGCTATCCAAGCGATGCATGCAGATAGCCGCGAGGTTGTTCACCCAGAACCAGCTGTCCCCCCGGTGGTAGCTCCGGTTGTCCCCTCCGGTGTAGGACTGGCAGAACAGGGTATGCTGCTTGTCGATTGTGGCGAAGCCGAAGCCTGTCCACAGCCGCTCAATGCATTTATCGAAGGATGCCTGCCATCCCTCCTTGGTGAGGAGCGCAGGAGCAAGGTAATAGGCGAGGAAGACGTTCGGCCGCACGGTCGCGTCATCACGGCCGTCCTTGAGATGGCCGCTGAAGAACTCCTGCCTGACCTTGTGGAGGAAGTTGCGTTCCCATTCCGCCCAGCCATGGGCCTCAGGGCTCCCTAGTTCCTGGAGCAGGAAGGCGATGAGCCTGAGCTGCGCCGCGAACAAGGCCTGGATCTCGACACGAGAGCCAGCTCGGACGTCATCGCCAGCGACGGTGTCCATCCAGGTCTCGAGGGGAAGGTTCTCGATCAGGCCGTCCTTCTCAAAGGACTTGCAGAGCGCGGCTGTCGCCTTCTTGAGATTCTCTTTCACCTCCTCCGTCTCGAAGAAGGGGAGCTGCTTCCGGTGCACGTGATAATACTGCAAGAGGCGATGGCACACCCAGCCAAGAGCGTCGGCTGAAGCAAGGTTCGTCTTGCCGCTGAAGTTCGCGAGGCGGCCATCCTCCCGGATGAGCCGCATGTTCTTGAGGAGCAATTCGTGGGCCTCTTCAAAGCGATGCTCTGCCATGAAGGCTCCGAGGCTGATGGCCTCGTCCCTCGCCCAGAACTGGCAGAAATAGGGCAGGCCGGCGAAGACGCCCCGATGCCCGAAGGCAGAGGTGTGCAGGCTATCGAGCTGCTGCACGCAGGCAGCGTAGGCCATCCCCGTCTCGCCGTCCTTCACGCGGATGACTGGCGCCCTCGTGCTGCACAGCTTCTGGCGCTGGAGCAGGATGGCGTCATGGTGCTCGTACAGCTGCTTTGCCCTCCTCAGCACCTCGTGGCGGTCTGCGCCATAGCAGATGGCGACCTCGCCGGGAGGCAGGCGGAGCGCTTCGAAGACATAGGCGCTCGCTGGATGATCATGCCGCTGATCGTCGTAGGGATAGCGCTTTTCAGTCCAATGGCTGATCTCCTCCGCGATCTGCCCCTGGACCGCAACAAAGATCTCATAGGCTGCGGTGGCACGGCTCTCGTCGTTGTATTTGGTGTAATGGATGACCGCTGTCTCGCCATCCTTCTCGATGCTGTAGATCCTTCCCTGGTCGTCATTCTCATAGAAGCGACGGCAGTCGAGGACTAGGGTAAAGCTGCAGTTCCTGCTCGAGACGAAAAGGCCATCCTGGTGCGGGATGAGCTGTGCGCTTGCGTTGTCGCGGACGAGCTCCGCGTCGGAGAAGCGGTTATGGAGCTCGGTGAAGGGGACATCGAAGTCGAGGCGCTCAATGGCCTTGCGCAGCTCGAAGCCGGTGTCAGTTTTTACGGGAAAGAAGCCGCCTGCGTAGCGCGATGGCTGGCCAGCTGCAGAAAGCCACAGGTAGCCGCCGCGCTTCGAGGTGAACAGGAAGGATGGGTCCTCGCTCGTGCCCTCGACCGAGCGGCCGTGGAGCGTGTGCACAACCCGCATAAGGGGCAAAAAGAAAATCGCGTATTAAAGGTTTCGTCGTCACTCGCTAATGCTCGACGCTTGAGTCGTCGCCGATGTTGAAGCGCCGGGGCGTGCCCTTGAGCGTGGCGTTGTCGCCGACGATGGATTGGTGCACCATGACGTTCTCGATGTGCGCGCCCTCGCCGATGATGCTGTCATTCACGATGGCATGCACGATCCTGGCGTCCGCCGCGACCGAGACGTTGGGGCCGACGACCGAGTTCTCGATGCTCGCGCCGTCTTCGATGTATACCGGCGGCACGAGCACGGCGTTCTTCGTCGCCGCGGCCTTTGTCTTGCCCATCCGGAGATAATACGTGTTCGTCTCCAAGGTCGCGTCCATGGTTCCGCAGTCCTGCCAGACCGAGACTTCGCTCGCGCCGAACCTGGTGCCGCGCTTGATCATGAGGTTGAAGGCGTCCACCAGGAAGAACTCGCCTTTGAAGCTCTTGTTGGACCGCATGAGCTCTTCGATGCATTGGAGCATCAGGCTACTGTCCTTGACGTAATAGAGGCCTATATTGACAAGGTTCGACTTGGGGTGCTCCGGCTTTTCCACGATATCGGTCACAATCCCTACGGAGTCCACCTCGACGACGCCGAAGCGCCTCGGGTCTTCCATGGCCTTGACGAAGATGACTCCATCCTCCTTGACCTTCTCGATGCCCTTGAGATCCGCGTCGCTGATGGTGTCGACGAACCAGATGATGACGCCGCCTTGCAGGAAGTCTTTCGCCAGCGCGACGGCGTGCGCCTGGCCCTTGAGCTCCTTTTGCTCGATGAATCTGCAAGGGAAGGAATAATGCTTACGCACATACTCCTCGATCTGGTTGCCGAGGTGGCCGGTGATGAAGATGACCTCTTCCACCTTGAGCGGCACGACGGTGTCGAGGATGTGGCCGAGCACCGGCTTTCCCGCGATCTGGATGAGCGGCTTCGGCCGGGTGTGCGTGTGCGGCCGCATCCGGGTCCCCTTGCCTGCGAGGGGGATGATGATTTTCATGCGCTGACAGAACAGTCCCCACTTTAAAAAGCTTATGGTCGGCGGAAAGAAGGCCTACAGCTCGTTCCGGTAGAACTTCGCTGCGGTCTCCGGGCTCACCGAGTTGATCGTCGCGTCGGTGCAATATTCGAAGCCGGCCAAGGTGGAGATGCGCGGGCAGACCTCGATGTGGAAGTGCAAGTCCTCCCCTTTCGGGGAGATATGGTAGAACAGGTTGAAGGGCACTTCCATCTCGCGCAGCTTGAAGAGCACGCGCTGCAGGATGTCCGCCAAGGCCTTGCGCTGCTGGTCGTCGAGGCCGGTGAACTGGGTCACATGCGCCTTGGGGAAGATCCAGATCTCAAAGTTGAAGCGGGACGCGTAGGGGGTGAAGGCCACGAAATGCTCGTTCTCGAAGCAGCGACGGTGGGAACCCTTCTCGATGCCGATGATCTCGCAGTAGGGGCAGCGGCCGAATCTCTTCGCCGCATCGGCCTCGGCCTGCACCAGCGTCGGCACGAAGTTCAGCGTCAGCATCTGGCTGTGGGAATGCACCAGGCTCGTGCCTGCTTCCTTGCCGTGGTTCTTGAACAGGACGACATATTCCGTCTTGGGGAGCGCCGCCAGGACCTCCATCCTCGCCGTGAACAAGCCGAGGAGGTCGTTGAGGTCTCCGAGACTGAGGTCCCAGAGCTGCTTGTCATGGTCAGGCGTCTCGGCGATGACCTCGTGCCTGCCGAAGGGCTGGCTGAAGGTGAAGTAGGTGTTGTCCGTGCGGATGTTGCTGGAGCCTTCCTCCTGCACCGCGGGGAACTTGTTGGGGAAGACCCGGAGCTTCCACGGGTTGCCGAGGCGGGATATCTCTGGGGGGGTGAGGTGCTCGTTGCCGGGGCAGAAATAGCAGATCTGGCCAGGCACTGCCTTGACCGGTTCCTTCTTGAACTCCCTCGGCCTCGCTCCCCGCTGCTCGGAGATGATGACCCAGCGGTCGAGAAGGTAATCCTTACGCAGTTCCATAGCGCCCCTTCACCGCCAAGCGGTGGGCCTCGAAATAGTTCTTGATGAGGTGCTTCCAGTCAGCGAGCATGGCGAGGCGGCGCGCCTCGAGCTTGTTCTTGATGCGCTCCTCCTTGGAGGACAGCGAATAGTTGTAGAGGAATTCTGTCAGGTCGTTGACGATCTCGCTGTTGGTGCGGCGATAGCGCGGCAGGACGAAGATCCCTTCGACCTTGGGGTCCCTCACCTTGTCGTCGGCCTTCAAGGTGTTGAGGTAGCGGCCGAACCCTGCGAGGTCTGTGGTGACCGAGGAGACGCCGAGCGCGCCCGCTTCGAGAGGAGTGTAGCCCCAGGGCTCATAGTAGCTGGGGAAGACGCCGAGCTGGGCGCCGTTCATGGACTCGTAGTAGTTCGTGTCCAAGATGCCGTCGGCGCCGGTGAGATAGATGGCGTAGAAGATGGCCTTGACCCTGTCCTCCGCCCGGTTCAGCAGGCCGTTCTTCCGGAAGGACTGGATGATCTCGTCATGGTCCTCGTCATACAGGTTGTGCGTGCAGAGCGGCGGCAACCCTTCTGTCCGCTTCAGGCGGAGGAGCTTCTGCTTGATCTCCTGAAGCACGTCCTTGTCGAAGAGCGTCTTGTCTGAGATCTGCTGCCCCGTCACCTCGAGGAAGACCATCTTGTTCTTGATGTCGTTCAGGTTGTCATGGATCGTGTCGAGCAGGTCCTGGTAGTTCGTCTTGTTCTCGAGGAGCTCCTGCTTGATGCCGCGGATGTTGCCAGGCACCCAGATGAACGAGATGACCGTGATGTTGGATTTCTCCTGCTTGAGGCGCTCGTTGACCTTCCCCAATGCCTCGATGAAGACATCGATGCCCTTGTCGTGGAACTCGTAGCGGCCGCAGAGGAAGAAGATCCTCGTCTGGTCGAGGTCGAAATGGTAGTAGGGGAAGAAGTAGTAGATGATCATGTCCATCAGCTTGCTCTTGTACAGCTTGTGCTTGATGCTGATGTCCTCGAACGACGGGAACTTCGACATGTCCAGGCCATTGGGCAGGATGATGGCAGGCTTGCAGGAGAGCAGGGCTTCCGCCTCCATCCCCGTGATCTCTGAGACCGTGCTGAAGACGTCCGCGTTCATGGCGGCCATCTTCTCGGTCTGGAACTTCGCCTGGATGCCGCTCTTGAAGGCTTCCTGCTCAGGGTCGATGGAGTTCAGGGAGTCGTAGATGTCCCTGTTGCTCGACGCGAGTGTGCGGCCGAGCATGGTCGCGTGAGTGGTGAAGATGGTGGCGACTTTCTTGTTGTCGACGAGGTACAGGAGGCCGCCGGCGGCGAGCCACTCATGGAAGTGCCCGACGATCGGTCCTTCGAGCTGCTCCGCCATCCTCTCGATGATCTTCCCGACCGCGGTCGACCAGACGATGGGCTCGTCAAAGTCGTGGTACCCGGTGTTCATGGAGTCTATGCGGAACCGCTCCCAGAGCTTGGCCTTGATGGCGTTGTTCTGGAAGGTGAAATTGGTGAAGTCCACGAGGATGACCCGCGGCTCGCCCGCGCAGAGCCACTTGCCGTAATGGCAGATGATGCCCTCCTTGGAGACCGCCTCGAAGACCTGCTTGAATTCCGGCGAGGGCACCTCCTCGAGGAACTCGCCCTGCGACTTCTTCGCGAAGAACGGGCCGATCATGATATAGCGGTCAGCGTACTCGTCCACCATGAGGGCAGCCTTGGACTTGACGACCGTATAGATGCCCCCTACCTTGTTGCAGACCTCCCACGAGGCCTCGAAGACGTAGTTCGGCTTCATTCCCATTGCTTTCTGTGGGCGGTCAGTATATATTAATGTATGACCACTTTCAAGTGGGCGCTCGCTCATTGCAGCTCAACGTAGAAATAGTATGCTAGGTTCTCCACTGGCCCATCCTGTGCGTAGCTGGGCAGGATGATCTGGAAATCCGAGAGGTTGCCGGTGAAATCCCGCTGCGAGCCGTTGATGAGCCCGGTGTAGATCATCTTCGGGCCGTCTGTCAGGAGGATCTCCTGGTAGAAATCGGCCTGGGCCGTGCTGTTGGAGTACAGCGCAGTCGAGCGGCAGGTGTCCGCGCCGATGAGGACCTCACCGACATAGAAGCTGCGGTGCGTCGTGCTGTTGAAGGTGCGGTTGATGCTGTCCGGGTCATCGCTCTCGAAGGAGAGGGCGCCTTGCTCATTCGTGATGTTGCTCTCGTTCGCGCACCGGATGTCGCCCCAAGCGACCGTGGAGCTGTTCCTCGTCGCGTAGATCTCGCCGCGGACATTGCTGACATCCCACGCGTAGAGCTTGTTTTCGCTCGCGTCAGACAAGGCGACGGTGCCGGATATGTTGCCAACGTAACCAAGCCAACGGAACGTCTGGGTCGTAGCGTTGAGCGTGACATAATTGATGTAGCCGCGCGTCGTGTTCACGACCAGGCCGATGCCAGGTGCCGGACTGGTGTTCGAGACGAAGTCCATGGAGACCGGCGCCTGCGGCGTCAGGGCCGCGCAGAGGGCGATGGACAGCAATACCGCGACGATGAGGGGGATGCTACGCATGCTTTCGCCTCCCCCTGTCGCAGGCTGTCCATATGGTACGCTCGTCGCGGTGCAGGAAGCGGCCGATGTCCGCGAAGCTCAATCCTGCAGCGCGGAGATGGATGGCGACGAGCTCGAGGATGCTCAGTTTCTGGTCAGCGAAGGCTTCGGCGGGCAGGAAATAGGCGCTTTCCGCTGGTAGCTTGAGAGGAAGCTTCTTTCTTCCGTTCTTTAATGCCACCGAAAGTGTGGCCGGCGCGCGCTGGAGCAGGGAAGCGGCCCTGGAAAGCGGCATGCCGCGATCGTCGACCAAATATTTCGCCAATGCCTCCAGCGGGCAGACCGCGGTCGAGAATATCGATAGCGGGACATTGACTTGGAGCAGCAGCTTGGTCTGCTCTTCAGTGAGGGCTGTCTCGAGGAAGCGCTTCAGCTCTTCAGCAGGCATGCTCGCGACCGCAGCCCTCCCCTCTTTATCCATTAAGTTAGCATATGTAAGTATCTATTTAAATAGTTAATGGAAATAGTTAGCATATGTAAGTATTATTTTAAAATGTCAGGAAGAATAGAAAATGAGAAGGGGAAAAGGAAGGAAGATCAAGGGAAACAAAGGAAAAGAATCCTTAAGAAATCCACAATATAGAAACAAAAAAAAGAGAAAAAAAGAAAGAAAAGCCTTTTCCTTATACGAGTTCCACGTAGAAGTAAAAGGGTACGTTGCTCACCGCTCCTTTGACACCAGATTGCGGCAAGAGCATCTGGAAGTCATATATCTGGCTATTATAGCCGACCGAATTGTTCTGGATCAACGCCGCATAGATAATATCATGGGAGATTCCCCCATAAGGTGTGCCTGAGGCGTCCTCCGAGGTCCAATCAGTAAGCACGACTTGGGTCCAGTTCCTCGCGCCAGCCGCCTCTGCAGGAGTCTGGTTTGCGACCTTGAGGTTGACGCCGTAGCAGTTCACATCTGCAACCAGCTTCTCACCCACATAGAATGAGGGCGTGCTGAAGCCAGTGTCGACGAACGTCCTGTTGTAGGCATCCTCGTCGCCAGCGCTGTGGTTGAACTCTACAGTCTCACGGGCGATCATGCTGCTATTCGCGCAGCTCACATTTGGCCAGTAGGGAATGCCGCCGCCAAATAGATTGGTGGCTGCGACCTCGTCGAAAGCCTCCTTGGTGGCATAGACCTCGCCCGTTGTCGTGGTGATGACCCAATCATAGATCTGGCTGCCCATCGCATCCTCCAAGGCATACTCGCCAGACACGTTCCCGACGATGGCGAGCCATTTCTCGGTGGATTGCACCTGGCTTATGTTCGCGTAATAGATATAACCTCTGGTCTTGTTCTGGATGGTCCCATTGACGTATCCGCGGGTGCTGTTGCCCATTATCGTCAGGTTGTTCGGCTGCGAAGGCAAGACGCCGGCATACGTGCTGAACACGACAACGACGAGTAGTACTACCACTAAAAAGGTTTGGATGATTGATTTTATCGGTTTCATTTTGTGCACCTCAGCTCAACTCCACATAGAAATAATAATTGGTCGTAGCGATGTCGCCCTTGTGGCCGTTCTCTGCGACAAGCATCTCGAAGTCCCAGTTCGCATTGTTGAAGCCTTCTGGCGTGGTCGGCTCGATCAATGCCGTAAAGATTGGCCTTGATTGAACATCGCTATAGAGCAGCACTTCCTGGAAATACAGGGATTCCGCTTCCGTGGTATCATAGATGAAGGCGGCTGGGCATCCGGAGCCTGTCGATGATGGAGAGGCTGGGTCTGCCTTTTGCGCAGTGCTGCCGTCGATAAGCCATCCGCCGACATAGAAGCTCTTATGGGTCTGGTTGACCTTGAAGGTGCGGTTCACGGAGTCGTAGTCGGTGATGTTGATCACCATGCCGCCAGCGGTGTATACGGGATCCGACACGGCATCACCGCCTGTATAATCCTGGTATTCCGTGAACGACAGGAACGTTGCGTTAAGCCCCCTGGAATAATTCCAGCATCGCACATTGCCGGTGGTCCAGTCGATTGCTGTGGCTTCAGAAGCGTATATCTCGCCTTCGGGACTGGCGACCGCCCAATCGTACATCGTGTTGTTGTTGGCATCGTCGAGGGTGATGGTACCTGTGATGTTGCCGTAGAAGCCGGCCCAGGCCTGCGTCATGGTCGTTGCCGTGATCGTGATACCCGTGACGTTACCGGCATAGACCGCCCGCAAATAAGGCCCGACAGCAGTCCTCCGGGAGGCGTTAAACTCGGTGAACGTCCCGGGGCCTTCTGGCGTTGTTACGGCAAGCGCCATGTAGACAACTGATAATGATATCACCAAAAACAGAAAGAGCACTAACGCGTCCTTAATCCCATGTCTCATGTCTTATTCACCTCTTTGCGCACTGTTGAACATTTGAGATTCCTTATTCTCTTTATTTAATGCTAAAACAACATAAGCTTTAGCATTTTAATCTACTAATATGTATACTCATATATAAATCTTTCGATTGATGGAAACCGGCATCCCCAAGGGAAAAAGGGAGTTTGTCGTCGGTGATTTTGTTTCAGGAAGATGCGGATTTGCTTCGGGGAGCCATTTCAAAAACACGGCGGCCTTTATAAATGGATGAAACTCATTTATAAACAGCCCGAAGCGACATAAGGGGATTGTGGCATAAACAGAGGATGGCAATCCGGGACTAGAAGAATGAAGACATAGGAAAAAAAACAACGCTAATTCCGCAGGAGCTGGGCGATGGCTTCCCTGCTGCCCATCAGGGCGGCGACCTCATCGGCGCTGCGGCGGATGTCCGCCTCAAGGGTGATGATCCTCGCCTTCTTCTCTGAAAGGGCTTTCTCATACGCCTCGATCTCGGCGCGCAGGCTCCGCCACTGCTGCTCCTTCGCCTGCAAGGGCTTTATAAGCTCCACGGCGCGCTTGTTGGCATCCTGCACGTCGGCGAGCTGCCTATCCTTGGAATAGTTCTCCGAGATGATGCGCATGACATCCTGGCCGCTGACCCGGTCAGGGATGTCCTCGATGTCTGCCTTGGAGAAGCGCTCCATGAGCTTGCTGAAGAAAAGGTGCTCGTCGGCGGGAGGCGGCTCTGCCGCCACCTTGACGACCGGCCTCTCGGCCACCGGCTTCGGCTCCTCCTTCCTCTGGATGAGGGGCGGCAGCTCGTCAGGGGCGAGCTCGACCTTGACCTCCATCGGCTGGGCGACCGGCGCAGGCTGGGCGGCTGGCTGCTGTTCAGCCAGCGAAGGCAAAGAATCAGGCACGTCCTCGTGCTCCGACTGGTCCTTCTTCTTGATATTCAGCAATGCCACTCGTCCACCAAGCCTCCTTCCGTCCTGTCGGTTTAAATAGTTTTATAGTAATTTGAGAGTGATTATGAATAGCACAGGCCCTACTTCAGCTCCGCGTAGAGCACGAGCAGCTGGTTGTCCGTGGCGTCATAATTGCGCAGGTAGACCGGAATCCTGGCCTCGAAGTCATAGTCGCCGTACATCCCGGTCCCCGGATTCGCCTTGGTCACGAAGAGTATGGGCTCCTTCTCCGTCGCGTCATATTGCCCCCCGGTATCATCCCCATAATCCCATAGGATGCCTGTCTGGAAGTCTGAGGAGTTCGTGCTGTTGATGACCGGCACATAATAGGTTAGGGTGTTGAAGACCGTGAAATTGTCTGTCGTGATAGGCTCGCCGGCCGACAGGAACGTCTCGTTGACTGAGTCCGTGAGGTTGGTCATGTTCAAGGTGGAGTCGAGCTCGCCGAAGTCATCCGCATGCGTCCCGTTGCTGGCGTTCCTGCCGAGGCCCCAGAGCGCGCTGAAGTCGATGGTGCCTTCATAGTCGGTGATGAAGACGATGGCGCCTTCGACGTCGATGACGTTCCATTGGAGCAGGGTGCGGTTGTAGGCGTCGCCCAGGACGAGGGATCCTGACAGGTTGCCCACAAGGTACATCCAGGCGGAGATGGTGATGGTCGCGTTGTTGATGTTGTTGCTCTCGTTTTCCTCCTGCATGCTCCCGTTCGTCTCCATCGGCGGGTCGACCACCACGAAGATGTTATGGCTGCCGATGACCGTGAGCCAGGTGACGTTGGCCGTCGCGTTCTGGCCATGCGCGATGTCGATCGTCTGGTTCTCGCCGATCTGGTCATTCAGGCTGTAATTGCCGTGGTAGAAGGCGACCTTGACGTCGTCAGCGTCGCCTTCCCCGACGTTGGAGATGGTCGCGTTGATGGTGATGTTGGTCTGCTCCGGCGGCGTGGTGTTGCTGAAGGCGATTGCCACGAGAACAAAGTCGGGATTGCTCTCGATGGTGATGTTCACCGGGGTGAAGTTGGTCGCCTGCTCAGTGTTGTTCGCCATGACCCACAGGGTGTAGCTGCCCCGGCCGAACTTCGTGCTGTTGAACGTGTCATTATAATAGGTGCCTGTGCCGGAATACGGCAGCGGGCTCCAGCCGGCGACGCCCTCCTTGCTGAAGTTGCCCGAGCTGTTGCCGATGGTGTACCAGACCGTGTCGACCTGCACGTAGGTCGTGTTGGTGACGCTGGCGTTCACCCGCTGCGTGCCCCTGACGACCTGGGATGCCGTCGGGCTGATGACCGTCACGCTGGGCGGGATGTTGAAGGTAAGGTTCATGTCCGGCGCCTCGTCAAAGCCATTATTTGTAACAATCACCGAGACTGGACCAGCAATATAATTATTTTCAGGAACTAATTTAATTGTCAGATTGTCGTCGACAATACAGGGAGAAGCCAGTTCTTCACAATCAATGATATATATATTTGGATCACCGCTCCATTGACTATTTGGACCGATCAAATCGGATATGTTATCATAAGGGTTCCCAGATTTATATAAGACAACGGTATAATCGTTGGGATCGGTATTATTTGATGAATTAAAAACATACCCAGTAATCCAAGTTGCACCTTCACCACAATAAATGACCTCAAGAAAGATGAACAGAGATATACCAATAAATATAAAACATTTTTTAAAAAGGCGGCATTTATTGTGCATGATTCCACTTTACCTTTATGAGGTTTTATTGATAACAATAAGTGAAGGTGAGGAAATAAATATTTTATAGGTGGAACCATAAGAGACATTGAACATCTTTCCCCTCCCTCCAGCGAGGTTAAGATAGGGGATCCACGTTCCCGTTGAAAGATTATAATACATAATGCATTTAATCGCAGGATTTTGTTGAATTAATTCCTTATTTAAAATTTGAAAAGAATAAGATGGTAAAGAAAAATCTACCCAGGATGAAGGAGTGGTTGGAGAAAAATATCCAACAATTATTGACTCTGTTTCAGCAGAGGAGACAACGGCACTAATTACTAATAAGTGGGCCATTAGCAATAAAATAAAAAGAGTTTTATTCATTTTTTTGTAGAGTTGATTATTTCCGTAACTTGCTGAACGATATCATCATAGGTCATCAGAGTCATCTCTGCTTCAAAAAAGATGGGGGATATGTTCAATAAATTTGAAGAAGAATCAAATTGTGAGATGTAATTTATAGCCCAAGTTTGATTGCCCCATTTTCCGACCCGATCCCATTTCCGATATTGTTGAGATCCATTTGACAGTTTAATAGAAATTTGTTGATCAGAATAGATTTCTGAAATGTTAGACAAGGAAAAAGCTTCATCTATGGCCAATCTCGCAGAAGATTCATTGGCAATAATTTCATTGCACTCGAGGGGAAAAAAAGAAGATAATTTTTGTTTTGAACCGGCAGAAATAGTCGTATTACAATCAGAAATTCCTGTGTGGTAACATAGCACAATTGAAAAGTCCTCAAGGCGATTACAAAGAATATTAAAATCCCATGTCCAGCCCTTATTTTTTTCCGGAGGCAAATCGGTACTCAAACTATCCAGTTTACAGCTTGAATAGTTATATCCGTGACAAGAAATGCTCGAATTCTCTTCCCCATAAGAAAATATTTCATGATAGGTAATATTGGACTCATTAAAATATGCTGAAATATAACAACCTGACCCCCAGCCAGTACTATTTACACAACTATCCATATAAGGGATAGATCCGCATCCCCCAATGTTCCGACAGAGATAGGATAAACCTCCAGATAATAATATTTTTCCATGACTGCTGTTTCCATCACCTGCGTTCAGATCATATAATGTTTCCTGCCAGACACAACCCGGAAGTGATTCGACGAGACATGATGAAGAATCAATAAAATAACCATTAACAAAATTCGTTGATAAAAAAAGGAACGTAATCAGAAAAAATGCTTTATTCATGTGATCACCGTGATATTTTTTTCATCGATTAGATTGTTATCATATGCGGACACATTAACGTTATGAGTTTGATTTGTTGTAAAAAGATGGTCAATGTAAACAAAAATCGTCTCATTTGGTGATAAATGCATTGGTTGAGAAGAGGTACTATTCACTCTTTCTTCTGGAATAAACTCCCAATTTGTGTTGTTTAGTTCAAAATAATTATTAGTTGCATTGAAATAAAAAACTGTTCTTGAATCATTAGCATATAATGTTTTTAGTCCAGACAATTTTAATTTTTTTAATAAAAATAACTTTAACGAATCATAAGATAATAATCCGGAGGTATATGAGCAAAAATAATGAGGAATTTGACAATATTTTTCATTGTCCAACATACAATAGTGATCTAAATAATTTTGTATTAAAGAATAATTAAATTGTGTTGATATGATGGAAGATAGATTATTTTGATAGGTAAAAAGAGTCTCATTTGGGATTGTGATTGAAAAATTTGAAGGATAATATTTCGAAGTATATGTCCAATTAAAATCTTGGGTAATATTAATGTGGACTGGCACATCAGGCGAAATATTAAAATTGATACCGCTTCCATCAGAGTAATATCTAATATAAGAATAATTTGTGCTGTTGAGTATTTGTACAAATGAAACTAGTTCCCCACCGATATTTTCTATTAATTGTTGAGCTGAAGTAATATTTGCATACTGAGAAATTGATACTAAATTTAATCCGGTAATTAAATGTTGAATAGAAATATTATTGTATGCAACAGAAAAATATGTCCAATTTTGTGATTCATTAATAAAAAAGCGATATCCTTCTTCTTGATTAATTTTAAAATTAATACCATAACCAGTTGGACAAAGGAAAGCTTGGAATAGTTTTAATGAACGATTATATCGCGCAATCCACACCAGATTGGGGATTGATGAATTTCCTGAACAAAAATCTTCTGCGTATAATAGTGAAAGATTAGAACCTTGAAATGAAATATCATTTCGCCCACCAATACCTTCTTGATGGAATAATGAGAAGGTTTGTGATTGAGAGTTTTCTGGAAATTCTATTCCAGGATAACCATTTAGATTAAGACTGTAATTTAACACTACCGAATTAAAGGAAATATTTAAATAACGAGTTTCATTATGTTGAGCAATCAAGGAAATATTTTCAGACTCTAAAGAGTTGTTAAAAGTATTAATAATATATAAGTCTGTTTCGCCATTCACTATTACGAGTAAAAAAATAAAGATAGGTATAATAAGGATTTGTTTCCCGTTCACATGATCACCCAAGCATGTTTATTAAACCGCATTTATATTAGTTTGTTATTATTTTACAATGATAACCTTGAAAAAACTAGGTGTGTTTATAAAGAGAGGAATTTGAAAAAAAATCAAGATTCATCATCCTCCTTTTTCCTGAACCTTCCTGAAGGGGCCTTATCCCTCCGCTTCTTGACCACGATGCCAGCGCCGACGACTAAGCCCAGGACCAGCAGGATGATGAGCAGGTAGCGCTGCAAAAAGCCCTGCGGAGGCCGCTCCTCGACGCCGATGCGACTGACGTTCTGCGGTTGGCTCTGCTCCTTTTTCGGAGGGGGCGCGACCTGCTGCTGCTCCTGGCCCGGCTGCTCGTAAGCGACGCCCAGAACAAAGGTACCCAGCGCCTGCTGGGACTGCGTGTAATAATAGTTGTCATCCTGGTCCACCATCTCGGGGAAGATCAGCTTCAGCTTGCCTCCTTCGACCCTGCCGATGAGCACCTCATCAAGGGTCTTCTGCTCTTCCTGCAGCCATGCCTTGCTGATGCGGAACAGAAGCAGTGCCTTGGTGATTTCGCCCTTCACGGGGGTTATCGTCACCACGTCGACCACCTTCATCTCGGAGAGCAGCTCATCGGAGAGCGTCGCCTGCTCCACCACCCGTACCTCGGCGCTGTCCGTGGCCATCCAGAGGAGCGCCTGCTTGACAAAGCCGTCCGATTGCACGACCACCGGCCCTTCCACCGGCTTGTTGGTCTTGTAAACCGTGCCCTCATCGACGATGATGCCTCCGCTGCCTGACCCGCCACCCGATCTACCGCCGGTGTCGCCTCCATCACCGGCATCGCACTCGCCGCAATCCGCCGCGCAGGAGCTGCAGCTCTCGTCGTCCTGGCAGGTGCCGTCGCCGCAGTCAGCGTCGATGAGGAACCGCAGGTCGACAAGGCGGGTCGCGCCGAGAGACCGGTTCACGAAAACCGTGAGGTTGTGATAGCCATCCTCGATGCCGGTGATGTTCGCTGTCCCCCCGGTGCACAGCGAACAGAGCGTGACATTGCTGCCATTGAACCGGTACCACAGAGTCGCGTTATAGGGCGCATAGGACGTGGCGTTGAGGAACACATGATCAACAGCGTAGGTCGTGTTCGTCGGAGTGGCGACCTCCACAGCGAAATGCAACGTCATCCCGGGCATGATGGTGTGGGACGGCTGGGTGAGCCCGGAAACCGGCCCGGCGAGGTAGCCGTCGCCGATGTCATCCACAAAAGTGACCCAGGTATGGCTGAGGGCGAAGGTGTAGCCGGAGATGTCCTCGATATTGCACCCGTAGGCGTTCTCTTCAGGATTGATGGCGCAGGTCGTGTTCTTCGACGTGTCGTTGAAATAGACAGCGGTCACGTTCCGCCAGCCGGCGAGCATGCCGTCGGGGGCGTTCGCTACATTGCCGTAGATGTAGTAGGCTGCTGATGCAGGCCCTGCCGCCAGGAGCAGCAGGACTATCCAAAGCTCAGGTCTGGTTCCAAGTGCCATTTTCCGTCACCGTTATCGAAAAGCCCGCGAAAGGCGAGACAGGGAAATTCTTACCTATGCCAGCGCCGACGCGCAGGAAGCCGAGCGACAGCTGGGTGCTCTCGTTGTAGCGCGAGACCGTGTTGGCAAAGGAAAGGTTGAAGAGCAGGTTCCGGGCATAGACAATTGTGGTGTTGGCCGGCAGACCGATCCATTTCTTGCTCGAGCCGCTGTCAAACTTGATGAAATTCAGCTCGACAGGGGGCGCCAATGAGCCTCCCGCGGTAAAATTCAGCTCGAGCGGGATGGTGTCGTTGATGTAGAGCTCGATCATCATGCCGTCCTCGAGGAAGAAGTTGCACAGGCCGCCAACGCAGGTGGTCGGGCAGGAGCCTGCAGTGGCGCGGCTGCAGGTCTGGCTGGACTGCGTGCTCGCGTTCCACATGATGATGCTCGTGATGTTCGGAACACGGTCAAGCAGGTCCTTCGCCTTCACCAAAACGCCGTCGAAGGGGATCGCGATCCAGTTCTTTGTCCGGCCTCCCGATTTCCTGACAAGCTGGTACACGTGCGCGACCAGCAGCGGCGTTCCATCCGCCTGGCCGACCTGGTTCACCGCTGTGACCCGGTAAAATTTCGTTGTCGCGTCCAGCGTGTCGGTGAAATTGGACCCGTTGCTCGTCCCGACGACGGAGAAGGATCCTGTTGAGGACGATGCCCACGAAATGCTGTAGTTCGTCGCGTTCGTTCCGTTGGTCCAATTGATGAACACACCGAAGCCGGAGACATTCAGCCCGAGGTTTGTCGGGGCAGAAGGCATATTCCTGATGAAGAGGCTGAAGTTTTTCGGGGCCCAGGAATCAGCCGGCTGGTCGTTCGAGCCATTGCAGTTCCACACATAATCCCCTTCAGGGACCAGGATCGTGAAGTTCGCAGACATGAACGTCTGGGTGACGCCGGTGCTGTTGCTGGCGTTCTTCGCCCAGGAGCCGGAGAAGTTGCCCCAAAGGTCGATGGAAGTGACGTTGATGTCATCTGTAGCGTTGCAGACGATGGTGAGCGAGGTATTCTGGTACGTCGCATTCGGCGGCCAGCTGAGGTTCACGACAGGATAGGGAGTCAGGGTGAGGTAGGTGCTCGTCGCATTCGTGAAGTTGAACAGCTGGCTTTCCCGGACATAACGGGTTTTCCAGGCGGTGAGGTTGTAGGGCAATTCCGTGTAATTGCCTGTCCCGTTGATGAAATACTGCGTCATGTTGAGCCATGAGGTGTGGCCCGAGGCATTAGTCACATAATTGAGGGTCTCGTGGCCGGTTCCGCTCGTGGCGTTAACGGTCGCCCCATCCACGCCGCTGCCGTTGGTCTCGTTCACCAATACCTGGACCGGCCATTTGACGAGGAAACCCGTCGCATTGTAGGCGCTTGTCCAGTTGAACTTCCCCGCCGTGACGTTGATGAAGGTGTTGTTGCCCGCCGCATTTCCGAAGTTGCGGGAATCCTCGTTGACGCAGACATCGTTGGAGGCGGATGTCGTGAGGATTGAGTCGGTCACCGTGTTGTTGAAGGAGTTCGCGAAATCGAATGCGCATTTCACTGAGGTGAAATGGACGCGGCTGAAGGCATTCCTTGACGAGTTCTCCAGAGCGATGCCCGCATCGGCCGCGATGGTCACGAAGGTGCTGTCCGCGATCTGCGAATCGTTGAGGTTCACCAGCAGCAGGCCGCTATACAGGGTCTTTTCGACTGTGACCTCTGACAGCGTCATGTTCCTTCCATGGAGTCTTATGCCCGTCTGCAGGTCATAGAGATAGATGTCGCTGATGTTCACCGTCGCGCTGTCATAAATAGCGAATCCTGTGTACAGCGAACCCGCACTTGGAGCGTCGACATCGAATACCGTGAGGTTGTTGCATCCCTGCGCGCTTATCAGCGTCGCAGAATCTGAGCCCATAGATCCTATGTTGGAGAACTCGGTGGCGTTGATGATCGAGTTGTTCACGCGGTTCAGGTCGATGGAGGTGATCTCCCATGATCCCAGGGCAAAGTCCGAGAAACTGTTGTCTAAGAGCCGGAGGTTGTTGACATCGTTTGCCCAGATTGCATAAAGATGCCCGTCTGTCGGGTGAGTCGCCTGGAAATCGTTCATGCTATTGCCCTGCAATGTCACGAAGTGACCGCCAATCACGATACCTCTCATTCCGTAGCGGGTGTCGTCATAATAGGAAAAGAGCACATTATATGATATGTTGCTCTGCGAACCGGTAACATTGATGGCGACCTCGCCGGCGCCTCCCCCGTCAAAGATGCAGTTGGTCACGTTGCTCCCGTTGCCGTTGATGCGAAGGCTGTTCACGAAACTGAAATCGGTGTTGTTGAGCCACAGGCTGCCATTGGCATAGAGGCTGTCCTCGAGCGGATTGGCGCTCTTGTTGCCAATGAAGGAGAGGTCGGTATCGTGGATGATGAGCGTGCTGTTGGCGTAAGCGATGAACTGGTAATGGTTTATGCCGTTCAGCGAGCCGATCACCGAGCGGTTGCCGACATAGTCGCTCATGTTGAAGATGCCGCCACCGAGGACACGGATCGCCTTGGTAAATTCCTCGGTGACGTTGACCGTGATGTTGAAATTATCGAGCCTGAGGTTGCCTTGCTCGCCGACGGTGAGGTTGCCGTTCAGGATGACCGTCCCGTTCATGAGCCAGCAGCTCTGGTTGACGATCCAGTGGTCTTCCCAGGTGCTGTAGACGCACTGGTCGTCGAGGATGATTGTCCTGGTCTCGGTCTGGTTGGTATTGCCGAGATAATCCGTGATGGTGACATTGTAATAATAACGCGTGTTGCCATGCAGGCCGGTGAAGTTGTGGAACAATGTTTCGTTGGTGTAGGTCTGGTTCCTTACCAGCGCAGTATTATTGAAAAGAGAGAACGTTGTATTGAAGGGTGAGCTCTCTGTCACCGCCACGTTGACATAAATCCAGTCTCGACCGGCGATGTAGGTGTTGTTGGCTTCAGTCTCCGCCCCGAAGGTGATGGACGGGTTCACGTTGTCGACGAATAGCGCATAATTTGCGGCGTTGCTCGACTCATTGTAATTGTCAATTGCCTGGCAGGTCCAGGCGATGGTTCCATTCTGCAGTGAAAGGTTGAATGTGGCGTTCATGGCGGTGAGCGGCTTGGTCGTGTTATAGACCGCGAAGACCTCGTCCTCAGTAAGCGACTCGTTGAAGATGAGGAACTCATCCATGATTCCGGCCATGGTCGCATCCACGCTGTACCGGCCGAGGGTCATGTTCGGCCAACGGCCAACATTGCTCGCCGCCGGGCTGCCGTTCCTGCTCGTGTTCTGCCTGCCATCAAGGAAAAACGTCGTGTTGGAACTGTTCCAAGACAAAGCGACATGTATCCAATCCCCGGTAAGATTGACCGTGGTCGTGCCGAACGAGAAGGATTTTATGCCTTTCCTCCACTCTGCGTAGAAACTCTGCCCCTCATCTTCCCCGGTGATGTTGTTGTAAATGAGGATGTTAAAATAATTGTTCGAAGCGTTCGTCATGTCCCAGAGGCCGAGATAGCCTGCCTGGCTGATCATGGGGAAGGTGGATGCAGCATATTTCGGCTTGTACCAGAACATGATGGTTCCATTCGTGCCATTGCCCATGTTCAGGTTGTTCGAGGTGTTGTACTGCACGCTTCCGGTAGGTGTTCCATAGCCAATTTCCATCCCCCCGCGCCTCATCCCCACAGAGAAATTGGCGTCAGAAAAAAGGATGGCCATCTCTCCGTCCGAGGTCACGTTGGAGTAATCGAACGGCGCGTAGAACGATGCGTTGCCGAAGACGGCAAGGGCCTGCACGTTCCTCGGCGCATAGGTCTGGTTGACCGTCAGGCTCCCCGACGTGTTCAGGAGGATGGACACGTTCTCAAGGATCATTGTTGTTGACGCGTTGCAGGTGAAATTGAGGATGCCGTCGCTGTCGCCGGTCCAGTTGGCTGGCGTGGCGAGGGTGACCTGCGGCAGGATCGGCGAGGAAGTGATGTTTAGCAGGGGATCATAGGCAGTTCCGGCCGCATCGGTCAGGGCGATGCTCCAGTTGATGGACTTGCCTGCCCCACATGAGCTAGCATTGAGCTCGAAATCGCTATTCCCATCCAAAGAGATGGTGTCCATTGTCACATTCGGCGTGATGTTGAAAAAGAGATACTCGCCTGCCTTCAATGTGGAAGGGTTCCAGGCGCCATAGCTGCCGGTGAAGTTCTCGTCAAAAGAGGTAAGGGTCCCGTTGATCCGGTCTTGCTGAAAGTTGATCCGCATTTCAGGAAGGGCAAGGGCGCACGCCGGTCCAGGATTTTCATAAGTCTCCTTGTAGAGCCGGAGGGTGGCGCTACCGACTTCCTGGTTGTCAAGGATGGACATCGTATTGAAAGAGAGATAGAGTTTCGAATACCAGTCAGTCCCACCATCGTCGTTCGAGGTGTTGTACCACACCGAACCGACCACGGAATCATTCCTGACGGTCCGCACCCCATTGAACAGGATCTCACCGTCTTCTGAGCCGGAAAGGATCTCGACAAGAGGATCGAGGACGATGTCTCCCTCGCCCGAGACGTTGAAGATCTCCACGGAGGTCGCGTTGCGCATCTCGATCTCATGGCCGGTCAGCACAAGGTCATTGTAGTTGAGCACAAGGCCATCGGGCAGCTCGACGCGGCTGCCCGCGACCTTCAGCGAGCCAGCATCAACATTGTCTCCTGGCATGAGCTCGAGGGAGACGCTCTTGACGCGATCGCGGACTTCGTCAGGGATGCTGCTGATGGTGAGGGCGTACTCGTAGCCGCCATCGGCGACAATCTCCGGCCGGACCCGGACTTCAGGATTGTCCTTCCGGAACTCCCCTATGGTGGAGTCTTCCGACTTGAGCAATTGGCGGGCCTTGCCCGGCGGCACATCCTCGAGGATGGTGATGGTTGGAATGATGCGGACGCTGCGGTTGTACCATTCGATCATGATGCTGTCGTTCTCGTAGGTGACATCGACCACTTCCTCGAAAGGCCGCCACTCGCCATCGGCAGTCGGGAGGTTGACGTCCTTGGAGTAGAATACCATCGAGGTCACCTTTCCATCGGTGCGCTTCTCATAATTTGGGCCGTAGCTCACTTCCGGCTCCTGCTCCTCTTCCTCGACCTCGTGGACAGGCACAATGAAGCGCCGCTCAGACGATACGCTCCCTGCAGCGCACGTGACCGTCAGGACTATTTCGCCCGCTTCAGGCAGCCCGACCGAGGCCGTGAACAGGTCGCCCTCAGGGGTCATGTCCTGCTCGCTGCCCGCGCTGGCAATCATGCAGGATGCGCCTTCCAGGTGCAGCCCGTTCGATGAATTGGAGAAGTTCGCCCTCATCAGGACCGTTTCTCCCGCGTAGACGATACGTGAGTCGGCGTCTGAAGTGACGACGAGCCGCGATGCGGAATACCTGCCAGCATAGGCTTGGTAACCTGTCGCAGAGAAGACGATGCCCCCTCCGGTTTGGGAGAATCGCGACGACGCCGGCTCCCACGCAGCGCAGCTTCTTTCTGTGACGTCAAAGGCCGGGCAGCCAAGGATGGCGTCGACATAGCCTGTTGCCGGCAAGGTCACCGCAGCGGCATCGGCACCGGCAAGCGCCAGCACTGGAGTCGCAGCTTCCCATGATCCCCACAAGGGTCCATCTTGCCAATAGGAGTCGATATCCGTGAAAGCGGAATCATTCGTGTAGTTGATCCGTCCTGCCGCGTCGCCTGCCGTGAAGTATACGAAGACACCGCTGTCTTCGATGGTCAGGTTGTCGAAGGTCACATTGCTTTCGGCGAAGCGCAGCCGCAGCTTCGCCAAGACCTCCTCCCAGCTCTCGCTGAGTGAGGAGTACGTGTACCTGATCTCGGTGATGTTGAGCCGAGCGTTCCTGAGCTCGACGATGAATGTCGGCGTGCTCGTGCTCAGGTTGAGGTGGCAGCTCGCGTTGCAGGCCTCCTCGAAAGTATGGAGCGACCTTGGAACAAAGGTCGCAGGCAACGCCTGCCAGCTCGAGTTCATCACTTCGCCAAGGGCTCCAACATAAACGACCTGGGCAGAGACTTCGTTTTGCGCAGTCGCGCCGTGCCTGCCTTGATAGCAGTTGTAGGGCTCGTCCCAGGGCTCTGCCAATGGCTCAAAACCGATGAACTGGCAGCATTGCACCGCGCCGTTGCACAGGAAGCTTTCGTCGCCCCGGTCATTCATGATGCGCCATCTCGTGCAGAGCCCTTCCTCATTGACCGCGAATTCCGTGAGCGCCGGAGAGAAGTCCACGATGCCGTCCTCTAGCTCGATGCCGTCATCATCCGGGTCCCAGGGCGTCTCTGGGTTGTAGACGAGCCTGATGGATATTTCGCCTGGAAGCGGCTCGGTCTCCGGCGGCGATTCCTGGGGAGTGCCTGCCTCGTATATCAGGATCCTGGTTTCGCCATCGAGGACATAGAGCTTCGCGGTGCCGTCGCCGATCTTGGCGCCGGAGATGCTGATGGAGTTCGGCTCGCCGTCGAAGTCCAACGTGAAGGTGTCGCCCTCCGTGAGCAGGAGGCCTTCGGGCAGGACAGCGGTTATGTTCTGCTCGTGGACAAAGAAACCCGTGAAAATGACCCTGTTGACCTGGAACGCGACTATGCCAAGAGCGAGGACTGCAAGGAGAAGCATCATCCCCGTCAGCTTTTTATTCCTCATCCTCTCTTTTTCATGGAGCACCGTATTTAAATGCTTTATCTGCCCATTCATAAACTTTACGGAAGAAGGGGATCGGCTCATGAGGGCACCTTCCTTCGCGCCCGGTCGAGCATCGTCCATATGGTCCGGAAATCACGGTGCATCATCCGCGCTATCCGCCTTTGCGAATAACCTGCCTGCGAAAGGAAGAGGACAACGTGCTCGGAGACGCTCAGGCGGCGATCCTGGAAAAGAGCAAGAGGGATCAGGTCTCCTTTACCGATTCCATGGCACTGGAATTCCTGCTTGAAGGTGAGAGAGATGGTCGCCGGCGCCCGATTGAGGAGCTTCGCAACCTCGCCTTGGCGCAAGCCAAGCTCGCTGACCATGTAATGGACGAGAGCCCTGAGCGGCGGGTCTCTTGTCGAGAATAGGGACACGGGTACCGCTGTTGCCTTCGGCTGCTCGACGTCGTGCTGGGTTTCCGCATGTGACCGAGCAGCTTTGCGTTTCGCACGCCCCAACACCGTGTGTATGGCCGGAGCCGACTTCCCGAGCAGCTTTGCTATCTCGGCGCAGCCCATATCTTGATTCGCGAGCGTGAGGACCGCGGCTTCAAGGACCGTGGCCCTCTCCAACAAGGAAAAGGGGATAAGTGGACTCTTCGCCGGCTTCTGCTGCTGCCTGGCGTTCTGGTAGGCTGTCATCACGGTGTTGTGTTTCCTGTGGATAAGGCGGGCAATGTCGCAGAAGCGCAGTTTGAGATCACGATGAAGATAGAAGACCAACGCCTCGAGAGGGCTGTTCGCGCTCTTCAGCACTGCTGCGCGGAAGCCCAGCGGTTCCCTCTCTCTGCTAAAATGCATGGCCAAGATATCTATTTTGTATAATCCATTTATATAATTTGCTTTAAAATAGGGGTTTTTCCCGAAAAATCATTTAGTTTGTAAGATTTTAATCCTACATAATAAAAATAAATATCTATAAAATTGAAGGATGATGCTCTCCCGGCTTTCGATGAGACTCAATAAAATGCCCTAGAAAGAACTCTATTTTTTCTCTTCCTTCTTCTCCTCTTTCCCTGCCTCCTTCGGCTTTTCTCCATCGCCGCCCTTGCCGATGAACTCACTGAGGTCCAAGCCTTTCGCGAGGGAGGGATTCTTGCCGACCATCTCGCCGAACGCCTTGGAGATGATCTCTGCCCTCTTGAGCCGGTCATCGAACGCTCCCCGAAGCTCGCCACGCAGGTCCTTGAACTTATTGTCCAGCTCGCCATACGCCCGCTCGATCGAGTCAGTAAGGCCTTTCATCTTCTTGTAGTTCGCTTCGAGGCTCTTGATGCGGTCCTCGAACTCCTTCTTCTTGAGCGCCGCGGTGGACTCCGCGTCCAGCTTCTCGAGCTTGTTCTGCAGCTCCTTGATGTCCGCCTTCGTCGCCTCCAGGGTGGTCGCGAACTGGTTGAACTCCTGGAAAGCCTTCTGGCTCTCGACGAAGACGTTCTCCACCTTGTCCGAATGCTGCTCCACGATAGCCACGATGCGCTTGGCGTTCATGATCTCATCCTTAATCTCCTCGTTGAGCTTCACCACCTGGGAGACGCCCTTGAAGACGTTCACCTGGTTGCGGAGCGTACGGAGCTGCTCAAGGATGTTCTGCATCATCGCGTCCTTCGCCTCGACCATGGCGCGGATGCCCTCGATCTTGCCATCCTCCTTCTGCACCTGGATCATGATCTTGTCCGGCTGCACGGATTCCACGAGGTCGGCAGCCTTCGTCGCCTTGACCTCGAGCACGCCCATGTTGCGGTTCGTGTCCATGATCTGGCCGCGGATCTCGCCGATCTGCTCGTTGATGGTGGAGAAGCGCTCGGTGAAAGATTTCCTGATCTCCATGAAGGACTCGAGCTGCGCATTGATCTTCGTGATGTCCACGGACATCATGCTGATCTGCACCTGCACCGAGGCGTCAGGCGGCGGCCCGGAAGCCTGCGGCTTGCCATCATCCGCAGCAGCGGCCTGTGGCTGAGAACCAGGGTCGGCATTCTTCTTCTTGCTAAACGGCCACACGGCGATACCTCTTTTTCGAATCACTTCTGCATGAGGGACTTTATATACCTTTGCCCGCCATAATCTTTAAATACCACTGTCCCTCCTTCCAGGACATGGAAAAAGGGGTCGCAGCATTCCGCACGCCGGACTATAGGGTTTTCTATGCCGCTCCCTATTTCGCCGTGGACCTGCCGCGGGAGATCCGGTGGCATGAGGGCCACCTCAAGAAGCTAAAGCGACAGAAGGACAAGCAGCACCTCTTCCACCGCCAGTTCACGTCAGGGCCGGTCACCGAAGCCCGCCGCCGGCATTACGAGGAGCACGTCATCCACTCGATACCGTTCCATGAGCGCTTCCTGCGCGAGCACCAAGCGCGTCTCCACACCATGCTCAGCATCATCCCGAAGAGGACCTACCACCGCCTTGTGCACATCAGCCTTCGCCACGGCCGCATCCCTGAATATTTCGTCTATGACAAGCGCCTGAAGAAACCCTTTTTCGTCGCCGAGCGCGCCGACAGCCAAACGAATGGTTGGATCGCTGACGTGCGCAAGCGGCATCTTTGCGAAGTCATCGTTTAAAAAAAAGAGGTGAAATGAAATGGAGAATATGGAAAAGATCCTTTCCGACTGCCGGCCTGACTGGGCGTTCTGGACGTGCACCGGAGCAATCATCCGCAACCTGAACGAGCTCAAGAACACCCTTCAAGGCCTGAACGATGGTGGCTTCGCCTACCATGTCAACAAGGACAAGGACGATTTCGCAAAGTGGGTCGCCGAGGCCATCGGCGACGAGAAGCTCGCCCATTCCCTCCACGGCGTGCTCGACAAGGACGCCTATGTCGACATCATCACGAAGCGGCTCGCCGGCCTCAACAAGAAGGCGGAAAAAGCGATGAGGAAGAAGCATGGATCCTGAGCTCATCGAGATCAAGGCGCAGCTGCGCGAGCTAGACCTCAAGGTCAAGGCCCTTGCTCAGATAATGGAAGAAGAAGGCATCACCACGCCCAGGGAGATCGAGCAGAAGATCGCCGAACTGATGAAACCATGAGAGTCTTTCCCTTAGTACTGGTCCTCCTGGTCGTAATGGCTGGCTGCCGCTCGGTGAGCCGCGAGGAAGCCCTCGGCATCGCCCAGGACTTCGTGAACACCAAGGTGAAGTTCTTCACCACCGACAACCAAAGCGTCAATCCGATCCAGGAGGCGAAGATCTCTATCATCCATACTGAGCGCCGCCCCCAGGACTGGCTCATCATCCTCGATGTCGAGTCGCCGCAGACCAACAAGACCAACAGGCTGTACCTCACCATCGACGCCCGGAACAGCAGCATCACCTCTTTCGGCAAGATGAGCCCTGATGGTTGACGCTGTCCTCGCCCCGCTTTTCCTGTGCCTCTGCGCTCTTTCCTTTTTCCTGTCCAGGAAAAGCCGGTCCTCCCGGTTCCTGTACCTTTCCGCGGAAGCGCTCGCCGCGACCGCTGGCATCGTGGGCGCGACCTTCGGCGCGGCCGCCCTCGGATCCTTCACCCTCGGCGCCGAATCGGTCATCCTCGAGCTGGCGGTCCTCAGCTGCTGCACCATGGTGCTTCTTTCACTCATCAGCCCCGCCGAACGGAAGGTCATCGGCGTCTCCCTTGCAGCCGCCACCCTTGGCGTCGTGGTGCTCACCCGCAGCGCGATCACGCTATTCGCCCTGATGTGCCTCGCTTTCATCACCCTCTGCTTCAGGCTGCTGCTCAAGGAGGAATTGAGGCTCGCAGCCGAGATCGGCATTCCCTCGGGAGCGCTACTTCTCGTCAGCAAAGTGCCTGGCCTGGGCATGCTCGGGCTACTCGGCTACGCTGGGCTGTGCGCCGCCTTCTTTTTCACCTACCGAGAGACTCCCCATTCCAAAGCGGCGCCGAGAAAGACTGCGGAGCACCCCATGACGCACGCAGCGCAGTTCATGGCCTTCATCATCCTTGCGACCATGCTCGCTTTTTTCGCTGCGTTGGCCATCCATGAGATCGGCCACGCTCTCGTCGCCATCGACGCCGGATGCTCTGTGGAAGTCACCCCGGGTACCGGAGGCGCCATGACCGGCCTCACCTGCAGGCAGGAGACCTCGCTCCGCAACAACTACGCGGCCGGCCTCGTCGCGACGACCATCGTCGCCATCCTCCTCATCGCCATCGCCCCGGCGGCGTTCCGGCCCATCGGCTTCCTTTTCCTGTCGCAAGGGCTCTTCATCGCACGCACCGACCTCGGAGCACTCAGCGTGCCCTCATCGCTCCTGTTCGCGGCGCTCTGCGCAGCCCTGCTCGTGATGGCCCTCTGCCTCGTCATGCTCGTGGAAGGCTATCTCCGGGCCCAAGGCCTCGTGCATGGCAGAAAGAGATGAACGCGGCGACCGCCCTGCCGTCGATGTGGCCGTCCTCCTGGAAATAGCCACGGCATGGCGACATCAGGCGTTTGCATCGCTTGAAGAGGTCATCCAGGAAATCGGCAGGAGCAAAGGGGACGAGCATCGCGCCAGCAAGGCAGAGGAGGAAGGGATCATCCCCGAGGCTTTCCACTTTTTGCATGAGCATCGCGCCATGCTCTTTGGTGCGCGATGGTTCTGGAAGCAGCGCCAACGCCATCACGAAGTCTTTTGGCCGAGCAGGCATTTCCAGGGAAATCCTCCGCAAGCCGTCGAAGTAACGCTCTTCTCCTGTGAGGCGGGCGAGCAGCTCGAGATTCATGGCTTTGACGGGCTGCGCCATGAAATGATCGATGATCAGCTGGATCTGGTCCTTGGAGAAATAGTCAACCATGCGCTGTTCCTTGGCCAACGTTTTCATCATCTCGTTCATCCTGCCAGCCGAGGCCTGCTCCTCGAGATCATGCATCAGCAGGTCCTTGGCGAAGGCAAACTCGCGCTCAGCGATGAGCGCTGAAACAGCTGCGAGACGGTCCTCCGCATCGTCCACGTCAGGGAACCGGAGGAAGGTGCGCTTCCCCAAGGGCATCAAAAGGGTGTCCAGGGCGTCCACTGCGGAACGATATGCAGCGGCGTCAGGAATAGGGCTAGAAGGCAAGGGGAGCCGGCGATGGGCTTCCATGAGCTCGTCCTTGTGCTCACGAAGCACTGCCAATATTCGGGTGACCTCGCCTTCGTCCTTGGCGACCGCGAGAAGCGCCGCATCCCCCTGCGTTGTGCACGCGTGATAGACCCAGCGTCCTTGGTCTTCCAGCCAGGAAGCGGTCTCCTGCAGGCCGCCATCCAGGGGCTCGATCGCGACGATAAAAGAGAATTCTTCCTGTCCATGCCGCGCGTCCTCGCGCTGGTCGGTGCGCTTCGTGAAGCGCACGAAAAGGGTGTTGCCCTTGCGCTCCTGCGCATAGAAGCGGCCCCATTGCCTGCTGTCGCCATGGCGCCTTATGTCCAGCAGCCATGGCCTCGGCGGCCCGTGATAGACCATTGCATTGATCCCGAAGGGGAGCAGCCATTCCTCGATGCCCTCCTGCCGCACCAGCTCAAGACGACCTGAGGATGAGAAGGCCGAGTCGAACGGCCTCGCGTCAGGATGAAGGATGTTGAACAGCGCATCCTGATGGACCATGCAGAAACCGAGCCCTGCAAAGCCGTTGGTCAGGAATGCCCCGGCCCTATTCCCTACAAGAAATTGCCCGCTCATCTCACAACGTCCCGCAGCTTGGCATGCAGGGCGACAATCTGGGGATAGATGTCATGTTTCTGCTCTTTCGGAAGGCGGTTGTACATCTTCCCGAGCTCTGCGTACCGCTCCTGCAGCTCGTTAGCATCGGCGGAGGGGATCAGGGCTTCGAGTTCGGCGACAGCCGCGTGGATCGATGGGGCGGGGACATCGCCTTTCTTTGCTGCCCCCCGGAGCTCCCTTTCCTTTGCGTGCAGCAGCTTCTGCTTTTCCGCCAGGCCGCGCTCCCACTGCGCCAAGCTCTTCCCCTCCAGGCTGCGCGCCCGCTCGGCAAGGCGCTGCTGCGCCTCGTGCAGCTCGACCTTCAGCTTGTTCCTCTCTGCATGCAATCGGGCGAGCTCTGCCTCGGAAGCCATCAGCTTCGCCTGGTCCCTCTTAAGCTGCGCCTCGATGTGGCCGACGACCGCCGTGCCCTGATGCTCGGCAGTGAGGATGGCGCTCCGCTTCTCGGCCAACACTTTCATCTGGTCCTCGAGATCGAGCAGCCGCTCCTTGGCCGCAGCGATGAGCCGCGCCTTCTCGTCGAGCTCTTGCTGTTTCAACGCGACGCGCTGCTGGAGCTGGTGCTCCTGTTGCTGGGCCGCGCGCAGCGCCTGCTGCAGCGCCTCCTCCTCCTTCTTGATCTCGACCAGGCGGGCGAGATGCTGGCGCTCTTTCGCCTCGATGGCCTGCTCATGGGCGAGCAACGCCGCGTCCTGCTTCTTGAACGCGAGCTCGCGCTCGTGGTGACGCGCGTGGAGGGCGTCAAGCTCCTTGCGCTCTAGGAGAATCCTATCTGAGAGGAGCTGGACCTGCTTCCGCTCCTGCAACAGCTTCGCCTGCTCCTGCCGGATCACGCGCATCTCTTGGCGGATCTCCGCCTTCTTGATCGTGATTGCAGCTGAGAGCTCCTGCCCGTGCACGGCCTTGGCCTCTATCTCCTTGCTGAGGTGCGCGAGCCGGGTCACGAGCAGCTCTTCTTTCTTGGCGAGCGCCCGGTTCTTCTTTGCGAGCAAGCTGTCGAAGGACGCGAGCTGCTTCTCCTGGGATGCCTTCTCGGCCCCCATCATCGCCAACGCTTTCTTCGCTTGGGCGACGGATTTCGTGAGATGGTCATCCTTCTTCATGAGAGAGTCAGCCTTTTCCTTCAAGACAGCGACGCTCTTTTCCAGCGACGAGGCAGCGGCTTTCTGCTCTTGGGCCTTCCGGGCCTGCGCCTTCTCCCCTTCCTGAAGACGGGCGATGGATTGCACGAGGTGTCCTTCTTCCTTGGCGCGGACCGTGACCGTCCCCGCAAGAGCCTTTTCGTCCTTCTCGAGACCGGCGACCTTGCGCCGCAATCCCTCGAAGCGCTTGAGGAGCTGCGCATGCTGCTGCCTCAAGGCGCCATGCTCCTGGCGCTCTTTCCGCAATTGGATGACCTGCTGGTCAAGGCCCTGCCATTCTGCGCGCAGGCGTTCCAGCTTTAGGCGCATGGCGTCAGCCTGCGCCGCTTCGGTACGAACCTGGGAAACCTTTTTGGAATGCGAGTCTTCTGCCTCGGCCATATCGGCCCTGACCTGGGCAAGTTTCTTCGTGATGAGGGTGTGCTCCTTCTCCATCTCACTGACTTCGTGGTCGAGCTGCTCCGTCTTGGCCACGGCGCGCTGATACGCGGCATGCTCCGCCTTGAGCCCTTCATGCTCCTTGCGAAGCGAGGCCAGCGTCGCCATATGCGTCTGGCGTTCGGCGGCGTCCTGCTCCTGGAGTCCCTTGATGCGCTCTTCCCCATGCGAAATCTGCTCCTCAAGCCGCCTGGACTTCTGCAAGGCTGCGTCGGTCTTGCGATCCAGCTCTGCCAGGACAAGCGATTTGTCCTTGATCTTCCCGCCGAGCCCCTTGAGCCTTTCTTCAGCCTCTTGGTAACGGTGCTCGATGCGACCCTGCTCGAGCTTGAGCCTCACTTCCTGCGCCTCGATGGCCTTGACCCTTGCCGCGTGCTCGGCCTCCCATCGCTCGAACTGCGCTTCCCGCTGCTGCAGCGTCTTCTGGTCAGCAGTGAGCTTGTCCTGAAGATGATGCAGCGCCGATCCCTCGACGCGGAGCTGGCTGCCTTTCTCCTTGAAGGCGTCCTCTTCCTTAGCCAGGGTGGCCTTTGCCTCCTCAATCTTGGCTTCTATCGCCGCTTTCTTTTGCTCCAGTGCCATCAGCGATGCCTCAAGAGCCCTTGCTTTCCGCGATAGCTCCTGCCCCTGGCTCTTTGCCTCCTTCTCGCGGACCTTGATCTGCTCGTCAATGACCTCGAGCCTCGCCTTGTCATCCTCGATGCGCTTCCTGACCTCAGTCTCGAGCGTCCTGAGGCTTTTCTCTTTCTCGTCCAGCCGCTGCCGGACGAAGGCCAGGCCATGACGCTCCGTCTGCACCTCTGCGGCTGATGCCTGAACCTCGGCCTCCCGCTTTGCGAGGAGTGCCTCCCGCTGCTCAAGCTCTTTCATCTGGGCTGCGGCATGGCCAGCGTGCTCTTTCTTCTTGGCAGCGATATGGTCAGCGAGCTCCTTCTTGTGCTTCAGGAACTGCTCGTGCATAGCCCTGCCCTGGTTGTCGATGAGGAGGAAACGCTCATGCAGGCGATCGCGAAGGTGGTCGATGCTCTTCTGCTTGCTTTGGTAGGTGCGGTCGATCTCGTCAAGCCGGGCCTGCTCGCCCCGGATCTGGGCCTCTTTCTGCGCTATGGCGCGCTCGCGGACAGCGAGGTTGCGCTCGAACTGCAGCAGGGAATCGTGACGGCTGCTGTCCTCCAGCTTTTGCGCCGCAAGGGCTTCCTCCTCGCCCGCAATCCTGCTCTTCCGCACTGCAAGCTCCTTCGCATAGCCCTCCAGCAAGGCCTTCCGCTCCCTCAGGCGATCGTCCTTCTTCTGGAGGTCCGCGTCCTTCTGCTTCAGGAGCCGGTCAGACTCGTGCAGCGAGACGTCTATGAGGCTCAGCTGCTCCTCGTTCTCTTGCAGGAGCGCGGAGAATTCTTCAGCGCCTTTGCCCACAGACCTCTTTTTCGAACCTTTCACCGGTCACCCCTCGAGGATACTCCCGTCTTAAGCTTTATAAAGTTTTGTCGTACCTTGAGAATGCTCAACCGCTCTCGTTCATTTTCAGCCTTGCGACTCCTTCTTCGCCAGCAGCTGCTTCACCGCGGACTTGCCTTTCCCGGTCGTTCCCTTCATGAAAGCGCCGGCCTTGCCCTTCCAGCCGGAGAGCACCTTCCCGATGGCGGCCAGCTTGACCAAAAGGAGTTTTCCCTGCTTGATGCCGGCCGCGATCCCCTTGATGAGCAAACGCTTGAGCACTGCGAAATACCTGGCCACGAACGCCGCGATCTTCTGGTAGCGTCGGCGTACCGGCCGCGCGAACCAGTCGACCGGCTGGTAGAGGCGCTCGACATAGTACTTCCGCGTCGGCTTGAAGAACCGCCAGAGCGCGAACCGGAACCGTGCCACCTTCCGCTTGCGCGGAAGGGTGTGGGCTATCAGGTGCGCCAGCTTTTTCCTCTTCCTCTGCATCGCGTTGAGCTCGCGACGCTCCTGGTCAAGGGCTTTACGCTCATGCAGATAGCTGATCAACCGGCCGAAATGCCGCTTGACGAATTTCTTCTTGTCAGCCTGGCGCTTATGCTCGGATTCATATTGGTCGTGCAGCCTCTGGTAGGCGTGCCGTATCTTCTCCATCTCCGCGAGGAAGACCCGCTTGTACGCGGACTCGACGCGGGCGATCTCGTCCTGATAGGCCTTCGCCTCCTGCTCCTTGCTCTTATAGCCTTCGGGCGTGTTCTTGGCGATGAGCTTCTGGCGGTGCGTGTTCACTGCGGACACGAACTTACCCATCGCCTTGCGCTTCTGGTCCTCGAACCAGCTCTCGATCTCGCTCTCTTCCATAGTCAGCCCACTTTCTGGTGAAGGTCAAGGCAAGCCCTGTAGACCGTCTTCTGCAGCTCCTTGGGAAGCTCGCGGTAGAGGGCTTGGATGTTGTCGTACACTGCCTTGGCATCCGCTTTCTTGCCCTGACGCAGCGCCTCGTAAGCGCTCTCGATGAGTTTGGTGATGCGTTCGAACGGGTCGCCATCCTTCACGATGCCTACCTCCTTTTGGATGCCGGAGATGGATTCTGCCACGCGCCGGATGTCATGATCCTCGTAGGTGACGCGCGCCATCTTGATCAGCGGCTCGACCTCAAAGAGCTTGACGTCGAGGATCGAGGTGTCCTTGCCCATGCGCCTGAGCTCGCTCACCTCCTGCCGCAGCTCCATGAACTGGTCCCTCAACGCGTTGAGCTTGTTGTCGATCTCCTCTATTGGCTGCCGCTTGATGATCATGGTCTCACCCTGGTTGCGCCGGCGGGGCCGGCTGTCCGCCGCTTTGTGCTGGTGGCGCCGCGGCTGTGGCCTGCGCTGCCGCGTTCGCGCCCGGGGCGCCTGGCTGCTTTTTCGGCGGCGGATTCTTCGCCAGCTCGAGCTCTCCCTTCAGCTGCTCGATAAGAGAACCCCGCTCGGCCAGGTGGTCCTTGCCGACATTCAGGCCGCCAATCTCCATCAAGAGTTCGTTGCATCGTGCCCAATCGGCGATCTTCATGTTATCGCGGCATTGGCCGCCGAGCTCTTTCAGGGCGTCGAGGTTGGCCTGGAGAACTTGAGGGTCAGTCACTGCCTCTTCCTTCTTCTCCTCTGCCTGGCCGCCGCCCCCCATGGCAGCGGAGGCCGCCTTCTGCTCGGCCTCGTATTTCTCGCGCGAGACCCTTGCGGTCTCCATCTCCGCCTTCATCTCCGAAACATCAACCAACTTCCGCACCAACTTCTCCGGCCTCCTACCAAGCTTCACCCACAACTTCTCAATCCTCGGAACCAACCCATCCAAATAAATCTGAACCATATTAAAATTCCCAGAA
>JAZDHH010000010.1:0-50264 GCA_043806015.1 Nanobdellota archaeon | reverse complement strand
AAGTTCTGGTATTCGTCGCGGAACGCTTCCGTGTATGGCGGCTGCCATAACACGAGTACGAACAAGTGCGTTGATTCTGCGAGCTGGTGCGGCTGTAACACGGCTGATGACACGAACTGCACGTGGAGGAACCAGTGGACTGAGTTGGACGTTGCTTCGCAGGAGTATGAGGCCTGCGCCAACCTGACCTATGGCGGCACCCCCGTCACGAGACCGCGCTTCTATCTCTTCGCGAAAGTCTTTGTTCCCGCCGACACGCCGTCCAAGGTCAGGTCGAATGCCACGCTGACGTTCACCGCCAGGACACCAGGGTAAAGGTTATGCGACCGCTCCTTTTTTTTCTGATATGCCTGTCCGCTTTCCCTACAGCCCTTGCCATCGGCATCGGCCCTTCTGACACGGTCATCGACTTCGAGCCGAACCTCGAAGCAGGGTTCACCAACGTCGTCATGAACAACCAGGAAACCGCCATGCCGATCACGATATACAAAGACGAGGAATCAGACCTGAGCCCGTATGTGATCCTGCCCGAGAACCTGAGCATGGTCCTCCCTCCTCTCGGAAGAGCGGTCTTCACCTACCGCCTCAAGCTTCCGGAAAACCTGGGCAGGCCAGGTTTCCACGACATTTCAGTCGGCGCGGTCGAGGGCGAGTCCAGCGGCGGCATGATCCGCACGGCGACAGCCGCCATGACGAGGCTGCGCGTCAGAGTCCCTTATCCAGGCACTTACCTAGCGCCCTTCCTTCAGGTCGAGAGCGTCGAGCATGGCAAACCGGCGAAGATGGACCTGACGGTCACCAACCGCGGCACAGAGACGGTCGCGAAGGTGACCGGGAAAGCGACTATCAAGTCGCAGGGAGAGGCAGTCGGCGAGGTCGATCTCAGCCCGGTGGAGAATATCCTGCCGCGCGAATCGAAGACCCTGACCGGTACCTGGACAGACACCGGAAAGGTCGGCGAGTACATGGCGAACGCATCCTTCTCATATGGCGGCAAGCATGACAGCATGACCGCCCCCTTCATGGTCGGCACGGAGAACGTCGAGATCCTGAGCTTCCCCAACACGGCTGAGCGGGACCGCATCAACCCCTTCCCGATCAGGGTGAAGAGTGTCTGGAACTATCCATTGACCAATGTCTATGCCATCGTGGCCATCAGCCAGGCCGGCAGCAGGGTTGCTGACCTGTCCTCCCCCACGAACTCGCTCAGCCCCTGGCAGGAGATATCACTCGAGGCGTTCTGGGACACCCGGGGTTTGGAGCTGGGGGAATATGACGTCAATGTCGTGGTCCACTTCCAGAACAAGACATCGATACGCCAGGGCAAGATCACCCTGGTGGCGCCGATGCCGGAGGAGAAGCCGAAGGCCATAGGCACCTCTACCCTCATCATCGCCCTCATCGCCGTCCTGATCCTCGTGGTCGGCATCAACGTCTTCTTCCTCCTCAAGAAGAAAAGGGGGTAGCGGCCATGCAGCGATCCACGGTCGTCTTGATGGTCATCGCCGCCGCCCTCGTCGCTTCCGCCGTCGGTGCGTTCCTGTACGCGAACGTCATGATCGTGGAAGTGCAGCAGCTTCCCATCGACTTCCAGGTGGACAACCTCGTCGGCCTGAACGTGGACACCGACGCGCTCCACATGGGCCGCATGATGCCGGGCGGCAATGCGCAGCGCGGCATAACCATCTCGCACAAGAAAGGATCGACG
This sequence comes from Nanobdellota archaeon, assembly GCA_043806015.1. Lineage (GTDB taxonomy): Archaea > Nanobdellota > Nanobdellia > Woesearchaeales > JAHIVG01 > JAZDHH01. The sequence continues at coordinate 48,556 of JAZDHH010000010.1, read as the reverse complement.
CTGTACGCGCGGCTGTCAGTCGTCGGAGAAGCGGCGCCCTACATCACGATAACGCCGCAGCGTCTCGAGGTGCCGCGCGGCCTGGATAAGGAGGTCCGGTTCGACGCCGATATCCCGGAGGACATGCCCTACGGCAACTACACCGGCGTCGTGCGCATCGTGTTCCGGAGGATGCCGTGAGCGCTATATTTAAATAGACGCCAGCACCGAAGATTGCCATGCGAGTCTCGAACAACGCCCTGTTCCTCATCGCGCTCCTGTTCTTCTGCATTACGCTGGTCAATCTCGTCTCCATCTGGAAGGCCTCCTTCGAGGTCTCGACCGGCCACGCCGCAGTGAGGACCGGCGAGGTGTTCATCTGCATCTCAAAAAATATCAGCATCCTCTCCACGAATTTTTCCGGTCGCGAGTACGAATCCTTCTATGACACCCTTGTCATGGAAAATCCGGACACCAGGCAGCTGAACTTCTCGGAAAACACGTCCCTTTTCGAGGTCGATCCCTCGACTGGCGTCATCTCCTTCACGCCGTTGTTCAATGATGTGGGGGAGTACGACATCCTCTTCAGGGTAAATGACCTGGACCCCTACTGCGGCACCATGATCCGGTTCAAGGTCATCCCGTTCACCATCCACTACATGGACAAGAACGGCTCAGTCGCCATCTGGGACGACACCGATGAGAAGGGCGGCAACCAGACCAAGTATGTCCGCGAGAACGTCACCTTCTACGCGAACTACACCTCAAACACGACAAACCAATCCGCGAACGGCACCGGCGTCTATTGCACTATCGTGCACAACGACACTGGCCAGCCGAGCCAGCCAGCCAACATGACCTTCAACGCGACAACGCTCCTCTACAAGGCATTGGTGTCCTTCACGCACCCCGGTTACAAGGAATGGAATGTCACCTGCATAGGCGTGTCATTGGGTTATAGCGGCGATTTCGAGACCGACCAGGTGCTCATCACCAACCGGCCGCCAGTGCTTGTCTCCGAGCTGCCGAACCAGACCTGGTACATGAACACCCATCTGACCGGCCTCGACCTCGACGACTATTTCGTCGACCCTGACGGCGACGTGCTCAACTTCAGCTTCACGCCGGTCCACAACATCACCATCAACATCTCCGCCTCGACGCATGTGGTCACCTTCATGCCGGCAACCGGCTTCAACGGCGAGCGGTTCGCACTCTTCTATGCGGACGACCCCTTCTCCGCGCGCACAGAATCCAACCTCATCACGCTGACCGTGCTCTATCGGGAGCCTCCCCCTGAGCAGCAGACCGGCGCGAGCGGCGGCTCGGGCGGTGGTGGTGGCGGCGGCATCTCTACCGGCTGTTATCCCCGATGGGAATGCACCGCGTGGGGGCCGTGCCTGCCTTCCGGCATGCAGCGCAGGACATGCACGGATGTCATGGAGTGCCATGGCACCTTCCGGCCGAACCTCACCCAGCTCTGCGAGTATGAGCCGACCTGCTATGACCTGATCCGGAATCAGAATGAGACTGGTGTTGACTGCGGCGGCCCCTGCGGAGCCTGCCCGACCTGCGATGACAGCGTCCAGAACGGCGGCGAGACCGGCATCGACTGCGGCGGATTGTGCTACCCCTGCGGCAACTGCACCAACGGCGTCAAGGACTGCCACAACGGCTCCTGCGAGCTCGGCGTCGACTGCTCCGGGCCGTGCGAGGCCTGCCTCTCTTGCAGCGACGGCTTCAGGAACCAGGGTGAGACAGCCATCGACTGCGGCGGCCCCTGCGGAGCCTGCCCGACTTGCAGCGACAAGGTCAAGAACGGCCGCGAATCCGGGGTGGACTGCGGCGGCGACTGCAGGCCTTGCCTGCGGATCGAGCTGCCTGCAGGCATCAGCCGGAGCGTCATCCCGGTCATCCTGATCATCCTTCTCGCGATCCTCGTGATCGGCTACGCCTCCTACAGGCTGCACCGCAAGCTGCACATCGTCATGGCGTTCCTTTCCGCGAGGCTGCTGCGCTTCGAGAGGAAAGTCGGCATCAAGGAAAAGCCCATCCCCGCGCAGGCGAAGCTGCGCGCGGCGCAGCTGCTCGGGCTGCAGAAGCTTGAGCAGGGCTTCGCCAAGGCGAGCGCCCAGGTCTCTGCGAAGGGCTTGAGCGACGCCATGGCTCGGTTCGCCCAGGAGCTGCTGCATGTCAAGGGCTCGATGACGCATGAGGAGCTGCTCAAGGCGTTGAAGGCATCCCACATCCCGGCCATGAAGAAGGCGGTGCTGATATCTTACCTCATGCGGATCGAGGGCATCAGCTATACCGGTTCGTCGATGCCGAAGGACCGGCTCAAGAAGCTCATCGCCGAAGCCAAGTCGGTCGTCGACACCGTCACTCCCCAGGTCTCGGAAAAGGAGGAGGCAAGGGCGGTCGCCGAGGTCAAGGCCGAGCCCATCGAGGCCATGCTCGCGGAATTGCGCATCGCTATCAAGGTCAAGGATGCTGAAAAGGCGTCTTCCATCTACAAGCGCATCAAGGCGGAATTCGCCAAGCTCTCGCCGGACAGGCAGAAAGCGGTCTTCGGCAAGGTCAAGAAGGCGTATGAGCTACTTATTAAGCTAATGGATAAGAATGATACAAAATAAGTATTTTTAAATATTTTATAATAATAAACTATTGTTAATATTATGCTTTTTCATACATATTATGATTTACATATTATCTTATATATTTTCATATTTAATATAAAAAAACGAAAGATTTTAAAGTAGGTTATATGATAAAATATGTATCTTGGAAAACAGCAAGGCACCGCAGAGTATTGATATAAAGAGAGACGCTTCCTTCGAGATAGTCCGGCTCGGCCTCCAGGAGCTCTCCCGCAAGTACGGCCTTTCCGCTCCGCAAGTGCTCAGCCTCATCGAGCCCCAGGACGGCATCCCGCTGCACGCCTTTGCCAAAGGCCTCGGCGTGCTTGAGGCGGCGGTCAAGTTCCTCCATGAGACCAGGAAGCTGCGCTTCTGCGAGATCGCCGAGCTGCTTAACAGGGATGAGCGCACGATCTGGGTGACCTATGCGCACAGCAAGAAGAAGCATCCTGACCCTTTCATGGACAAGCCAGGGAAGGCGTGCATCCCGCTCTGCGTCATCGCCGACCGCAAGCGCTCTGTGCTCGAGAACATCGCGGTTTACCTTAAGGCAAACGGCATGTCCTTCAAGGAAATCGCGGCATCGACCAGCCGGCCGTATGCGAGCGTCTGGACAGCCCATCGCCGCGCGACCAGGGGTGATCAGCATGCGTAGACTTCTCATCCTCGCCGCGCTGCTCATCGCCATCCTGCCCGACGCGCTCGCTGTCTGCGACAGCTATAACATACCATACTTCAACCACACCTTCCCCGCGACGCAGGAGGCCTTCGAAGGGATCATATTCACCTATGACGTGAACGCGACCGTGCAGAACGAGAGCGCCATCGAGACGCTGGTCTATGACATCTTCAAGTCAGCATTGGACGAATTCTCCATCGCCTGGAACAGCACCACCGGCATGGTCAACTTCACGCCGAACGACAATGACTTCCTGACCAACGGCCATGTCATCCAGTACAAGGCCTACACCGGGTACGGCTATGGCTGCGACAACTCCTCTGGCGACGTTCGCATCTACATCCGTGACAGGCCGAACATCACGGGAACAGGGCCGAGTTCCCTGGCCCCGCAGGTTGCGGAGAACCAGACACAAAACTTCAACGTGACCATCACCGACCGCGACACCGGCGACTCCTTCGCCTACCAATGGTTTGTGGACGGCAACAACACCGCGAACACCTCGACCTACAACTTCACGCCCGGATTCTGCGACGCCGGCAACCACACGCTCTGGGTCAACGTGACAGACAGCTACAACCTCTCGACGAATGTCACCTGGTACGTGAACGTCACCAACGCGAACAGGATCCCGCAGCAGAACCAGAGCATCGGCAACTTCAGCTGGGCCGAGAACAGCAACCTCACCGGGGCCCTGCTCCTCAGCGATTATTTCTATGACCTCGACCTGATCGAGTGCCTTTGCTTCAACGACAGCTATGTCCTCAACATCACGTACAGCGCGACCGGCAACCAGAGCATCACCATGACGATCGACAACGCGACCAACGTGAGCTTCTTCTCGGCGGCGCACTGGGCAGGCAACGAGACCATCCGCTTCGTCGCCAGCGACGGCTACAACAGCACGGAAAGCAACAACCTCACCCTGAACGTGACCAACGTGGCGGACGCCCCGGTGCTGGCCCAGCAGCCGAGCCTGAGCGTTCGCAGGAACGTATATCTCAGCATCCTCATCAATGTATCCGACTATGACGACATCGCGCCGGGCGACAACATGACCTTTGCGATCAACACCAGCGATGCGGACATCAATCTCACCAAGCTGAACGACACGAACGCCAACCTGACCATCATCAAGGGCACCATCGTCAACATCTCGCTCAACGTCTCGGTGACGGACAGCTTCGGCCTGAGGGATGATATGCAGTTCGTCGTCGGCTTCCGCGACAACAGCGCGCCGGTCATAGGGGACAGCGCCATCACCGCGAACGCCACCGAGCGTTTCATCCGCCAGGTCAACGCGACCGACGAAGACAGCGACACGCTCACCTACAACTGGTCGCTCCTGGACGGCAACCTCTCGAACTTCAACATGACCTCGTCCGGCCTCATCGATTTCACGCCGCTCGCCAACGAGACAGGGACTAGTCATCTCAACATCACCGTGAGCGACGGCATCAACACGACGAACAAGACGGTCAATTTCACCATCCAGAACCAGAACCTGCCGCCGGTCCTCAACCTCTCCGACCTTTTCGCCTACGCGAACCAGAGCTTCGCGCTCCAGCTCAACATCTCCGACCCGGAGAACGACAACATCAGTGTTACCTACAACTTCGTCGACGCCACGGTCACCAGCTTTTCCATGAACGCCACGGGCTACATCAACTGCACACCCTACCTCAATGAGTCTGGCCGCTACGTCCTCAACATCTCCGCGAACGACTCGATGCACAACCCGACGTCGCGCATGGTCAACCTCACCATCTACTGGATCAACACCGTTCCCGTGATCAGCGCCTACAACTACTCGGTCGACCTGGTGAACGGCACAGAAAACGGAACCCTCATCTTCAACGCCACTGCCTATGACCAGGACATAATCTACTTCGACAACCTCTCCTTCTCCTGGCTCCTCGACGGCGTCAACCAGAGCCAGGGCAGGAGCTCGCAGGTATTCTTCGGCAACACGAGCACCATGAACCTCACGCTCGAGCTTCACTACTGCTTCGCGGGAATCCATAACCTCACCCTGGTGGTGCAGGACCTCATGAACGGCACGGCATCCCAGTACTGGAACCTCTCCATCTCCAACACCAACCGCCAGCCGGCCTTCGGCATCATCGACAAGGACAACGCGACCTATTTCAACGAGGGCGCGTACAGCAACACCTCCATGAACACCACTGGGGTGACGCTGGCGCAATACAGCGGTGCCTATGTGGGGCAGGGCAACTACACCTCATCGGTCATCGACCTCGGCGACAACGAGGCCAACATCAGCTCCCTCGCCTGGTATGTGCATCTTCCCGCGAACACCAACCTGACCGTGAAGTCCAGGTCATCGCAGGACGGCAATGCCTGGTCCAATTGGTCGGACATCTACAACGCGTCGAACACCAGCTTCCTCTCGCCGCCCGCGCGCTATGTCCAGGCCTTGTTCAACCTCACGAACAACGACACCACGGCAACCCCGGTCCTCACCAACTTCTCCTTCTTCACGTTCATCAGCAACAAGACCATCATGATGAACACCATCGTCAACCCCTGGATAGACCTCGACGCCTTCTTCACCGACCTGGACTACCTACAGTGCACCGGCAGCAACCAGGACAACCTCAGCTTCACCTTCGGCGGCCTCTCCCAAGTCAACATGAGCGTCGACCCGAGTACCCATCGCATCCGCCTCGTGCCAGAGGCGAATTATTACGGTGTGCAGTCGTTCGTCATCACCGCGTCGGACGGCACCGCGACCGAGACAAGCAACAACATCACGCTGACCATCCTCGAGGAGGAATCCTCGGGCCAGGGCACGAGCACCTCCAATTCGAGAGGGAGCAGCGGCGGCGGCGTGACGTACATCTATCGCACCACGACCAAGCCGGTCATCGTGCCCAAGAACATCACCGTGCCCAAGAACATCACCGTGCCCTCGCCATTCCGCCTTATCACCTTGCCCAGCGTGGTGATGTACCGGAACGACACCATCGTCGTGCCCATCATCATGAAGAACACCTGGAACGCGACGCTCTTCAATATCACCCTCGCTAGCCGCGCCAACAGCTCGAACATCAGCGTCAAGCTCGCCAGGACCCGTATAGCGCAGCTCCCTGTCGGCCAGGAGGAGCGCACCGAGATGACCATAATCGCATACCAGGCGCTGGGCACCTATGAAGTGGAGGTCAGCGCGAACATCACCGAGCCGAACGCCACGGACTCCGCCATCTTGTTCATCAATTCCATCGAGCTCGGCCAGAAGGACGAGACCATGCTGAACACCAAGATCACGTTCACCCGGGACCTGCTCGAGTCGCTGCCGGAATGCCTGGAGCTCAACGAGGTGCTCGGCGAGGCGCAGGGGCAGATCGCGAGCAAGAACTTCGGCCAGGCGGCCCGCACCATCGACGTGGTCATGGAGACCTGCCGCTATCTCATCACGCAGCAGAACAAGCAGCTGGAGCGCCCCGGGCAGACCATGAGCCAGCGATTCTCCGCGAACCTCTTCAACAACCTGGTCTTCTATGTGCTCGCGGCCGTCTTCGTCTCGACGATGGTGCTCATGCTTTTCGTCAGCTCAAGACGGCCCGCGGTGCGCCAGGGCAGGGACGAACAGAAAGGAGGAAGGGAGAAGGGCAAGGAAGAGGAAGGCTTCGAGCCTTTCACGTAGCCATGATGCTGTCGTAGAGGTCGAGCAGCTGCGGATGCAGCGCTTTCTTCTCGGATTTCGAGAGCTGGGCGAAGGACCGAGCCAGGCTCTGGTACGCCGCGCGTGCGTCGGCAAAGCGCTTGTCCTGCACCGCCTTCTTGCCAGCCGCGTAGAAGTTGTTGAACTCGAGAGCGACAAGCGAGATTTTCGGTGTCTCCGTCCTGATGGGCAGGGTCTCGACCCGGAAGCTCGGCTCCTCGACGGAGATGTGCACGGACTTGTAGTTGACTTCAGGGGAAGGAGCTTCAGGGACCGGCCGCGGGATTGTTCGCGGCTTTGCCTCAGGCGCCTTGTGAGCCATCGGGACGCTCTCCCGCTGCTCCATGTTCAGGAGATAGACGACATGCTCGAAGTCGAACAGCAGGCTGTAGAGGTCCTCCTTGGTGACCTCCGCCTGCGCGTATTTGAGCTGCGAGATCTTCTTGATGAGGCTCTCCACCTTGCTCAGGAGGCTCCGGTGGTAATGCTGCCGCTCAAGCTCAGGCACAACCTCCTCGAGCGTGGTGTTCTCGTCCATCTTGAGGAGCTTCTCGAAGAAGAAGCGCACAAGCTCTGCCAGGCCGTCGACGTCTGCGTGCCTCTTCCCGATGTGGACCTCGTTCTTGAAGAGGAAGACGCGTTTCAGTATCTCTTCCCAGATGGTCCGCTTCGTGGGCAGCGCCCTCTTTTTCCACGGCAGCCGGAATCGCATGGCCTTCATCATAGGCGGGACGGTATTTAAAGCTATCGCTGAAGAGTGAGCATCACAAAATATATAAAGCCCGTTGCCCGGAGGCTGTCCTATGCCGGACTCGGCGCTGCAGAAAAAAATAGAGGTGGACGCAAAGACCCTCGCGGCGGTAAAGAAGGAGATAGGCAAAGCCGTGGTCGGCCAGGAGGCGACCGTCGAAAGCCTCATCACCGCCCTGCTGGCGAACGGCAACGTGCTCCTCGAGGGCGTCCCCGGCATCGCCAAGACGCTCATCATCCGCACCTTCGCCAATGTATTGGGCTGCAAGTTCAGCCGCATCCAGTTCACGCCAGACCTGCTCCCTTCTGACATCACGGGCATCACGACCTATGACAAGGTCCACGGCTTCACCATCGTCAAGGGCCCCATCTTCGCCAACTTCGTGCTCGCGGACGAGATCAACCGCGCGCCGCCCAAGGTGCAGTCCACCCTCCTCGAGGCCATGCAGGAGCGCCAGGTCACCATCGGCAAGCAGACCTTCCTGCTCGATCCGCCCTTCTTTGTGCTCGCCACGCAGAATCCCATCGAAAGCTTGGGCACCTACCCGCTACCGGAAGCCCAGATCGACCGCTTCCTCTTCAAGCTGACCATCTCCTATCCGAATGCCGAGGATGAGCAGAAGATCCTCAACCAGAACATCTCCATCCACGAGCTCGGCCACTTCAACCTGAAGACTGTCGTGACCGCGAAGCGCATCCTCGAGATGCAGGCGGATACCAAGGCGATCTACGTCGACCCGAAGATCGAGAAGTACATCGTCGAGCTGGTGACAGCGACCAGGAAGCCGGAGCATCTCAAGCTCGGCAAGTACGTCGAGTGGGGAGCATCGCCCCGCGCGTCCATCAGCCTCTACATCGCGGCCAAGGCGCGCGCGCTGCAGGATGGCAAGGCGTTCGTCACGCCGCATCATGTCAAGCTTGTAGCTCCTGACGTGCTGCGCCACCGCATCATTCTCAACTACGAGGGACAGGCCGAGCGGATAACCCCGGACTTGATTATCCACGAGATTCTCACCAAGGTCCCTATTCCATGAAAGAGATCAAGGTCAAGTTCGCGCCGCTGGTCAAGCAGCTTGAGGTGCAGGCAAAGAAGAACCTCATCACTTCGGGCTTCACCGGCCAGTACCGGAGCGCCTTCAAGGGCTCCGGCCTGGAGTTCGACGGCTACCGCCGCTACGACCAGAGCGATGACGCCAAGCTCATCGACTGGAAAGCGACGCTGCGCTCCGGCCAGCTGATGGTGCGCGAGTTCGTTCAGGAGCGGCAGCTCGAGACCTGGTTCGTCTTCGATGTCAGCTCCTCTATGTGCTTCGCCTCCACCGAGAAGCTCAAGTGCGAGTATTCCGCCGAGTTCATCGCCGCGCTGACCTTTGCCATCATCCAGGGCGGGGATGGCGCCGGCTTGATCATGTTCTCCGACCGCATCGTGTTCCAGCTCAACCCCGCGATCGGCGCGCGGCAATATTACATGATCACCAAGGCGCTGTCCAATCCGCAGCTCTATGAGGGCGAGTTCGACCTCGACAAGATGCTGCGCTGGCTCAACCAGTTCGTCAAGCGCAACTCGACGGTCGTCATCGTCTCTGACTTCATTGGCCTGGAGGGCGACTGGAGGCGGCAGCTCGCTGTGGCTGGCCAGAAGTTCGAGCTCATCGGCGTCATGATACGCGACCCGAGGGACCAATATCTTCCTGATGTCGGCCAGGTCGTGATCTCTGACCCGTTCACCAGCCGCGAGATGGTCGTTGACACCAAGAAGGTCAAGAAGGAGTATGAGGCTAATGCCCGCGCCCAGGTGGAGGAGTTCAGGGAAGCGTTCAAGAAGTCCGGCGGCGACCTGCTCATCCTCCTCACGGACAAGGAGTTTGTCAACCCGCTCAAGGAGTTCTTCGCCTGGAGGAAGGTCAAATGGAGATAACCTTCGCCAAGCCGATCTACCTGGTGCTGCTGGTCAGCATCCCCTTCCTGGTCATCACGCACTTCTTCACCTACCTGCATGTCCGGAAGAGGGCGATGCGCTTCGCCAACTTCGACGCCATCCGCCGCGTCACCGGCGGCGACAGGAAGCTGTTGGCCAACACCGTGTTCATCTCCCGCAACCTTCCCGTCCTCATCAGCCGCGTCTTCATCCTGCTGTTCCTCATCCTCTCGGCTGCCGGCCCCATCCTCTGGTACACCGGGGCGCAAGCGGACTCCAGCTTCATGCTCGCCATCGACACCTCGAGCAGCATGCTCGCCACCGACATCACACCCAACCGGCTCGTTGCCGCGAAGGAAGCAGCAGACGGCTTCCTCGGCCAGCTGCATTCCAAGGTCATGGTCGGGCTGCTTGCGTTCGGCGGGACCTCTGAGGTGAAGGTGCAGCCGACCGAGAAGCTCGGTGAGGTCAAGACAGCCCTTCCCCTGGTCGACCTTTCACGGTCAGGCGGCACAGACCTCGGCGGGGCCATCGTCACCAGCATCAACCTCATGATCCCCCAGGACCGGTCCAAGTCGGTCATCGTTCTCACCGACGGCCGCGGCAACGTCGGCACCCCCCTGGAGGAGGCCATCGCCTATGCGCAGGAGAACCGTGTCAGGGTGCATGCCATCGGCATCGGCACAAAGGAAGGCGGCAGCTTCATGAAGACGCTCGCGGTGAGCAAGCTGGACGAGGAGACGCTCAAGGATCTCGCGGACCAGACCGGCGGCAGCTACCATTCAGCCGAGAGCCAAGACCAGCTCGACCAGGCCTTCCTCGACATCGCCACCTTCCACCAGGAGCGCATGCCGCTCCGCCTCTCCATGGGCCTCATGACCACGGCGCTGGTGCTGCTGTTCCTCGAGTGGGGCCTCATCAACACAAAGTACAGGACCGTGCCGTAGAAAATTATTATAGGCCGGCTTTCTTGGATGACAAACAGGTGATGATCCATGACCCAATACCTTGATTCAAGAAATACTGCAAAACTGATAACCGAATCGATTAAACAGCTCAGGAAAGGCGAATTGTCATCCGTGAAACCGGGGACCATCATTAAAGAGGGAAACCTTCCAGGCAAATGGAGGGTCCAGGTTCAAGATTACCATTCCCTTGCGCAAGCATTTCTGGACACTCCTTTCCTCATCGTAGAGGTCGTCGAGAGAGGGGTTTTTCGGCCATCGCGAACTCAAGATCGTGTGGAATACGGGATCCGAGAAGGAACTCAACACCTTCCAGGTCTATCTAAAACCTGAATTTAACGTCAGCATGAATGAGGATGAGTTTCAATTCATAAGGGAACAGCTGCATTTTAAAGTGACTCGCGTAAAATAAGCCAAGGAAAGCATCGGATCCGGAAAAGCTGGTTTGAAAGCCTGTTCTGCGGGATTTCCATAAAACAACAACCTTTATATACCTTCCCGCGTTCTCGTCGTGCATGGCAGAACGCAAGCCCTTCCACCGGGAACCCTTGACCGAGGAGGAAATCCAGGAAGAGATCCGCCGGGTCAAGCTTCCGCGCGGCAACGAGACGTTCGGAATCCTCGAGCAGCGCGTCGGCGGCAGCCGCGCCAAGGTCCGCTGCCTGGACGGCAAGACGCGCATCTGCCGCATCCCGGGAAGGCTGAAGCGCAGGCTGTGGGTCAGGGAAGGCGACATCGTTCTGGTGGAGCCTTGGGAGTTCTCCGGCGATGAGCGCGGGGACATCATCTTCAAGTACCGCAAGTCGCAGATCGGCTACCTCCGGGGGCGCGGCCTCCTCAAGCAGCTTGACGAGATCGCGGAATTCTGAATACCCTTGTTACCTACGCGCATCTAGCTGCGTAACAAAGGCAATCGTCGTACGGACTATCGGTCAAGGGACAATCAGACCGCTCTCTCAGAAAAATTTAAATATGACTTTACCTGAAAAAAGCCTTGATGTCTGAGATCGAAGTGAATTGGGAAAAAGCGAAAGAGAAACTTATCGAAGCAGGAGAGCAAATGGGCAAGGGTGACTTTTCTGGGCTGGTTACCCTTCTCGACCAGCTTCGGATCAGGGGAACATACAAGATAGGTATCGCTTATTCCGCTTCGCATGAGCATAAAGAGTTACTTGTCTCTGACCCGCTACTTAATGCCAAATTTCAAAGCGGCTCATTTTTACGCGAACGTCGTTTTGATATTACTATCAAAGCTTCGAAAGGCTTACAGGATGAGGGTGGACAGATCGTGTGTGAGCGCATCCGAGGGTTCATGCATATCACCGGGAAAAATTCTATCAACATACTCACTCCGAAGTTCGTCCTTGGCCTCGAGCCAGCCTGAAACCGCATTTCTATAATGGGGCTATTGCGTGAGCGAACCAGCGTTCACATGAGACCGGTTAGCGACCAGCATGGTATCTCATGGAAAAGCATTTAAAGAAGCAAAGGCCCGGTTCTTCCATGCGCAGCTTCATCCGCCTGTCCATGCTCTGCCTGATGCTTGTCCTGCTGCTGGTGAGCGTGATAGCTCTTTTCTATGTCCGCGAGTCTTGGCTGTACAGCCGCCAGGTCATGGCCACCCTGGTCATCTTCTCCGCGACCATCGTCTTCCTGACAGGATATCTGCATAGCAGCAGGTGGCTGCGCTGGTACACCGTGGTGGTGCTAGCCCTCGCCGCCATCCACTACCTTCTCATTTATCTGATAATAGACACCACAGTCATCTTCGTGGCGCTCGCCGTGAGCCTGCTCGGCTTCCTGTTCGCCCTCAGCGTTTTGCGGCGTCGGTGAGGTAATTCTGCAGAACCAGGATCGCGACGCCGACGCAGAGCGCGCTGTCCGCCGCGTTGAACACCGGCCAGACCTGGAGATCGATGAAGTCGGTCACAGCGCCGCGGACTATCCGGTCGATGACGTTGCCCAGGATGCCGCCGGCGATAAGCCCTGCAGGCAATAGCATGGGCCGCTGTAGCTTGGGCAGGAAATAGATGAGCGCAGCGAGCACGGCGATCCCGATGATGAGCAGGATGAGGTTCTGGCCGGTGAAGATGCCGAAGGCGGCGCCGGTGTTGGTGGCCGGCGTGAAGGACAGCACGCCCTTGATGAGCCAAAGCTTCTCGCCGAAGGGGATGCTCGCCAGGATCGCTGCCTTGCTCGCCTGGTCGATGGCTACGATGCCGGCAGCGACGAGGAAAAAGGGGAGGTATTTCTTCATGGAATTGATTTGTGTGTCGTGCCTTTTAATTCTTTCTGAGAACGCTACCATCTCCTTCGCTGTTGGTCGTTCTCGACCATGCGCTCGAGGTTGGCAAGGCGCGCGTTGACGGTCTCGAGCGACGAGCGGAGGCTGTCGAGCTTGGAGGAGATGAGCTCGATCTCCTTGGAGACGATGTAATCCTGGTTGCCGGGCATGGGGGGCGGCGCCTGTGGCTGGCTCCTGAAGGAGGAGGGCATGCCTTGGGGGGAGAAGCCGAAGTCGCTCTCCGGCGGGCTGAAGCTTGGCTGGGACGTCATGGTCGGCTGGCTCGGCGGCAGGCCGAGGTCATTCCTGGTGTCCAGGCCCATGGGTGGGGGGGCCGCGACATCCTTGCCGAGGTCAAAATCGCCGAGATCGTCCTTTTTCCCGAGTCCCAGCTTGCTGAAGAATCCCATGCATCACCTAGGAAAAATGCTTCTTAAAAACCTTTTTATTCCCTCCCAGATAGAAACAGGCACGGGCTTCGGCCCAGGCTCTTCGTCGGGAGGCGCATCGCTGTCATTGATGCTGCCGGTGTCACCGCCCTGCGTCCCATTCGCGCCGACGTTTGGGGCCACTTCGAGGCGGAGCGAAGGGGCGACTGTGTGGCAGGCAGTGTCGAGGCAGGAAAAGGTCACGTTGAACAGGCTCAGGTTTGAGCTCTTGGCGAAGCGGATGTGCTGCTCGGAGGTCACCGTCGTATTCGCCGGGACGCTGATGTTCCATTTCTGGCCGAGGTCCTCGAACGACACCCTCGATTCCTGGGTGCCGTTGTTGGCGATATGGTAAAAGAGGTTCTTCCCGTCCCATTCGCGCCAGACCCAGATGAGCGGCACGGTTCCCTGGCCGGGGCCGGCCTGCGCGTGCAGCTCAGACCCGTTGACCGCGAAGCGGTTGCCGAACTGGTCGGAGAAGCTGATGGCCGGCTTCATGACCAGGATGCTGCCGTTCATCTTGAAGATCATCCTTCCCGCGGTGGTGAGGTAGAAGCTCTCGCCCGGGTCGAGGCGCTCGATGGCGTAGCTCGTGTCGCCGACGATGGCGGTCTCGGCCTGCACCGGGAAGAAGAGCTTGACATCGAAAGCCGGTTCAGTATCGCTGTTGGTGATCGTGTACTTCACCTGGGCGAGCTGGCCGCGGTACAGCGAGCTGTCCGTGAACTGCGAGGAGAGTGTCAGGGCGAGCCTCTTGGGCTTCACCGTGATCTGGCTGCGTCTGGTGTAGGCATAGCCGCTCCGGTTGTCGCTGTAGTTCGCCGTGGTCGTCAGGTTATAGACCCGCTCTTGAGACAGCCTCGGCGCCTTCAGGACGTACTGGTAAGCTTCCTTCTTGTCGCCGTGGTTGACGGTGAGGAGCGCCTGGTTGCTTCCCGTCATCACGAAGTCAGGGACGCTGTCGGTGATCCGGACATTGCTGATGTCGACGGTGCGGTGGTTGGTCGCGTACACCCGGATGACCGTTTCCTCATCGCCCTCCAGCACGGGCTTGCTGATGTCCTGGGTGATCTCGAGGTCCTTGACCGGCTGCAGGGTGAAAGGCAGCCGCAGCTCTTCCTTGCCGCTCTCGCCGAAGCTCGTCGTGAAGGCGGCGGTGATGGCCAGGGTGTCGCTGACCGTCGCGTTCGCCTTAGGCATGGTAACTGCGAGGTCGATCACCTTCGCCTGATCGCCCGCGTCGAGGCGCAGGCTGAGGTTGCTGAGGTTGAGGAGGCTGCTGGTGAAGCTGACGCTCACGTTGCTGTAGTTGATGGCGTGGTTCTCGTTCTGGACCCAGACCTTGAGCTGCTTGACCTCAAGGCTCTCGAACTGCTCGCCGGAGAGCAGGCTCGAGCTCAGGACGGTCCGGTCCGAGAAGGTTGTCGAGATGTCCTGCTTCAGGAACAGGCTTCTGGGCATCCCCTCGTCGTCCTTGTAGGACCCTGTCGCGATGATGGCGTTGCCGCCGGACCTGACTGTGAGGAAGCGGAAGAAGAAGGATTTTTTATGGATGGTGCGATTCTCATCGATGATGCCGTCCCAGCGGAAGGTGTTGCGGTCGCGTCGCATGCTTGTCGGGTATTCCGTGATGAGCAGCCCGTCCGAGAAGCTGACCGAGAAGGCGGTGATGTTCGTGGCATGGTCATAGTCGTTGCTCAGGTTGACCGTGATGTTCGACCTCCAGCCGAGCGGCACATCTGTCCTTGGGGTAGTCGAGACGAGCTTGAGGAACGGGTTCGCGATGATCTTGATGTCTCCGGAATAGGTTGTCTTGTTCTCGAAGCCGTCGAAGTAGCTGTACGATGCCTTGAAGCTGCGTTCCGTGGCCTGCTGCGGCTGGATGCGGTAGGTGATGGTGCGTGACTGGTCTTTGCCGAGGGCGCCTTCCCAGTAGGCTTTGCCTCCCTCGGCGGTGCCCATGTCGATCTCGGTGACCACGAAGTCGTCGCCGAAGTCGTCGAGAAAATAGCCGTTGTCCGCGACGTTGCTCCCCGTGTTGCTGATGGTCGTGGTCACCAGCGCGGTGTCCTTGAGCGGAATGGTGGTCTTGTCGATGCTCCGGGTGACGCTGATGCTTGGCATAAGGGCATAGGCCCGGACGAGGGCCTTGTAGCGCTTGGCCGTGGTATCATACGTCGTCGTGTCGAGGCAGATCATGGCATGGTCGGTGGTGCCGCAGGAGCCGTTCTGCACAGAGAGGAAGGTGTCCAGCTGCTGGGCATAGATCTTGGTTGTCGTGGAGAACAGGATGGTGAAGACGTCCCGGTTGATGGTCAGGTCGTCGCCGTTGAGGATCCAGCCGCTGTACACGAGGGTGTCGGCGAGCGCTGGCGCAGGCGCCAGCAGGAGCAAGAGGAGGAGGAGCCGTTTCATGCTCACACCATGGCGTCGACGACGCGCTGCGGAATCAGCTTGAGGAAGCTGAACACCACGGTCTCCGGGCGGATGGCAACCTTGCCTTCCTTGAACTTCCGGATGATGAAGAGGCTGTCCTTGCCTATGGCGTCGCCGAGGATCACGCCGAACAGCCGGGACTTGAACTCGGCGCTGGAGCCGAACTGCTCGGTGAGCTGCGCTGCGTACTCCGGCACGAACGTCGGGTTGGTGGAGTTGAGGCTGAGCTCGGCGAAGATGGTGATGGCGTCCTCCGCGTAAAGCAAGATGAGGAGGTCATGCTGCCCGAGCGGTAGGGTGCCTATGGTGACGTTGTCCATGGGTAGGAGGCTCTCGAGGCTCACCACGAAGACCTTGTAGTTGTCGCCGACGAGGTCATCGAAGGCCTGCTTGTTCAGCGCTTGCTGGTATCTGCTGATATCAGTCTCGGTGCTGTAGTCCGGCGCCTCGGCCATGCCTTTCAGCCGCACCGCGGTCAATACCACTCCGTTGTCCTCGAGGACGAGCAGCTTCGGGTCGTTGGGGAAGCGCTTCTTGAGGGCCATGGCGTCCATGTAGACGATGAGGCCGATGACGGCGACGAGCACCATGAGCAGGATGTTCACGGTGAGCAGCAGCTCGATGAACTTCTTCGTGATCTTGAGAAAGAGCATGAGCAGGAAGAACAGGAGCGTGACAGCCAAAAGCACAGTGACGAGCGGTTCCATCCTCTTTTAAACGGGTTCAGGTGCTGGGAAGTTTTTAAATCTTCTTCTTTGGGGCGCGGTCGAGGCGCTCCTGGCAGGCCGCCAGCTGCTTCCCCAGGCTCAGGCACGTCCGCAGCAGCACGGCGTTCTCCTCGCGGACCAATGTCGGATCAGCTGTAGTCCCGCCAGGTGTGCTTGCACTTCTGGCACTTGAGGAACTTGGTGGCTGGCTCATCCGCGCCCCTGGTTTGCACTTCCCAGAAGTGCGCCTTGGTGTGATGGCATTTCGGGCATTCGACATCGGTCAACGGCAATGTCTCTTCCTCATTCTCCCGGACGACCTCGATCTTCTTGGCGTCGCCGAGCCGCTCGCTCAGCTGCACGTGCTCAGGCTTGCGGTTGGAGTAGCCGCAGGTGCAGTGCAGGATCTTCTTGTCTCCTTCCTTCTTGGGCACGAGGATCGCGCCGCATTTCGGACAGAACATTTATCTCACCCCGACGATGTTGATGAGCTTTACAAATCCAATCTTGATCCAGCCCAGCAGCGGTACGCGGACATAGGCCTTGCCGATGACCGCCTGCTCAGGGACCAGGAGCTCGTTGAGGCCTGGGCCGGAGATGGATGCAACGTTGTGGTCGCCCTTGGTCTGGAACACGTACATGTCGTTGAGGTACGCCTTCCGCACCACGCGATGGATGATGGGGTCCGGCCGGCTGCTCCGGAAGACGATGACGTCGCCGATGGCGATCCGCTCCGGCGCCCGCCCCAGCAGGATGATGATGTCGCCCTTGTTGAACCCGTTCTTGAGGGAGAAGGTCCTGAACTGCTCCTTGGTGATCTCCCGCTCGGCGTACCATCGTTCCTGGGTGCATGAGCCGTCCGTGCAGGTCGCGGGAGAAGCCCACCAGTCCTCGAAGCCGCCGGTGTGCTCCATGCTGCCGGACACCACGGCGACGATGGGATGCGTAGTGCCCATGAGAAGGCCGAGGCCGGGATAGACCAGGAACTTGATAAGGACATAGGCCAGGACGATGTTGGCGAGCCAGCTCCAGACCGAGTTGTCGTGCCAGATGAAGAACCAGATCTTTCCCCAGGTGCCTGTCGGCCGCTTCCGCTCCTTTTTGGCCATATCGTCTGAACGCAAGGGGTGTGCTTAAAAAGGTTTCGGCGATCAAAGGTTCAGTTCCAAACCTCGGGACAGGATTGTTACGTATTATTGTCTTGTCGTTTCATCCCTTTCTATCTCGTCGTTGCCAACGGCTAAGCGTCGCACCTATTCCACCGCCTCCTTTTCAAGAGCCTAATCCTGCCACATAATTACCTGCAGCGATGGTGTCCTCAGCCGACCATCCGGCAATCATGAGGTGAAGTGCGCCGCCGTGGTCTACAGTTTCAAAGAGGTATGAGTCTTGAGGGAAGTTCTCAATGCATCCAGCTCCAGGATTGCCCTTTAAAGTGTACATGATATCATACGCGACGCTGTTTGCGCATGGCCCTCCTAATGCAAGAAGCACACTATTTCCATAATCTTCTTCGGTAATGTCCTGGTCTGAGGAGATGGAGACCCTCAAGGGATCAAGACCGATGCTTCCCAGGTAGGTGCCTACTTGAAACGCGGTGGTCGGGTCAGAAGGTGCAGCAGTCCGCCCATAGACAGCCACAATATCCCTTCCGCCATTTTTAATATCTTCGAAATATCGGATGAGATCCTCTCTGCTGGCCATGCCAGGTCCTCGGAAGAGAGGATCATTAGTGATCCCCAACAGGCGATCTGTCTCTTCATATATCCCGTAGACCAATGAGAAGTTATGGCCCCAAGTAAGATTTGTGGTCCATCTGCAAGAGTCGTGAATGCACGGGCTGACCATATAATCATAGGGGGGCAGTGCCCTTATCTTATCCACGTCCCAATACCAAAAGTCAAGCATCGCGAGCTCGCAATCAGTCCAGTTCTCGCCCTCACGCCGCTCATAGGTCTTCTCAAGTGTCAGTTCAATGAGTTCCAGCAATTCACTCCATTCGTTTCTTTCAATGTAATATTCGGATATTTCTGTTAGGGGTATGGTATGCCCATATTTTTGGACAAATCGGTTGTATTGTAAGGGTTCAATGGCTGACTCTTCAATCTCTATCCAGGGCAAGTTCCCATGGGCGGGCATTATTGTTTCATTCTCGCAGAGGTATCCTGTCGGATCCTGGGATTTGTATTGGGTTATCATCAGTTTTTTTAAATAGACGTCAGTCTCATTCATTTCGAGATATTCAAGCGGATAAGCTAAGTTGTCAATGGTGTCATTCTCTTCAGGGATGGGTTCTCCCAATGCAAAGGGATTATAAAGGACGAATTCATAGACGCGGGCAGTATCACGCACCTCACTGTTCTCGAAGGCCCTTCTGGTAATATATTGGACGGTGTCGTGATCGATATTGCCGTGCTCATAAACGGGGAAATAGACCTGGTCAGGATGAACTGCGTTGATCCTTCGAGTCATGTTTCCTATCGACTCCAGAAGGCCTTCAACGTCCAATTCTAGGACGAATGCAATATCATCATATCCTATTTCAACGATATTCTCTTCCGGAACCCCGGCAATAGCCAGGGCAGCTTTATACTCTAACATCCTGATCTGGTGGTAGGTTTCATTATCCCCCGTTTCCTCAGGAGATCCATCCGTCAGGAGGACGAAGGTCAGATTATTTCCAGCCCGTGCCAATTGAATAATCTTCCCGCCAAGCCCTAAGGTTTCATCATCTTGGTGAGCATGGACAACAAGGATCCTTTCGGCAGAAACGCAGGGCAGCATACACATAATAATCAGTAACAGAATAATGGGTTGGTTTTTCATGAAATTGCACCTCCTAAGCATTGTGCTTTACGCTCTATAAATAAGTTTGTATCAATTCGGCAATGAAAAACTTTAGTGGACTTCGCCGGATCATCTTTCTTTGAGTCCGTGGTGAGAATAAGGAGATGGCATTCGAACCCTTGCCAGACAAGAAAGCGAGTACGCTGGAGAAAGAGCTGGGAATTAATAACATTTTTATAAGCGATGCCACCATCAGCGGTATGCATTCCTCCTACTTCGAAGCAATCCTGCAGCTCCGGAACCCCAACGATTCCGTTCCCGTCATCATCGACGCCTTCCTGCGGAGGCACAGCCGCCTCAAGATCACCAAGGAGGTCCAGCGCAAGGACGGCGTGGACCTCTATCTCACGTCGCAGCATGACGCGCAGCGCCTCGGCAACGCATTGAAGAATCTGGGCGCGGAGGTCACGGTCTCGGAGCGTATCTTCTCCAAGGACCGTATGTCCAGCAAGGAAATATTCCGGGTCACCATCCTGGCCCGCTTTCCCCTGTATTCGGCAGGGGACGTTGTGGAATGCCAGGGCAAGCTCATGCAGGTCACGAGCATGGGCAAGCGGCTCTGCGGCAATGATCTGCAGACCGGCAAGCGGCTCTGCCTGAAAGGCAATGCCCTCCTGCAGGCGAAGGAAAAGACCAGGGTCATCGCGATCCGGCCGGAGGTCACCATCCTTGACCCGGAGACCTACCAGCCGGCGACAGTGTCAGCGAGGAAGCAGCTCCACGTGGGCGAGAATGTCGCGGTCGTGCGCTGGAAGGGGCAGTATTACTGCGTCTGACGCTCACGGCGATAGCTTGAGATGATGTCGGAAAGCACGGCCTGCTTCTTCAGCTCGGCATCGAGCTCCTCCGAGGACACCAGCGCGAAGTGCCTGCTCTCCCGCAGCGGCCGCAGCCTTCTGATGACATAGCATCCCTCCCGCAGGGCCATCGGCGCCTTGCTGTCGGTCATGATGACAGATCCATGCATCCGCTCGATCACTGCCTTGCTGAATTCCGCGCAGGACTCCACAAGCAAGACATCCCCTGGAGTCAGGCAAAGCCTTTTTTCCTTTGTCAGGAACTCCTTCTGCCCGAGGCTGGCGAGCTTCTTGGCGATGACGCCTTCCTGGGCATGGGCGAGGATGGCCTCGAGCTCATCAGCTGCTTTCTGCAGCCGGCCAGAGTGGTCCTGCTGCGCAGCGAGCTGCCGGCCCAGGCTCCTGATGCGGTCTTCCTTGAAGCGGAGCTGCTGGTCCATCGGCGCTGTCTTGATGATGGTCAGTGGCCTCTGCCGGATCAGTTCCAGGCTCGCGATGCGCTTCTTGAGGAGCTGCTCGTCGCGGAGGTTGCGCTTGAGGCGATGGAGGAGCGAAAGGAAATTCTGCTCGGTGAAGCGCTGCGCGGCGACGACGCGCTCGGCCTCCTCGATGTCCCGCTCCGCGGGGCTGGTCAGGATGTCCAGGGCGGCCTTGATGCTGATGCGCGGATCTTGGGTGAGGAAGATGATGAGCTGGTCTTCGGAAATGCTGTCGAGGTATCTCACCGACAGCCGGACCCTCCGGATCAGGGGGACCAGCTGATGGTAGGCGAACAGGGCGGAGGCGATGGCGTCGCTCTCATGCGCGTTCTTCCCCAGGGCTTTCTTCTCCGCGACAGGGAGGTCGTGCTCCGGCGCGAAGGTCCTGCTCCCCAGCTTGATCGCGGCGTCATGGACGAAGCGAGGCACTTTCCGCTTGTCCGTGCCGACGGCGATGGCGCGTCCGTGGCCTGTAACCTCCTTGATGAGGCTGCCGAGGCTGTACTCCTTTTTCGACCAGGTCGCGACGGGCTCGCCGTCGAGGTCGAGCAGGCAGCAGCCCACGCTCGTGCCGGGATCGATGCCGAGGATGAGGGCCTTAGCCATGGGACACGAGCTGCAGGCCGGTCGCCTGGTCGAGGCTGCGGAACGTCGCCTTCGCGGGGTACACGGCGATCTCGGCGGTGATGTTGACCTCGCTCTCGATGAGGTGCCCGCCGACGGTGCGGAAGTCGGAGAGCCCGAGCACGGCGTGGCAGTGCACCTTGATGCCGTTGTCCACTTTGGTGATGTTGCCGGTCAGCAGGACGAGCTCCATGGGTGCCGGGAATTGCTTCCGTTTGTAGCATTTCTCCGCAGGGTCGAAGAATGCCAGGACGCTCTTGTGCACGCCGCCGATGCCGGTGATGACGCCGCCATGGATCTTCTTCTTGTAGCAGAAGTCCTCGAGCGTCTCCATGACGCGCTCGCCCTTCTCAAGAATGATGAGGTAATGGTCCTTGCGCTTGAACGCCTTCATCGCAGCACCAGGAGGTTGCCCCTCCCTCTTTTGATCTTCTTTATCTTGCCCTCGTGCTCGAGCTCGGAGACGATGAGGCTGATCTTGGCTTCCGACAGCGGGATGACCTCGCGGAGGTCGCGTTGCGTGCATCGGCCATGCTGCGAACGGAGGTGGTGGAGTACCGCTGCTTTGGTGTCCTCTCCGGGGACAGGCACGCTCCGCTGGATGATGCCCTTGCTCCTGATGAGGGCGATGCTGAGCGCGATGACGGAGAGGGCGAGGACAACGATGATGAAGATTAGCGTGACAGGCACCGGCTTAGGCCCGAAGGCGAAGTCGTTCGGGTCAGGGGTGGTCGTGGCATTCTCGCCCGGGAGGACAGGGAAGAGGATGAGGTCGAGGATGTAGCCGCCATCGTCGCTGACCTGCAGGAGCTCGTCATCGGCCGCGGAGAGCTGGCCGTCCTGGAGGTAGTGCGCGGTGATGCGGTAATCGCCGGGCGAGAGCGAGAAGCGGTAGCTGTGCTCTTTCGCAACGATGACCTGCTGGGGCGAGGAGTTGATGCTCACGATCACGTCGTTGAGCGGCTCCAGGGTGAAGGCGAAGGTCTGGCCCTCAAGGGTCGCGGCCGAAGCCATGGCTGCGCAGAGGAAGAGAGCGATGACGCTGGCAAGGGAGAATCGCATGGCATGGAGTAGGCATCCGTATTATTTAAGCTTTTCCAAGCGGACCGGCCTTGGTGAAGGAAAAGGGGCTCATTTAGGCCTTGGTAAAGCTTCATAAAGCGTTTTGGCGAATTTATTATGGGGAAAAGGAAAGTATGCTTTTAAAGTTGGCCTGCCTTGAGGAGGTTGTGCCTTTCGGCACGGAGGAAAAGGTCATGAATAAAATCATCGGGATTCTGGTCATGCTGATGGCCCTGATTTCTGCAGGCGCCACGGCGGAGATGGATGCGGTCGCGGACGGGCCTGGCGGCACTGCAGCTGATGTGGTGTCCTCTGACAGTGTCCTCGGAGATGCCGCGCTCCAGGAGAAGCTGGTGGCGAGGCCAGGCAGCTGCGTCGCGATTCTTCGGGAATCATATCCTGACCTCTCTGTCGATAGGTCACGCAAGGTGTGCAGCACCGTGCTTCAGAACCGGGCTTTCATCCTGAAGCGCACGCAAAGGGTCGCTGGACTGGCAAGCCTCCCGCAAGAAAAGAGGGAGCGTCTCTTGACCGTCGCCCAGGGGAAGGTCGACAGGTTCCAGGACCTGGCCCAGGACAGGCTCGAGCGCATCTCGAACCTTAAGGAAGACAAGGTCAAGAAGCTCGCCACGCTCGCCAAGGCCGATCTGGCGGAAGTGGCCGCGCTTTCGGAATCGCAGCTCAATGATTTCAGCGAGCTGTCCGCTGCCAAGATGAAGCGCTACGCGAAGATGGCCAAGGACAAGCTGCAGGCAACTGATTTCGCATCGATTGTTGCTGAGGATGACAAGTTTGTGCAGAAGGCGTTGATGAAGCGGAAGGTCGGCCAGGCGGACAAAGCTGCCTACGCGGGTTTCAGGGACACGCTGAAAGATATCAAGGGCGAGGCGGACGCTGATAAGCAGGCTTTCCAGGAAGCAAAGCAGGCCTTGAACCGGTGCGTCGCGCAAGGGAAGACGTGCAACGCCGAGGAAGAGGCCGTGCTCGAGAATGGCAAAGCCTACCTGCTCAAGGCGCTCGACGCCATGATCGCGGAGATTGACGAGCGCATCGCATTCCTCAAGAGCGATGAGGGTATTACCGACGAGGACGCCCAGGCGATTATCGCCAAGCTGGAGGAGCGCAAGCAGGAGCTCACCGCCATGAAGGCCAAGGCCGAGGCGGCGACGACCAAGGAGGAGCTGCAAGCAGCAGCCCAGGAGCTTTTCACCGCGTGGCAGAAGGCGAAGCCTGACGTCACGAACGCCGGGTTGCGCGTCAAGCATTTCCGCATCGGCGAGATCATCGCGCAGGCGACCCTGCTCGAGAAGAAGATGGATAAGACCCTCCAGCAGATGGAAGATGATGGCATCGTCATCAATGGATCGGAAGAGCTGATCATTCAGTTCAGCGAGAAGGTGGATGCTGCGAAGCAGGATTACGAGCTGGCCAAGCAGAAATGGCTGCTCGGGAAAAATGCTTCTTCCGAAGAGCGCGTCAGGCTCTACAAGGAGGCCAACGACCTGCTCCGCGACGCGCACCTGAAGCTCAAGGAGGCGAACGAGATCCTCCGCAAGCTGGTCAAGCTGGTCAAGGACAACAACGGCACCATCGAAGCGCCGGAAAAGCCGTCCTACACGCCGGGCAAGGACCTCGGCATCTATGTCTGGCAGGACCAGGGCAGCCGGTGGAATGTCTGCGCGAGCGGGGACGGCGGATGGCATCAGGTGACTGGCACGATCACAGCGGAGAACCTCTGCTCGGTCAAGCCTTTCCTCTGGGAGTTCATGACCGACCGCTACAAGAGGGATGGCGACGTCATCAGCTTCTCGGCCATGGTCGGCCCGCACCAGGACTGCCTCATCTTCAAGGCAAACTCGACCAAGGTGGAGATCAGCGCCAAGATCAACGGCACCCTGGCGACGATCACCTTCGGCCCGGACAATGAGGTGTACACCTCGCCGGCAACGCTGCAGGGCGCCGCTTCCTCATGCAGGAAGCCGGCCGTCAATGCGTCGGTCGCCTGCACCCTCGATTTCGCCCCGGTGTGCGGCAGCGACGGCAAGACTTACGGCAACCTCTGCCAGCTGAAGAGCGGCGGCGCTGACTTCGGCTACAGCGGAGAATGCAAGGTCGACAACGAGCTGCCCATCGCGGAGGCCGTCGAATGAGCTTTTTTTCTTTTTTTCCCGACTCTTTGAGGTGATGCGAGATGAGGATGCTGCTTTGTGTCATTGCGATCGGCCTGCTGCTGGCCGCGTGCGCTCAACCAAAGGCTCCGGAAGCACCGTCAGGGCCGCCCGCCGCTGGCCAAGGTCCAGCGGCGCAGCCAGAGGGCGACACGCTGCCGGTCAACATCAGCGAGGACACCGACGCGGAAGCGATTGACTTCGATGCAAGCGAGTTCTCCTGGTAGGCGATAACCTTTTTATGTTCCGCCTGATTCCCTGCGGTTATGCTCACGATTGACGGCAGCGAAGGCGGCGGACAGATCATCAGGACGGCGCTCGCGCTGAGCGCGCTGACCAGCACGCCGTTCAAGGCAGAGAACATCAGGGCAGCCCGCCCCAAGCCAGGTCTCAAGGCGCAGCATCTTGCCGGCATCCTCGCACTCCAGGAGCTCTGCTCCGCAGAGGTTGATGGCGCTCTGGAGGGCTCTTCTTCCTTCACGTTCAAGCCAGGCCAGGTCAAGGGCAGGACCATCTCCTTGGACATCGGCACCGCCGGCTCCATCACGCTGCTCTTCCAGTCCGTGCTCCTCCCCGCGCTCTTCGCTGACGAGAAGACGAGGTTCAGGATAACGGGCGGCACAGACACAGCGTGGTCGATGCCTGTCGACTATTTCATGAACGTGGTGCTGCCCTACTATCGGGTCTTCGCGGACATCGAGTGCGAGCTGGTGCGCCGCGGCTACTATCCTGCCGGCGGCGGCAAGGTCGACCTCACCGTCCGGCCGAGGCACCGCCTCAGCCAGTTCCCCTCGGTCAGCGAGCTGCTTCGCCATCTCCACAGCCTCAACATAAGCTTTTCCGCAGAGCCCTACCAGGTCGTTTGCATAAAGGGCATCAGCCACGCGCACGTGCAGCTGCAGAAGGCCGAGGTTGCGGAACGCCAGGCGAGGGCGGCCAAGGTTGCGTTGCTCAGGCTGGGAATCCCTGTCTCGGTCACCGCGAACTACGCTCAGGCGGAAAGCCTGGGCTCGGGCATCACGCTCTGGGCGGTCTGCAGGCGCACAGACGACGTCGATCCCTTGCATCCGGTGATGATCGGCAGCGACTGCCTCGGCGAGCGGGGCAAGCGCGCGGAAGAGGTGGGAACAGAAGCTGCGCAGCATCTCATCGCGACCCTGGCGGCGAAGGCGACCGCGGACATGCACCTCACGGACAACCTGGTGCCGCTGCTAGCCCTCACCAGAGGGGAGGTCACGACGACGGGGATCACGGGCCACGTGCGGACGAACATCAGGGTGGTGGAGCAGTTCCTGCCGGTCAGGTTCAGGGAGACAGAGAAGACAATCGCCTGTTGACTATCTCTTCGGCAACGGCCGTCCGACCATCCTTTCAACTTCGCGTCGCCCTTTTTCGCCTTTCCTGCGCAATTCTTGTGCGAGCCGCAGCATCCTGCGCGAGACTTTCCCGGCGAGCCTCTCCTCCTGGAAGAAAGCTCTCACGTCCCTCTCAAATCTTTCAATGTCGCGTTCGGCCCCGTCCATCGCGCGGCGGACGGATTGCCACTGTTTCGCGTCGATGTCCCGCTCCATCCGCCCAAGGACACCGATGAAGTGCTGCGATTCATCGAATAATGCCTTAAGCCGTTTTTCAGCGTCGAGGATGAGCTGCCATTCCTCCCGCATGCCCTGCTCTTCCCGGGAGAGTGTTTGGCGTAATTCCATACGCATGCCTTATTTAAGTCATTTCCCATGTATGCGCTGCAGTAAAATGAGAAGTATAAAAAACTTATCCCATCGCCGCGATCTCGATGTTCGCCTTGAGCTCCATGAGCTCGTAATGCAAGTGGCTCTTCTGCTCGGGCGGCAGCTTCAGCTGTGTGTACAGCTTCTGCGCGTGCGCGAGCTTCCTGCGGGCGTCATCGAGCTTCTGGTCGTGGTACAGGCCGCGGATCTCCTTGATGAGGAATGCGATGTCCTCGGTGCTGCTGGGCGGCAGCCGCTTCCCGAGCGCCTCGTCGATCGCGCCCTGATCCCAGCCGTTCTGCAGCAGGGTGGAGGTGATCCTCTCATCCGTGTAGCCGAGCTTGCGCACCTCCGCGATGTAGGTCGTGAGGTCTGGCGCTGCGGATGAGGTCGCGGGCTGGCTCATCTTGGCCTCGTCGATCTCCTTGAGCACGTCCTTCATGTACTTCTGGAACTCGGCGTCCTCTATCTCCTCGGCCTTGATCTTCTCCTCGCGGGCCTTCAGGGCGGCGTCCTTGCGCCGGAGCTCCGCTTCCAGCTGGGCGAGCGTCTTCCTCTTCTCGACGCGCTGCGTGAAAGTCGTCTCTTTCGCGATGATCGACTTGGCCTTCCTCTCGAGCTCGGCCGCGCGCTTGTTCACCGTCGCCTGGTCCTTCTCGAGCTCCTTGACGCGCTTGACGATGCTGTACTCCTTCTCCTCGAGGATGTCCGTGGATTCCTCCAGGGCTTTCTGCATCGCGATGGCCTTCCCCTTGGTGTCCTCGAGCTTTTTCTCCCAGCTCTCGAGGTCAGCCTCGAGGGCGTCGACCTTGCCTTCCTTGGCCGTGATATCCTCGTCGAGGAATTTGTGTTTCTTGGCGAGTGTCTCCCTCTTTATGGTGTCGAGCTTCTTCTGCCAGGCCTCGATGTCCACCTCGAGGGCGTCAAGCTCCTTCTCCTTCGCGAGGATCTTGTCGTCGACGACCTTTTCCTTGCGGGCCAGTCTCATCTCCTTGGCCTTTTCCGTGTCCGCGATGACCTTGTCCAGGACCTTCTTCCAGGTCATGATGTCGCCCTGCAGGGCATCGATGCGCTTCTCCTTCTCCAGGAGGTCGTCATCAATGACCTTGTGCTTCTTCTTGAGCATCGCTTCGCGCTTCTTCTCGAGCGCATCGATGTCTGCCTCCAGGGCGTCTATCCTCTTTTCCTTTGTGAGAATGGAATCATCCAGGACATCGTGCTTGCTCTTCGCGAACTCAGCCCGGGCTTTCTCGAATTCCGCTTTGAGCCCGGCGATGCGGTTCTCCCATTGCTGCCGGTCCGCCTCGAGCTTGTCGAGGACCTCTTCTTTGGCCGCGATGCGGCTGTCCATGAGCTTGGCTTTCTTGAGGATCGCGCTTTCCTTGGCCTGCTCCGCCTTCTTCTCCCAGTTCTCGATGTCGGCCTCGAGGGTGTCGATGGTCCGCTCCTTGGCGAGGATCTCATCTCCCAGGCCCTTCTTGTCGGCGAGGGCCTTGGCGAGCTTCTGCTCGGCCAGCTGCATCACAGCGACTTTCTTCTCTGCCTTGGTCTCGAGGAGCTTGAGCTCGGCCTTCTTCTTGAGGATGGCCTTGGCCAGCGCCTTGTTCTCCTTGCGCTGCGGCAGGGGCTTCGGCGCTGAAGGGGTGATCTTCGGAAGGGGCGGGAAGTCGAGGTCAGCCTTCGGCAGGTCGATCCCTTTCGGCTCGGGCTCGATGCGGATAGGGACAGGCACGTCCGGAAGCGCTTCGGCAGGCTTGCTCTTTTTGAAAAGGCTGAATCCCTTCTTCGGTTGTTCCATGCTTTTCGCTTTGTTCAGGAGTCCCATGTTGATCACGCGATGTTGTTTTTTCTGAGGACCTTCTCATACAGGGCGAAGTCCTTTGATTTGGAAAATGCCTTGATGTCGCTCTCCGGGAGCTTCTCCAGGAGCGTGTCCATCATCTTGAGCACCGCGGCGACGTCCTTGTCCACGGCGGGCGCGATGATCTTGGAGTCCAGCTGCTTCTTCTCGGTCTCCTTCTCTCTGCAGACGAGCTGCGCTTCCTTGTCCTTCAGCTTCCGTTCAAGCTCGCGAAGGCCTTTGTCCTTTGCATCCAGGTCGACGGTCTCCTTCTTGAGCTGGCCTTCCCACTTCTGGAGTTCCTTCTCTTTCTTCTGGAGAAGGACGTCCTTCTCTCGCAGCAGCCTGCTGTTCTGGTCCAGCTCCCTCTGCTTCTTGTCGGCCTGATCCTCGGCTTTCCTCATCTGCGCTGCCTTCTGCTTAGGCACCTCGTCCTTGTCGAAGTCCTGCTTGGTCCTCTCGATCTTCTTGGAGATCTCGGCCAAGGGGACTGGCGGCTCTGGCGGCGGCGCGGCCTTCTCTTTCCTTTTGAGGAATGATAAGGAAAATTTGGAAAATTTCGGAGTGAATTTTGGCTTGGAGCCTGAAGGCTGCTTTGCCTTTGGCACTTCCGGTAAATCTGGCAGTTCTAGGCCACCCATCCCTTGGACAAAGCGCCGTCGTGATTTAAAAACTTATGTCGTACCGCGAGAATGGTATCCTCGATGGCTGAAGATACAATGCGCCGGGAGTGTGTGCAAACCTTTTTAAACAGCCTTGAAAACCCCTGCTGCAGGTGATACCATGACAAGCAAGGTCACGAATGACGCCGGCTCGGTGAGCTTCCATTGCCCCAACTGCGGCAAGACGGAGATTGTGCGCACGAAGAAGGAGCGCCTGACTGCAGTCGGATACAAGTGCCCTGAATGCGGCTTCGAAGGCCCGAACTAAGATGGCGCAGGTCATCATCACATTGAAGATCATGCCAGAGTCAGTCGACAGCCCGCTCGACCATATCAGCAAGCAGGCTGAGGCTAAGATCTCGGCGTTCGGCGGCGAGGTCGGCAAGAAGGAGATCGAGGAGATCGCTTTCGGCCTGAAGGCCATCAACCTCGTGTTCGTCATGGACGAGAAGAAAGGCTCGACCGAAAGCCTTGAGCAGGACATCGCCGGCATCGAAGGCGTGGCCTCGGCAGAGGTCACCGACGTCAGAAGGGCAATCGGGTAATCTTTCTCGGTACAGCTATACCCCACGGGCAGAAGTGGCTGACACAGCAAGGGATGCCCTGCTCGCGCAGCCTGCCAAGCACGATTTTGATCTGTTCCGGATCCTTCTTCGTTTTCTCGGCGATGACATGCATGTCGAGAAAGCCGAGCGGATTAATTATCGCCTCCTGCTGCAGGAGCGACAGGAATGCGACCGTGTCTCCCGGCATGCCCTCGCCCCTGTCGAGCATCTTCTTTAGGAAGCTAGCGTCATGCAACGCTCCGGTCCAGGCAGGGCCGATTGTTCCTGCAGGATCCGGCTGCAGGAAAAAGTCATCGTAGCGCAACAGCGAATGCTGCTTGACAATCTCATCGGCCTTCAGCCTTCCCTTCTCGGCGAGGAAACAGATGCGGAAGTAGTGGTCGCGGAAATACGAGAACAGCGGCGTCAGCGCCTTCTCCTTATCGGCGCCGACGAGCTGGATCCGGCGGATCAGGATGCGCAGCCCGATTTCATGCATGAGGTGGTTGCGCAGCGGCATGCCCCAGTACTTGCGCTGGCAGGTCTTTGGGAAGGTGCCGCTCAAAGATGCAGTGTCTGTGCCCGTCACAAACAGAAGGCCGCGCCTCGCAATCCTTGAAATGGCAGCGTCCAAGAAAGGATTCGGGCTGCCGAAGGGGTCGATGTCGATGGCATCGAAGCCAAGGCTCTCGAGCAAAAAAAGATTGGCGTCCTTGTTGAAGATCTCCGCCTTCACCGCATTCAGCTCGAGGTTCTTGGCAGCGATCCCGGGGAAGCGGGGGTTGCTGTCGTTCATCGTCATGCTCTTGACGCTGCCGGTCTCGAGCATGAGCCGGATCCCGCGTACCCCAGTGCCAGCGAGGATGTCGGCGAAATGCGCCTTGCCGTAGGCGCGCAGCGCCATGACCGAGAAGTCGCGGTTCAGCCGCATGACCGGGTTGAAGAAAACGGGAAGCTTCGCGGAGATCTTTTTCTCTTTTGGCGCCATGACTTCAGCGTTTCCTTCTGTGATTTTCTCGAACATTGCCCTCAGAAAGGAACACGGCCTAAAAAGGTTTTTGGTCGTGAGAACCGTCACCTTTTTAAACCGGCCACGCCTTCTCTGCCCTGATGGAGTATGACATCGCAGCGAAGCCCGATCTGTGTCGTTGTCGGGCATGTGGACCACGGAAAAAGCTCGATCCTTGACTGGATTAGGCACAGCTCTATCGTTTCTACAGAAAAAGGCGGCATCACGCAAGCGATCGGCGCGAGCATCGTGCCCATCGCCACGGCGAGGAGGATCTGCGGCGACCTCCTCAAGTGCATCAAGGGCGACATCAGCATCAGCGGCATGCTCTTCATCGACACTCCGGGGCACGAGGCCTTCACCAACCTCCGCCGGAGAGGCGGCTCCATCGCCGACATCGCCGTCGTCTGCGTGGACATCAACGAGGGCATGAAGCCGCAGACAAAGGAGGCTGTGGAGATCCTGCGGCAGTTCAAGGTGCCGTTCATCGTCGCGGCCAACAAGGTCGACCTCATCCCGGGCTGGCGCCAGCAGGACAAGTCGCTCCTGGAAGACATCAAGAAGCAGAGCGAACAGGTCCAAGGCCTGCTCGACACCAAGCTCTACAGCCTCGTGGCGCAGCTCTCGGAGCACGGCTTCAACGCGGACCGCTACGACCGCGTCTCGGATTTCACGCAGCAGATCGCGATCGTGCCAACCTCGGCCAAGAGCGGGGAAGGCCTTCCTGAGCTGCTCATGCTGCTCATCGGCCTGGCGCAGCGCTTCCTCGAGAAGTGCCTCAACTGCACTATCAACGGCCCGGCCAAGGGCACCATCCTCGAGGTCAAGGAGCAGAAGGGCATGGGCTGCTGCCTCGACGTCATCATCTATGACGGCACTCTCAGCGTCGACGACACCATCGTCATCGGCAATGTGCAGGAACCTGTGGTGACCAAGGTGCGCGCGCTCCTCGAGCCGGCCGATAACGCCGAGATGCGCGACGCCAAGTCAAAATTCCACTCTGTCAAGTCTGTGCATGCCGCCACCGGAGTAAGGATCTCGGGACCGTGCCTTGAAGGGACCTATGCCGGCATGCCGGTCAGGGGCGTGGCGGGCAACCTCGAGGAGGTCAAGCAGGAGATCGCAAAGGAAGTCGCTGAAGTGCTGCTCGAGACCGACGAGAAAGGCATCGTCATCCGGGCGGACAGCCTCGGCAGCGTCGAGGCGCTGCTCAAGACCGTGCGCGACCAGGGCATCCCCATCAAGAGGGCGAGCGTCGGACAGATCACGAGGAAGGACGTGCTGGACGCCGAGGCCAACATAGAGAAGCAGCCGCTGCTCGGCGTGGTGCTCGGCTTCAACGTCGCTCCCCTGGAGGACGTTGAGGCGTTCGCGAAGGAGCGCGGCATCACGCTCATCACCGACCCGATCATCTACCGCCTCATCGAGCGTATCCAGGGATGGCAGGCGCAAAAGAAGGCGGAGCTCGAGGGCGGCAGGCTCGACCTGGTCATGCGGCCGTGCAAGATCGAGATCATGAAAGGCTACCTTTTCCGGCAGAGCAACCCGGCGATTGTCGGCGTGGATGTCCTCGCGGGCACCTTGCGGAGCGGGATGCAGCTGATGAAGGACAACGAGCCCATCACCACCGTGCGCGCCCTGCAGCACGAGAAGGAGAGCATCACCACGGCCGAGCAGGGCAAGCAGGTCGCGGCGTCGCTGGACAGGATCACCATGGGCCGCCAGGTCAACGAAGGCGACATCCTCTATAGCTTCGTCGATGAAGAAGCGTTCCGCAAGCTCAAGCAGCTCAAGGAGCACCTCTCGCCGTCAGAGATCACCATTCTCAAAGAGATTGCCGAGAAGATGCGCAAGGACAACCCGATGTGGGGGATTTAGATCCACCGCTTCCGCTTGAAGTAGATGAAGAGCGCGGTCGCCGAGGCAATCATGAGCCCGAGCGCGAAGAAGTAGCCGTACTGCCAGTTCAGCTCCGGCATGTTGAGCGGCCAGTCGTGGTTGAAGTTCATCCCGTAGATGCTCGCGATCAGGGTCGGGATGAGGATGAGGCTTCCCCAGGCGCTGAGCCTCTTGACGATGTCGTTCAGGTTGGTGTCGATTGCAGTTAGATAGATCTCGATGATGTCGGTCAGCACCTCGCGGTAGGTGTCCGTGATCTCTATGACCTGGCCGATGTCGTTGTAGAGGAAGCGGAAGGGCTGCACGTCGTCCAGCTGCGGCACGACGCTGCGGTCGATGAACACGAGCACCTCGCGGTTGGCCAGAAGGTTCTTGTGGATGTTGACGAGGTTGCGTTTCAGCTCGTAGTTGCGCTTCATCACGAAGGGTGTCGGGTGTTCGAAGGAGGCGTTCTCGAGGAAGATGAGCTGGTCGTCGAGGGTCTCGACCATGCCGAAGGCCTGCTCGATCATCTCGTCGATGAAATGGTAGAGGAACGACCCGGATGAGGTGAAGGATCCCGGGTTGTCGTACATGAGCTTCTCCACCATCGTGGTGATGGGGTTCTCCTGCGTCCGGATCGTGACGATCTTCCTCTTGTTGAGAAGGAATGCGGTGATCGGGGCCCGGCCTGTCCCTTCCTTCTTCTCGAAGAGCACCGAGATGGTCACGATGGAAAGCTCCTTGGACGGGAGGATGTGCGGCCGGAACTCCTTGTAGAGGTAGTCGTGCAGCCGGTCCTTGGGCAGGCTCAGGAGCTTTTCGAGGTGGGTTATCTCTTCAGGGCCGGGGGCGACGCAGTCGACCCAGGTAAGGGCGTCATTGGAGAAAGAGGCGAGAGACGCGCCCTTAAAGACACCACCTCTTTTCTGGAATACCCGAAGCATACTGTTCTTTCCAGCCATCTTCCCTTTATAAAGCTTGCCAAAAAATATTTAAAACAAGGAACCGCTGGATGGCCTATGCACACCACGCGCGCCTTCCAGTTCGCCCTCATCGCCGGCGGCATCATGCTGGTCGTCGTCGTGGTCGCCTTCCTGCTCAGCTCCAAGTCGCTCCAGCGCACGTTCTCGGTCATGGAGACCTGTGACAGCGATGGCGTGTGCGAGCCGAAAGAGGAGAATTGCGCAGACTGCCAGAACCTTGCGGGCAAGCTCTCTGTCCAGGATGTGCAACCGAAAGGGGGCAGGGGGGAGAAGTTCTTGATAGCGCTCGTCGCCATCGGCGGCATAACCTTGCTTGAGGTCTCGCTGCTCGCCCGGAGAAAGTAGATGCACGTCCTCAATTCCAAGGAGAGGAAGCAGCTGCTCGCCGCGCTCAAGGAACAGTTCGGCTTTTCCGGGGACCTGCCCGCGCTCCTGCAGAACCAGGAAGGCAAGGTGTACGCGACGACCGCGGACATCAGCGTCATCGACCATCTCCGCGTGGACATGGTCGGCCTTTGCATAGGCTCCTTTGAGAAGGACGGCTTCTCGCTAACCATCGAGGGCAGCCAGCTCATCGGTCCCCTGGCGAAGAAGAATGTCGTGGACCTCGGCAAGGATCAGGTCGCTGCCTGGTTCCGAGGCGAGGACCTCCAGGGCGACCCAGAAACGCACGCCTACGTGATCCTGCGCTCGGGGAAGGACTACCTCGGCTCAGGAAAGGCGTCCGGCGGCAAGATCTTCAACCGCGTCCCCAAGGTGCGGCGCCTCAACGCCCTTTTAGCGCAGTGAGGAGCGACAGCACGTTCTGATAGATGGCCTCCCGGTCTTCGTCAAAGACTCCGTATCCTCGGAGGCGGGGCTCTATCTCCCCGTTCCATCGGTTCTGGAACTGGTGCGTGGGCATGGTCGTCTTGATGCCATGTGGGATGATCCTCGAGGAACCGTCCGCCATACGGCGTGAGAGGAGCTTGCCTCTTGCGAGTTGGTCTGTGTGGTACTGCCCCACTTCCTGGAGCAAGGGGACTGTGAATTCAGATTCATCGATGTCGCCCGGGCTGGCATGGCCGGCTTCATCGTCCAGGTCGTCGCACTCCTGCCGCGGCCAGTTCGCCCGCTCGTTGATGCGGCTCAGCAATCCGGCCTGGACAAGGAGGTAGGGGGTGCTACGCGGCATCCCGAACCGGCCAAAGAACTCCTTGTATAAGTCAAAGAGTCCGCGGAGGTAGACAGAGTCGACTGACGCCGATATCGTCGCAGAATCCGTGTTGACCATCTCGGCAAGATCACGGGCGATGGGAAGGCGTTGCCTTGCCTCAAGAGGCCGGTGTTGGAGGTATGTCCAAGGCAAATCCTGCCTTTTTTCAGCGATCGCATCCGGAACCTGTATCTCCAGGAGCTGGGCGTACCACGCAGGGATTTCTTCGGGATCGGCGTCGAGGATGCGGTCGAGGGAGGAGATGACATACGCTTCAGCCAATCTCTGCACCTGATGATCCGATAGGTCGACCGGGATGCTGGCATCGTTGAGCGTTTCGGAAAGGGCCTTGCATGTTGCATGCCGTTCCTTGAAATCGAATCTTGCATGGGTGAGATAGTTTTGGATGAGGCAGGAGCTCTCGCCGGCTGTCACGGCGATGAACTCTCGGGCCGTCCTCTTTCCCGCGTATCTCCGGACGGTGGCGGAAGCGGCAGCCAGTGATTCAAGCTGCTGCCGGGGAAGCTCCACTCCCTGTTGGATTCCATCGAGCATCTGTGCGATGAAATAGCGCTGCCTAGGATAATAGATGGACACAAGCATCTGGGAAATATAATTTTCGCGGCCAGACTTGGGTGCTGCTGTTGCCCAGGAGCAGAGAAGGTCTACAGCCTCGGAAAGCATTGTCGTGCCCTGCATCAAGGCCGGATAGGTGGCAGAGAGGTTTTCCCACGCGAAGCGATCGCCGGCTTTCTGGCTGAGCCTCTCGATGAGATCGATGGCTGCCCCCGCGTTCCTCGTGGTCACAGTCCTTTTTGCCAGGCGTCCGAGGTCGCCGCGGATCTCGTCCTTTTCCAGCCTCCGCAAAGTCTCCCGGACCTCTTCACTGCTGTAAGATTCATGGCGGGCCATCCCCCTTTTTTCCTCATGCCGGGAAAGCGGGGCATGGCCATGGCCGTCCATGTAGAGCCCGTCTCTTTCTGCGATCCAATGGATGGCCTCATAGCCGTTATCCTTGGCCGTTGGACCGAAATATTCCTTCCAGAGGACCGGAGTCCCGGCAAACCTCCCGCCCATAATCTCCGCGAACCGGGAGAGCAGCGATTCATCGCTGTTGAGCGAGGGATCCTGGAGGACGCGAAGCTCGCCGCCAAGGTCTATGGGCGAGAGCTCGGTGCGGACCAGCCGTCGGGTCAGTCCACTGGCAGCGCTCTTGCGTGAGGAAGGCTGCAGGTATTCCCTCCGGAAAAAAGCGGTGTTGGCGATGGTGGACGCATCCTCGAAGAAGCTGTTGTAGAGCTGCTCCGCGATAGTGACCATGACTAGGTCGCCATGCCGATAGGCGACCATCTCGTTGCGGGAGACGACCTCGTCGAACTTGCTCGGATGTTTAGTGATTGCGTGGTCGATAGATCTCAGATTGCGGACGATCTCCTGGGCGGCAGCAGCGCTTCTTCCGTGCAAGAAGAGGTTGTAGAGATTGATGCCCTCGTTGACCTGGCGCACCTTGCGCAGCATGGCCGTATAGAGAAGCTCCTGCCCGTCGCTCCGCTCAAGGGCGAAGTGGGGCGGGCCGAGAGGGAGCAGCTCAAAGCCGCAGCTCGCGAGCTTGTCGGGTAATTCTTTTATGAACGCCCTTACCGCCGCCCAGTCCAATGGGTGGTAGGTTTGGCGGTAAAGGTCTAGGAAGCGCCGGTGGTGGGTGCCCGTGAAGGCGCCGGCCCCGCGTCTCATGAACGGGTCGAAGGCTGCGCGATAGGCATCGGCAACCTCGGGATTCCGCGACCGGGCATAGGGCTTGAACGCGTCCTCGAGCCATTGGTGCTGTTCTCTTGCCAGGCCTCCCTCGGCAAGGAGATCGTCGAGAGTGCGGAAAAATCCGTGGGGCGAGAGTGGAGACCTGATGATGTCTGTCCTTCGCACCCGGTCATCGATCCTGACGCCGTGCAGCTGGTTGATGGTTCTCCGGATGATGCTTGGCTTGGGCTTGATGCTGCCGATGCAGGAGCGCAGGGACAGGCGCGAGTTCCCTGGTGCGAGCAGGTATTGGACAATATGGTCTTCCTCGTCCAGCCCGAGATAGAGCGGGAAGCGGTGGTCATGCTGCTGTTCCCGATAGGCAGGGCGCAGGGCATCCTTGATGAAGGCTTGGCTGATCTCCCTAAGGGCAGCGGTCCCCCTGCGATGGATGTCAACATATTCATTGTCGATATCCTCCTGGGTGGTGGCTAGCCGCCGGATGGCTTCCTGAAGGTCATCACCCCTCAGATTGCCTTCCTGGAACTGGATGAAGATCCAGGCCAGGTCGTCGATCGCGCTCATGGCTTTGGCCCTCGGGCGCAGCGCTGTATGATTGTGAAAGTGGGCATCGTGAGGATCACTTCCATCCGTTCAGTTTTTTTTCGAAAAGGCTCTCGATCTCGAAGAAGGGATCGTCGCGGCAATGCTCGAGGATGCGCTCGAAGGTGAGGGTGTCGTTGAACTGGACATGCTTGGGCAGGGCCTTGACCTCATCGTCCCCGATCCCCTTGTTCTTATGCACCCGCTCATGGTAATAGTCGATGGTGCCGTCGAAATCGCTCTTGTCCAACGGCCTTGTCCTCTCGCGCCCCCCGGTCCTGTCGAGTCCGGTGCTTGCCGTCCTCTTCCTGAGGTCGCCTCCCGAGTCATAGGCATCTCTGAGCTCTTCCATCCGGTCGAGATAATCGAAGGCGGATGCGAGGCCGGTCTCCTCGGCAATCCCTTGATGGTGGTAGAGGGAGATGTAGCGCTTGAGCTGCTGCACCTCCTTGAGGGTCTCGCCGATGGTGTCGGCGACCGCGCGGTCCAGGCTCTTGGTGTCGCCCTTCCTTGCGGTGTATTGCCTTGTCCGGAGGATGAGATAAATGTTCTTCCAGACCTCAAAGAGCCTGTTCTGTGTTGTCATCCTCGGCCCGGGTTCAGGCAGGGGCTGGAGCGCTGCGTAGGCCGCCTTATCCATCTCGTACGTCCGGCGGAAAGCGGCGAGCTGATTCTCGGTCTCTGCGGAGCTTTCCGTTGCGCCGTCCATGTCCCGGATGTTGACCTGGCGGTCGGAATGCTTGATGAGCACGGAGTTCGTGATGAACTCGCGCGGGCTAACGGACCGCAGGGTAATCCCTCTGATGACCTTCTCGAGGGGCTTGTAACGGTGATCGAAGAATTGCTCGATGTATCGGTAGTAGCTCTGGTCCTGGTCCTTGTAGCGGGACATCCGTTTGACGAGGAAAAGGACATATTCCGCATTCCCATTCGAGATCCCAAGCCGCTGGTAGGCGGGAGCCATCTGCTTCCGAAGGATGTCAAGCATCTCGGCTCTCCTATTGACGCGCAGCCGCAGCGCATCCTGGATGGCTTGCTCTCGTTCCGGACTTCCCTCGGGGGGACGGATATCCCTCAATGGGTGGACAGAATGATCGACGATCTCCTCGATCGCGTCATGGAGCAGGGACGCGCAGAGCACCCTCCAATCCCGGGAATAGCTTTCGTTGCCAGAGCCGATCATGAGCTTCATCATGGCTTCAATGGGGTGGATGATGTATTTCACCGGGGTCGCATAGCGACCGTCCCTCCTATCATGCTTAGCATGCCACTTTGCCGAGATGTCGAGCGTCGCGAGCATGGCCTCGAGGCCGGGGGGAGGGAAGCCGGTCCTATCGAGCCCTTCCCTGAACTCCTTGATCTGGCCGAATCGGATCGGGTCGCTTTCTGCAGTGATGCCACTCTGAGAAAAGAGATCTGTTATTCTATCTTCTAGCTTTCCGACTGTTTCTTGTTTCACGATATCCCCGACGGGAGGAAGCGGTCCCCCTTTTTAAAATTTCCGATTATTCGTCACTTTTTAGTGAAAGTAGAATTCCAGAGCTTGTCGCCGACATGATGCACGGTGCGGACGGCCTTGCCGGCGGCCATGGCCTGCATCTCTGCCCCCGAGAAAAGCGCTATGCCGATGGCGAGGACCACATGGTTCTTCTCATCCACGATGCGCACGGCCTCCCCACAAGCCAGGTCGCCGGGGATGCCGACGATGCCCGGCCGCATGACATCTGCTCCGCTGGAGACGAACTTGACGGCACCCGCGTCCACGACAATCTCCTTGAGCAGACGGTGCTCCTGCTCAAACTTGAGGAGAGGCAACCACTTGCCTTCGTGGAGGAAGAACGCGGCCTGCTGGTTGACGAAGAGGACATGATCGTCCTCTATCTCGATGCGGTCGCTCTTCTGCAGGGGGAGCCCGAGGTCCCTAGTCTCTGACTTGCTCAGCTGCTTTTTCATGGGGTCGTATCACCACGTCGAAGGTTTCGGAAGGGTCGTTGAAACGGAGCGGGAGGTCACAGGCGGCCTTGTCCGCCATGGTCCCCAGGGTGCGGGGAGAGAGGAAGGTAGAGCGCCGGATGACGATCTCATGGGCGTCGTTGAAATGCGGGTTAGCCTCGAAGACGACAGCCGCGGATTGCTGGCCTGAACGGATCTCCAGGACATGCTTGCCGGTGAGCCCCCTCAGCTTTGCGGAGTCAAAGTCCGCGGACACGCCGACGATGCAGTCGCCCTTGGCTGTCACCGAGGAATCCTTGGTGATCTCGAGGGTCGTCTTGTGCTTCGCGGTGATGGTCGGATGGCCGCGGAAGCAGAACTCAGACCATCTCATCGATCTTCTTCTTCTTGCTGTCCTTTGCTCTCTTGGCCTCAGCCTCGAGGTCCACGCCGAGCTCCTTCAGGCCCTTGATGTGCATCTGCATGAGCTGCTCGACAATCTGGAGGATGCGGAGCATCTCGGCGCGCTCCTTGGCGAGCGTCGACAGGGCGCCTTTGTGGAAGCCGATCTGCTCGGGATCAGCGGTTTGCTTTGTCGTCATGGGATCACCAGCGGAGAAGGAGCTGCGGCCCTTTTTAAGGTTTCTGTTCGAAAAACCATAAATAGCCCCGTCTCCTCCCTCGTTACATGATCCTCGGCCACATCATCGGCAAGACGACCCCGAGTCAGTTTTCCTTCAAGGTCGGGGGGGACGCGAGGAAATTCTCCTACGTGCAGGTCATGCACAAGGACTATGGCTTCGTGCTCTGCCAGGTCGCTGACCTCGAGAAGGACGCGGAGCAGACTGTCGCGAGATGCGGGGTCATAGGTTACCGCGACGCAGAAGGCAAGGTCCGCTCCCCAAGGTCGCCGTTCGAGCCCGGCGCGGAAGTGCTGGATGCGCAGGACGAGCTCATCGCCCAGGTGGTGCAGGCCGGCAGCGAGGGCGCCTTCCTCGGCATGCTCGAGGGCAGGCCCATCAGGGTCTGCCTCGACATCAACAGGATGCTGACCAAGCATGTCGCGGTCATGGCGAAGAGCGGGGCAGGAAAAAGCTATGCCGTCGCCGTCCTTCTCGAGGAAATCCTGGAGCGAAAGATACCTCTCATCGTCATCGACCCGCATGGCGAGTATTCCCTCATGTCGCAGGCGAACGACAAGCCGGAGGACATCAAGAAGCTGGCCGCCCTCGACCTCAAGCCGAAGGGCTATCCGCGTCAGGTCCAGGAATATGGCGACACCAGTATCGTCCAGAACGCCAAGCCGCTCCGCCTCAATGACTCGTTCACGCCGCTGGAGCTGATGCACATCCTCCCGGCGAGGCTCACCAACACGCAGGCCGCGCTCATCTACGCGAGCATCGAGACGCTCAAGGAAACCACGTTGACCAGCCTCATCCTCGCCCTTGACCAGTCTGACTCCAACCAGAAGGCCTCGCTCCTCAGCGTCATCAGCTATCTCAAGAGCCTCAACCTCTTCTCTCCGGAGGCCATGGCCTTCAACGAGATCGTGCAGTCCGGCAAGCTCTCGATCATCAACCTCAAGGGTATCCCTCCGGAAGTGCAGGAGATCATCGTGCACAAGCTGCTCAGCGACCTCTTCGAGGAGCGGAAGAAGGGAAAGATCCCCCCGTTCTTCGCCGTCGTCGAGGAGGCGCATAACTTCGTGCCCGAGCGCAGCTATGGCGAAGCAAAAAGCAGCCGCATCCTGCGCACCGTAGCCAGCGAGGGCCGCAAGTTCGGCATGGGCCTATGCGTTGTCACCCAGCGCCCGGCCCGCGTGGAAAAGAATGTGCTGAGCCAGTGCACAACGCAGATCATCCTCAAGGTCACCAACCCGAACGACCTCAAGGCGATCTCCCAGAGCGTCGAGGGTATCACGGCCGAGACCGAGGACGAGCTGAAGAACCTGCCGATCGGCATCGCCTTGGTGACAGGCATCGTGGACATGCCGCTGTTCGTCGCCGTTCGTCCCAGGAAGAGCAAGCACGGTGGAGAAGCAGTCGACATGCTCAAGCCGAAGGACATCATGGAAGAGGTCAAGGAATTCGCGGAGCTGCTGCCGCTCGTCTTCCCCAAGACCACGCCAAAGGACCTGAGGCTCATGGGCGAGAAGGGTGGAAAGATCACCACAACGCTCATCCCCGCCTACATGTTCAGCTGCCAGGGGGATCAGCCATTCAGCATCCTGGTCGAAATGGAAACGGGCAAGGTCGTGCGGGACATCGACGCGATGCGGCTCTCCTCGCTGCCAGAGCTCGAGAAGCTGAGCGGCCAGGAGCTCGCGGTGCTGCGCATCGCCTACAGCCTCAAGGATTTCAGCCTCGAGGATTTCATCGTGAAGTCTGGCATGGGCCTCGATGTCCAGGCCCAGCTGAGGAGCCTCGCGCAGAAAGGATATCTTCTCGAGGAAGGCAGCCGCTTCAGGATCACCGATGCCTATGTGCTCTCCAACATAAGCAGCTGCGCGTCGTTCGTGAGGATCGAGTACTGCACCATCGGCTATGACCAGAAGCGCCGGCAGAAGGCGAACCTCGACAAGGTGAAGGAGCATCTCTCGAAGTTCGCGCAGGTCGTAGACCAGAAGGAGTGCTTCATCGTCAGCTACGCGTTCAAGGAAGCGGCCATATAAGCCCCCTTCCTCCTGAATCCCATCTTTCGATAATATTCCCTGGCGCCGACGCCGCTGATGACCAGCAGCTCTTTCTTCCCGAACTCTCGCGCGACCTTCTCTGCCTCAGCGACCAGGCTCTTGCCGAGGCCGCGGTGCTGGATGCCCTCCGCCTCCTTCCCGATCGGCACGCTCGGCCCGTAGACATGCAGCTCGCGGATGCCTGCGCTCCTCTCCGATATCTCTTTGCGGAATGGTTTGCCAGGCATCCTGAGCCTGAGGAAGCCATAGAGCGTGTCCTGCTTCTTGTCCTCGAAGGACAGGAAGACCTCGGTGCCGCCGCTGGCCTCATAGTCGAGACGGCAGAGCTCCGGCTCGCCCAGCGGCCTGCCGAAGGGTTCCCTCGCCCTGATATCCTGGCTCCTGATGCCGCGTTCCTCCATTGCCCGCTCGACGTATTGTCTGAGGTTGGTCTTGTCCACTCCGCCCTCGACCATGCTGCTCGGGATGTCGCGCTGGATGCGCATGATCCTGCAGTAGGGCGGAACATGCTTGACCATGCCGATGATCGTGCTGACTGCCTGCTCTGTGCTGAGCGGCGTGAACATGCCTTGCTTCCATTCCTCGTAAAGCTTCGTGCCCCTCAATACCATGCACGGATAAATTTTCAGGGCGTCCGGCCGGAACGCGGGATTGGAAAAGAGCTCGGCCGCCATGGCGATGTCCTCCTGCTTGCTGGAAAGAGGCAGCCCGGGCATGAGGTGATAGCCGACCTTGAGGAAAGTATCCTTCAGCAGCTGCGTCGCCCTGATCGTCTCCATGACCGTGTGGCCGCGGTTGACCCTGGCGAGGATGTTGTCGCGGATGTGCTGCACCCCAAGCTCGACCCGGGTCGTGCCGAAGCGGAGCATCTCATCGACCTGCTGCTCCTTCGCCCAGTCAGGCCTGGTCTCGATGCAGAGCGCGACGCAGCGCACCTGCGCCTTCTCGTTCCGCAGCTGCTCGTCGGCGAGGCTGCCGGTCTTCTTGATGGCCGCGAGCGCGCCGAGGAAGTAATCAAGATGCTCTGGCTTGCGGTAATCCTGCGGCTGGAAGAACTCGTTGAAGCGTCCCTTGTCGAGGAACCGTTCGCTGAAGGCGTTCATCGCATGGAATGAATCCGCGATGAAGCTTTCTTGATAGGCCGAGGGGAATGAGGTGAATGTGCCGCCCATGATGATGAGCTCGACTTTGTCGATGGGATGGCCGAGGAGGACATATTGCTCGAGCCGGTTCATCACTTGGGCGAAGGCGTCGTATCGGTTCCGGGCGCCGCGCAAGGTCGCGGGCTCCTGGCCGGTGTAGCTCTGCGGCACATCGCCGAACGCGCTTCCGATGCCGCCGGGGCAATAGCTGCATCGCCCATGCGGGCAGGGCATCGGCTTGGTCATGATGGCGATCGGCGCGACGCCAGAGCCGGTGCGCACCGGCTTGGTCTTCAGGGAAAGCCCGGGCATGCGGCGCTCCAGCTCCACGTTGGAGAGGATCTTGAGGCCCGGCTCCTTCCGGGCGATGTCGCGCTTGAGCTCGCTGAGGTCCATGGTAGCCAAGAACACAGCTGCATTATTAAAAAGTTGTGACGGACGCGGCTGCCGCTCCATTGTGATATCAGGGGAAAGGCTTTTAAATGCGCAATCCCTTGGGCAGCGAGTAGGGGAGAAAAAAAGAGGCAACCGCATGGTGGACTATTACGCGCTTTCGCCGGATGAGGTTCTTGATAGCGTGAAGAGCTCGGTGAGCGGGCTGTCTGACGGCGAGGCCGCGCAGCGGCTCTCATCCTTCGGCCCGAATGAGCTGAAGAAGGAGGGTGGACATGCTGCGCTGCGCATCTTCCTTGAACAGTTCTCTAATTTCCTGATCCTTCTCCTCGTTGTCGCGGCCGGGATAAGCTTCGTCGCCGGCGAGATCCTTGACAGCATTGCCATGGCGGTCATTATCCTCTTGACCGTATTCTTGGGCTTTTTCCAGGAATACCGGGCAGAGCGGGCCATCCAGGCCCTGAAGAGGATTTCCGCGCCGTCCGCCGTCGTTGTTCGCCAGGGCGAGGTCAAGAAGATCCCTTCCCGGGAGCTTGTTCCCGGAGATGTCATCCTCCTGGAGGAGGGGGAGATCATTCCTGCTGACGCAAGGGTCCTTGAGGTGTCAAGCCTTCAGGTTGACGAGGCATCCCTCACCGGCGAATCCGTTCCTTCGAAGAAAGTGGTCGATCCCTATCCGGTCGGCACGTCGGTTGCCGACCAGGAGAACATGGTCTTCACGGGCACGGTCGTAACCTATGGCAAGGGCAAGGCGGTGGTGGC
This sequence comes from Nanobdellota archaeon, assembly GCA_043806015.1. Lineage (GTDB taxonomy): Archaea > Nanobdellota > Nanobdellia > Woesearchaeales > JAHIVG01 > JAZDHH01. Next base: position 5,012 of record JAZDHH010000010.1, on the reverse strand, counting down.
CGCCACAGGCATGGCCACAGAGCTCGGCAAGATCGCCTCGAATATTCAGGAGACCCGGGAGGAGAAGACCCCGCTTCAGAAGAAATTTGAGGTCATGTCCAAGCAGATCGGCATCGCCACCCTGGTGCTGGTCGGGATCGTCTTCGTCATGTCCTTGGTCACGAGGAGCGACGGGAAGGTGCAGCTCATGCCGCTCTTCATCTTCGCCTTGAGCCTCGCCGTCGCCGCCGTGCCGAGCTCGCTTCCCGCGATCGTCACCATCGGCCTCTCCCTGGGCGCCAAAGCCTTGGCGAAGAAGAACATGATCATCAAGAAGCTCCCCGCCGCTGAGAGCCTCGGGCAGGTCACCATGATCTGTTCGGACAAGACCGGCACGCTCACCAAGAACCAGATGACCGTGACCAAGGTGTACGTGGACAGCCGCCTCGTCGAGGTGACGGGAAGCGGGTATGAGCCGAAAGGGAAGTTCATCGAGGCGGGAAAAGAGATCGATCCGGACGAGCTGTCGCTGTTGCTGCGCATCGGTGAACTCTGCAACAACGCCAAGCTCCACGAGGGCGAAGGCCGCTGGGAGGTCATCGGCGACCCGACCGAGGGCGCGCTCCTGGTGCTTGGGCGGAAATCGGGCTTGCCGGTCGACGGCTATGCCGAGGTCGCTGAGCTTCCCTTCGATGCCGACCGCAAGCGGATGACGAAAGTGTTCAGGGGCAAGGACGGGCTTGAGGCCTATGTCAAGGGCGCGCCTGACCTGATGCTCAAGATCTGCACCCACATCCAGGAGAGGGGCAGGGTGCGGCGGCTCACTGAAAAGGACCGGGCGCGGATGCTGGCCATGAACAACCGGTTCGCAGAGCAGGCGCTGCGGGTGTTGGCCCTCGCCTACCGGAAGGTCGCGCCGGCCAAGTCTTATGCCCTCGCCGCGGTGGAGAAAGACCTCGTCCTCGTCGGCTTGGTTGGCATGATGGACCCGCCGCGTGAGGAGGTGCCGGAGGCGGTCGCGAAATGCAAGGCAGCGGGCATCCAGGTGATGGTCATAACCGGCGACTACGCCTTGACAGCCCGCGCAGTGGCGAAGCAGATCGGCCTGTTCGAGGAGGGCGACCTGGTCTTGAGCGGAGAGGATCTCGAGCGCATGGATGACGAGGAGCTCGAGTCGCGCATCCATCACGTGCGGATCATCTCCCGGGCGCTCCCCATCCAGAAATCGCGCATCGTGACCCTGCTCAAGAGGCAGGGGCATATCGTGGTGATGACGGGCGACGGCGTCAATGACGCCCCGGCGCTCAAGAAGGCCGATGTGGGCGTCGCGATGGGCATCACCGGCTCGGACGTCGCGAAGGAGGTCTCAGAAGTCACGCTCGTGGACGATAACTTCGCGACCATCGTGAATGGCATCGCGGAAGGGCGCAACATCTATGACAAGATCATCAAGTCGACGAGGTATCTGCTCTCCTGCAACATGGGCGAGATCGCGACCGTCTTCTTCGCGATCATGCTGAGGATGCCGCTGCCGCTCATCCCGCTCCAGATCCTGCTCATGAACCTCGTGACGGATGGCCTTCCCGCTCTCGGATTGAGCGTCGAGGCCCAGGATGACGACGTCATGCGGCGCAAGCCTCGCAATCCCAAGGGGCGGCCGCTTACCCGGAACACCTTGCTCTTCATCCTGCTGTTCGGCTTGATCATGGCAGCAGGCACCCTCTGGATATTCCACCGCTATGGGGCCGGAGCGGTCACCGAGGAGGAGCTGCGTCTTCCGAGGACGATCGCCTTCTCCACGCTGGTGATGTTCGAGATGTTCGCGGTGCTCGGGAGCAGGTCGTTGCACGCGTTCAAGAAGCTCAACCCCTTCTCGAACCGATGGCTGTTCGCCGCGGTGCTTTCCTCCATCGCGATCCAGGCGGCCATCATCTACGTGTCGCCGCTCCAGTCAGTCTTCGGCACGGTCCCGCTCAGCGCCATCCAGGTCATCGAGATCCTCGCCGTCGCCTCGGTCGGCTTCGTGGTGATGGAGCTCAGCAAGTTCTTTTTAGACAAGGAAACCTCCGCTTCATGAGGGGCCCAGAAGCTAGTGCAGCGCACGGGCGACGCCCGCGAGGACGCCGAACAGGGATATGGCGGCGTAGCCGGCGATGACGCTGACCACGCTCACCGTGAGCGTCAAGGAGGCTGCCTCAGCCTTGTGCATGCCCATCTCCCTCTTTGCGAGGAGGAAGAAGAGCGGGGTCAGGGGCAGGCCGATGAGGATCGGATGGAGTCGCAGCAACAGGGAGAGCAGGGCGATGATGACGCCGAAGACCATGATGATGAACGCGGTCATGGCGAAGCCCTGCTTGAATCCCATCTTCTCGAGGAAATGCTCCGCTGTCCTCGAGCTGATCGCGAGGGTGACCAGGACGGTGAACAGCGAGGCGATCAATGAGGCCGAGGTCTCCTCGAGGGAGAAGACGAAGAGGAGGAGGACGAGGATGATCATCAGCGCCGGAGTGAGGACGAAGGCGATGAACTTCCAGGACAGGAAATGCTCGATGGAGAGCAGCTCGTGCGAGAAGAGGGCGCGTCGGCTGTGGCTAGTCGCGTAGCGCTCCACCAAAAGCTTGATCTTATTCTCGTCATAGCCCGCCTTGGCCATGCCGGCCACGATGCGCTCGGGCTCGATGCCGCGCTCGAGCTCCCTTATGATGTACTCATCGATTTCGTTCATTCTTCAGCCGTTCCATGAAATAGGACATGCAGTCCATGGCGCAGAAGCTCGCCCGCTTCTTGAAGTCGTCCGGCCCGAAGAGCACCGTGAAGGTCGAGGCGCTGGACGGGTCGATGGGCGCCTGGCAGGTCGTGCAATGCGAGGCATGCTGCTTGCGCTCCTCCTGGATGCGCTTCGCCAGCTCCCGCTTGATCACGATGCAGCCGGAGCTGAGGTCGCGCCGCAGGGCGAGCAGCTCCTGGAGCTCGAGGCTCTGCAGGAACGATGTCAAGGTCGGGGCGAGGTCAGCGCCGCTGTTCGAAGCCAAGGTACCACCTCTGCTGTTTGGTGTCGAAGGAGAAGATAACGGTGTAGCGCTTGTTCCGGTCGAGCGCGAAGAGGAGCGGCATGGGGATGGTCGTCTCGAAGCTCGATCCCCGCTGGTAAAGCTTTCGTCGGAATTCCATATATTTATCCTTACTTTTTTATTATTCTTTGTATTATTCTATGTATCCTTTTTGTTATCAATAAAACTATGTCTTTTTATGTATATATAAAGCTTGCGGTCTTATCCAGAAATGAGCCTTGCCACCAGCATGCCGATGACGTAGCCGATGAGCAGGCCGTAGATGAACTCCTTGACGCGCGATGTGATGCTCTCATGCGGCACCTTCTTCTCCACGCGGAGCTCCCGGATGCGTCGCTTCACTTCCTGGGACATGGCCTCGGCGCTGCCCATGCCCAGGAGCGCGTCCGCCAGCTCGACATCCTTGATGACGTCCTGCACCCAGGTCGCGAAGTCGTTCTTCTGCACCGTCACATGATGCTGGAACTCCACGTCCTCGATGACCTCGAGGAGCAGCGCGAGGTCGTCGAGGTTCCTCAGGTGTGCCCCGTCGACGACAACGAACTCCTTCCCCGCCTCCACATTGCGCAGGAACGGGTGGATCATCCCTTCACGAGTCTCTTGAGGACCGCGATGAGGCTGTGTTCCCGGGTGGCCTTCTCGCTCATGGTCTTGGCGAGCTCTGCATCGCCGAAGCAGTCGTTGACCCAGGTCGCGAAGTCATTCTTGAACTGGTTGACGTGGTAGTAGAACACGTCGTCGCTCATGGTGTCCAGGGCGTGGGCGAGCTCCTTGACTGTCTTTATGCTCGATCCGTCCACGCAGTAGAACGGAGCTTCAGCGATGCGTTCCTTTGACGCGGGCTTCCTGCCCGTCTTCTTCTTTGCCGGCATAACGCCACCTCTTTTTTTTCAGGTCTTGCTTGTGGATAAGAGCTCCGCAGCAAGGGGGGATTGCTGCTGCTCCCGCACGCGGAGCCTTACCACAAGGTCATTGATGACATTCATGTAGGTGATGAAGGAATCGTATGGCGTGTCATATGGGTTGAAGTAGCGGTGCACGTCGCCGTCGGCGAACCACTTGGTGCACATGTAATAGAAGTGGTCGCTCGTCTGCAGGAGGCGCCAGTCGCGGAGCATGGCCGCGTCGTTCGCGGCCTTGACATCCTTCTCCATGGCGTAGGCCTGCGCGATAGCGCTCTGCTGCATGCGGTTGCCCAGCCAGGCCGTGAGGTCGCGCTCGACGTCAGCCCAGGAGATGAAAGGGTGGATGTCCAGCTCGCCGACGCTGGGATAGCGGGCGATGGCTTCGCTCGGCGTGAGGAAGTCGTTGTCCCGGTGCTTGAGGATCTCTTTGGGGAGATGCTGCATGAACCGGAAGATGCCGGTCGGCGCCCACTGGTGCTCGCCGAAGGTCTCGTAGTCCATGAACAGGTTCACCGTCTCGCCGTTGCCGTTCACCTGGTGCACCCACCCGGCGAACTTCTCCGCGGTCAGCGGCCACTCGGGCCAGCCGCGGTTCGAGAACCGGAACGCGATGTCGTCGGAGAGGCGGTAGTTCTTCAGGAGGAGGCGGAGCTTCGAGCACGGCTCCGGCTGGTAGACGAAGTTTGGGCTGCGCCAGCCGAGCACGCGATCCGCGCCCTCGGCGAGGATGACCTTGTAGCCCATGCGCTCGACCTCGGCGGCGACCTCGTTGCTGTAGATGAGCTCGGTGTTCCGGAACGCGGTCGGCGTGACGCCGAACTCCCGCCGCACCAGCTCGCGGTGCAGCTCGACCTGCCTGTGAAACTCCGCCCGCGAGTACAGGAACGCGAGGGAGTGGTTGTACGTCTCCGACAGGATCTCGACGCAGCCGGTGTCGACGAGGCGCTTGAAGGAGTCGAGCGTCTCGGGGCTGAACTTCTTGAACTGGTCCATCGCGGTGCCCGAGAGCGAGTAGGCGACGCGGAAGCGACCTTCGTGCTTCTTGATGAGGTCCAGG
>JAZDHH010000009.1:0-15369 GCA_043806015.1 Nanobdellota archaeon | reverse complement strand
ATGATTACACCTATGCGCAGTGCAAGCATGACTCGCTGAATGCCAATGCGGGTTCGACCGACTGGTTTTCGCTGGAATGCTATGCAGTGAATGCTTCCTTGGCGGCGCGTGGCTGCTACCATTCCAGCACGGGAGACTGCGACTACACCTTGGTCGCAGCTGACAAGAAGACGACTCCCATCAGCATCAACTGCTCTGATTTCCTGGTGAACGAATCTCTTGGCAGGGAGGCGATTGAAGCCGCCTTCGATGAAACGGACATTGCTTACCGCTGGACGGACAAGCAAGTCTACACCCGGAACGCTTCTGCCCAGAACCTCGGCCTCTGGGACAAGGCAGCAAGGCTGGCAAGCCAGTTCTGGACAATCAACTACGTGACCAACGGGGAGGCCTGGCAAGGCAGCATGAGCCTGCCACCAAGCCTTTACCAAGCAGAATTCGCCAAGAAGACCTACGACCAGCTGAAGCTAGCGGTCGAAGACCTCATCAACACAACCAAAACAGGATAAATCAGTATTATCGAACAAAGAGGAACGCGGTGATTACCCCATCACTAAATATTTTCTGTTGTTCAAGTTTAAAATGAGTTTGAAAATAACCTAAGGTTTTCTCGGCAGGGTCATTCACCTTCTGTCGCGACTGCACCAGCCAGACACGCTGGTAGCTGCCGAGGTGCTGCTGCGCAAACGCGCTGACACGCTCCGGGGTGATGCGGCTGTCCGAGGCGTTGTAACGCTGGATCTTTCCCTGGAAAAGTTGCTGCAGCGCGGGTCCTTGCTGCACAACGAAATAGGGCGAGGGCATAGCGAAGACGTCTGCTCGATCCTCTGTGTAATAGTCGTAGGCGACGACCAGGAAGTTCGCTGCCACAACGACGGCGTCGCCTGGCTTCCTGCCCGCATCGACAAAATGCACGACCGAGCGCCAGTCCTCCTTGAGGTAGGCATAGTAGCTGACCAGGGAAACACTGAAGATGACGATGACGAGAATGAACGCGGCACTGAAATGCTTCTTTTTCATCGAGCAGAGGCCGTTGGCGATGATGATGAACAGCGGGAAGGCGAGGAAGAGGAACCGCTTGGGGTCGAGGGGAACATAGCGGAAGAACGTCGCGACATACATGAAGAGCAGGGGCAGCGCCATGACCGAGATGAGCAGGAGGCGATGCTTGATTTTTCTCAGCCCGTAGAGGAAGAGGAGGGCGAAAAAGGCGAAGATGATCGCCAGCGCCGGCACGAGGATCGGCTTGAGCGAGAGGCCGGCCAGGTAGGGTGCGTGGAGGCCGAGCAGGAAGGCGTAAGCTTGGTAGGGCAAGATGAGATATCTCCAGAGCGGGCTGAGCTGGGCGAAAGACCATGGCTGGTCGCGGGTCTGGAACAGGGCGAGGAAGATGTTCGGCAAGAGGAGCAGGAATGCTATGCTAGCGAAGAGCAGGATGCTCTTCCTCGACTTTTTCAAGCTGCCCCATTCAAAAACCATGAAGAGCGCAACAACGCCGATGAAAAGGGCAAAGAGGTATTCAATGTACCCGCCGACCACCAATGACGCGAAGAATAACGCCCACTGCCAGGGCTTCTGCCCTTCCTTGGCGACCAGCAGCAGGTAAAAGGAGACTGCGGCTATCGCGGTGATCAGCATGTACGGCCTGAATTCCTGCGAGAACTCTATATAGATAGATGAGATGGAGACCAGGAGCGCGGAAAGCAGGCCAAGCATCTCGCCACCAAGGCGCCGGCCGATGAGGTAGACGAAGAGGACGGCGGCCATGCCGCTGATGACCGAGAGCAGCCTGAGCTGCCACTCCGCGCTGCCGAGGCGCGCCCAGGCGTAGAAGAGGACATGTTGCAGCAAGGGGTGCTCGTCATAGGTTAAGGCGAGATGCAGGGCATCATTGAGGCTCGGCTGCAGCGCGGCTGATGCGCTCCAGGTCTCGTCGAACCAGAGCGGCTCACTGCCGAGGTTCATGAGGCGCAGCACCAGGCCGAGCGCCAGGATGGCTGCGAGCAGGACCTTTGCATGCTTCATACCGTCCTGTTTGCCACGCAGCGTTTTAAATCTTGCGGATGCGGCGGACAGCTTCCACCACTTCGCCGATCTGCCCCTTGGTCAGGGTCGAGCCGCTGGGCAGGTAGAGGCCGCGCTTGCCGAGGTCGTCGCTGACCGGATAGCTTCCAGAGACGTCGGGGAAGCGGGGATCCTTGCCATGGTAGACCGGCTGCAGGTTCATCCCGTAGAAGAAAGACCTGGTCTCAACGCCCTGCTTCTCCAGGGCGGCCATGGCCTCGTCCTTGGTGATGCCGAAGCGCTTGTTGAGCAGGATGCCGTACATCCAATAGACGTTCTTGGCCCAGGGCAACTCAGGCGGCAGCTCGACACCCTCGACATCTTTTAGCAGCTCGTTGTAGAGCTTCGCGTTGCGGATGCGCATCTCCACCAATTTGTCAGCGTTCTCCATCTGGGCGCAGCCTATCGCTGCTTGGATGTTGGTGATGCGGAAGTTGAAGCCGAGCTCATGATGGATGAACCTCGGCTTGCCGAAGGCGTGGTTCCTCAGCTTGCGCATCTTCTCGGCGAATTCCTCGTTGTCCGTCACCACCATGCCGCCCTCGCCGCAGGTGATGATCTTGTTCGCGTAGAAGCTGAAGGCCGCCATGCCGCCCAGGCTGCCGCAGCGCCTTCCCTTGTACTCGGCGCCATGGGCCTCGGCGGCGTCCTCGATGACGAGGAGGTTGTGGTCCTCGGCGATGTCATTGATCGGGTCCATGTCGGCCGGATGGCCGTAGATGTGCACCGGCATGATGGCCTTGGTTCGCTTGGTGACCTTCTCTTTGATCTTTGTCGGGTCGATGCACCACGTCTCGGGATCGGAATCGACGAGCACCGGCTTGGCTCCAGTGTAGATGATGGCGTTGCAGCTCGCGATCATGGTGAAGCTGGGGATGATGACCTCGTCGCCAGGGCCGATGCCCGCTGCCGCGAGGGCGAGGTAGATTGCAGCGGTGCCGTTGCAGCAGGAGACGCCATGCTTCACGTTGCAGAACCTGCTGAACTGCTCCTCGAAGCGCTCGATGTAGGCGCCGTTCGAGGAGATCCAGTTGGTCTTGACGCAGTCGGTGACGTACTCCAGCTCATTGCCGATGAGGCTCGGCTCGCAGACCGGGATCATAAGATCATCCTCTTCTCCTTGTCTCTTCCTCGATAGGGCCCCTGCTTCACCTCGAAGACCTTTGCATCTCCCAAGAAGGTGGCGCCGTGGCCGCTGTTGAGCAGGATGATGTCTCCCTGGCCGAGCTTGACCTTCTTCTTGAGCTGGTCCTTGCGGTCGAAGACCGAGACTTCCGCGCTGCCTCGGAGGATGACGAAGATCTCTTGGACAGGAAGCTCCTTCACGTCGGTGTGCGGCGTGTGCGCGTGGGGCGCAACCACAAAGTCCTTGCCGTGGTTGTGGATGCCTGCCTGGAACGGGAAGTCGTCGGGCGTGAGGAAATGGAGCCCGGGCTCCCCATAGCCTGCGCGGATCACGATGGCCAGGATGTGATCCCCGTCGCGGATGGTCTCGAGCATGCTGATGGCAAAAGGACAGGCGTATTTAAAGATTTGCCCGCAGGAAAGCTTTATAAACAGCAATGCCCCCATTTTCCTCATGCGGATAAAAAGGGGCCAGGGCTTGCCGCTGAACGTGGTCATCATCGCAGCGCTACTCCTCATCGTCCTCATCGTTCTCGCGCTCGTCTTCACCGGCAGGCTCGACATCTTCCACAAGACCATCCTCGGCTGCGAGATCAACGGAGGGGAATGCAAGGGCAGCTGCGGCCCCTTCGAGACCGAGATGCCGGATGTCAAATGCCCATTGAATAAGCCGCACTGCTGCATCAAGATTAATGAAAAAACCACCACGGCAAGCTGAGCTGAACATGACGCTCATGAACTGGATCATCATGGTCTTTGTACTGGTAGCCGCAGGCGTGGTCGCCTACGTCCTCGTGCAGAACATCAATAAGGTGAAGCTCGGATGAAAGGCCAGACGCACGTCCTGGTGGACATCGTGGCGGTGCTGATCGTCGGGGCGATCCTCTTCCTGTTCACCCAGCAGTCGAGCGCCATCATGCAGAAAGTCGGCATCAACCAGGTGAGGAGCTTGGCTCCTTTCATGAACGCCTATTTCCGCGACCCCCTCATGCGCATCGAGCAGCTCAAGATCGAGTTCCCATTCGACACCTCCTATTTCCACACCGACGGCAAGACCCTGTTCATCAATGACGAGCGGCGAGACATCAGCGAGCAGGAGATCAAGCTCGCCAACGACATGAAGTACTTCGAGCCCCCGCTCGAGTACAAGCATATCGACAAGGAGGAGAACAAGGGCCTGGTCTACTCCTATGTCGTCGATGCCCAGGTCGCCGAGGAGCTGGAGCGCTGCTGGCACGACGTCGGCGAGGGCAAATTGCCGCTGTTCTCTGAGTGGTGGAAGCGGACGAAGGCAGGAGGGAATTTCTGGGCTGCCGACTCCTCCAGTGCGCCGAGCGACACCGCATGGATTAAATATTCAACGGCCCAGGGCATGAAAAGCCACCCGCCGGTGTTCTGCATCATCTGCGCCCGCATCGAGGTTGATGAAGCCATGGCGAACATCATGCCCGTGGCTTCGGAAAAGCTCAATACCTACCTGCGCGGCAAGGAATCACGGTATGGCGCCGACATCGGCGATGAGGACAGGCAGTCGATCGCCTCCTATGCCCGCGAACAGACCGAATCTGGCCTGTTCCTCCGTGAGCACTTTTACTACCCCGGAGCGCCGTTCGCGGTGGTTTTCGCCCGCATGAACACCCTGCAGTCCCAACAAATGCGCGAATTCGCCACGGACACTTTGGGCATCACCCGGTCAGAAGACAATGGCGACGACTTCAACGCCATGTTCATCATCCCCTATGAAGGCATCGACGAGGTGTGCACGTTCCTTGCGAACTCGTAAAGGGGACTCCGGAGGCTGGCAGATGATCATCATGCTGGTCCTCGCCCTGATGGCCATCGCGCTCATCATCATCCTCGCGCTCAACGTAAAAAAAGGAGGGAGTGATCTCTTTGAAACGCTCAAACGGCTCTTCTAAGGGGGTCTTCTTCGGGGAGATCATACCCATCTTCCTCGGCCTGGTGGTGCTCGTCACGGCAGGAACCGTCATCTTCGGTCACAAAGACCTGAAGACGGTCGCCACAGACTTCATCACCAACGCCAAGAACCTCCTGGTCCCGGACGAGAAGCCGGTGTACAACGAGGACTTGACTGAGGATGAAGAGGATGTCAAGGGCTCGATGGAGGGGCTTGTCTCTGCGGTGAATTCCGTCGCTGCGGGGGATGATGTTACCGAGTTTCAGCAAAGCACCATTCAAAGATCGGAGATTGGCATAAAGAGTTATATGATTGGTTATACCGCATCAGCACTCATTCAGTTGCCAAATAATCCAGACACACTTGAAGAGTTAAATCTGATGCGCCCTTTTATCCTTGAAAATACTATCGTTCCATATGCTGAGCACTTTGTTTGGGCTGATTTATCAGATTGCTTGCCATCTGGAAACCCTCCCACGAATCCTCAGTGTCATGTTAAGTGGTTACCCCGAGTCTATCAAGTGTCCTTAATTGTCAATTACGATCAGGGAGAACCGTGCATGATAAGCATACCATCCCTAGTTAATCCCGATAACGAGGATTTCCTTACCTGGGGCGCCGCTTATGGCTCTGGAGCTGTAGGGAAATGCGAAGGCATGAACGATTTCACCATGGGCGATGGCTGCGACCGGAACGGGGACGGCATCTTTGGCGAATACGGACTGAAATATGTTGGCCTTGACTGGGACGCCACACTGCAAAACGACAGAGAAGGTAACAAGAAAATCGATTTCCTCAACAATGACCCTGCCGGGCAGCGCTTGCGCGAACTCTATTTCCCCAAGGGGAAAGTCACCCAATACGGCGAAGGCTGCTTTGACTCGCCCACCTTCCTGCAATGCAAAGGCATCAGGGTCTATTATTGCGGCAAGGGTGGCGAGGGCTGGATGAACCCGAACTATGATCAGTGGACACGGAGAATAGGTGATGAATTCCACAGCGCGGCAGGGGCAAAATTCCTTGTTGTTTTTGACAAGGACTTGACTGAACCGCGTACGGTGCATAGCAGCATCATCGCCGGAGACAATGGGCGTCTCGTCATCGTGACTCCTCAAGGAACTACGGAGGCTGCCCCAGGAAGCGCCATGAGCGCTGCTGAAGCAGACGCGACCGCAGTGGTCGCGAGAGTCCAGCCCAAACTGCCATCCTCGAAACAGAGCAAGATGGACGACACCAACGCCTTCTGCTATGGCGGCAAGCCCATTGCCGGCGATGTCAAGGTAAAATGCGACAAGGAGACTGAGATGTGTTCGCTTTGCGGCTTCAACCTGCCGCAGCAGATCGAGCATGAGGAACGTTCGATCACCGACTACATTACGGCCTATGGCGATCCAAAATATATCATGTATTTCGAGGCTTTCCCCTACGGGGAGCAGGAGAGCTGGGAGGTCCCTGAGACAGAGGCTGCGCTCATCTCGGCGATGAAATACCAGGCAGTGTTTACCGGTGTCCAAGTAGCGGCGACGCTCATTGGCGGAAGCGCTGTGAAATCCCTTTCGAAATTACAGAAGCTTTCCCGGTTGATTTCAAAATCGAGCCGAGCCTCTCAGGCGGCGCTTAAGGCCATGAAAGTTGCCAAAAGGAGCGAGAGGGCCAAGGCCTTCGCCACCGTCTTCTTTGATTACCTGAAAAAGAATGGTGACGAAGCAGCAGAAAAAATAATCAAGCAGGCTGACCAGGCCGCTACCCTCCCCATTAAAAAAATAGCCACAGAATTCGATGATGAGACTGTGCAGGCATTGATGGGCAATGCTGAAGCCGGAGGCCACCTCATTTCGCCAATCGAAGAGGCTGTCCAGAACAGTCCAAAGCTCAGGCAGGCACTTCTCGATTTTTGGGATAAGCTGCCTACGCGACAAAAGGTGATTGTCCCTGCGGCCATCGCGACACAAGGGGGGCTCCATGCTGCAGCATATGCCTTAGGCGCCCAAGGATTCATGGCCGAAGAGTCCAGAAATGAGCTGTTCTATAACCTCGGCGTCAACAGGGTCGGCATGAAGACGCCGTTTGAAGGAGCCTACACCCTGGAATTCGACCAGAAGGTCATGCCCTATTACCTGTCGCTCGTTCGCGACCATCGCGCGGGCGGCTTCCTGGAAAGCTGGTTCTATGACCAAGCTGATCAACGATTCTTCCTTGCGAGTCCCTGCAAAGCGAACCTCGCTCTCTGGAAAGACAAGTGCCTATGCTACCCAGATGAAAAACTGGGAATCTATTACGTCGATTTTATTCCTCATGGACCTAATCGGTACACCGTCTCCAAGACCCCCGCGGATGGCATGACGCCGGTCTATTCGCATTCATTGACCATCCCTGATTTTAATAATCAAGTCGACGTCTCTCAGGATGCCATCGCACATGCCGTCAAAGTCTGCCCGAACCAAAATTGGTTCCAATCGACATTCAATCCCACAAGGCCGGGCCTCACCGTGGATTGCATCCGCATCGACCCCGTCATCCTCGATAACACATATTGTTATGGATCATCTAACGCCGTCAAAACCATCGGAGGCTTCGCCCTCTATGGGGCGTCGATCGCGGCAAGCCTCGCCACTGATGTCCCGCTTAAGATGGCCGCGGGAGCCACTATTGCATGCCCTCCAGTCTCAGCATTGGTGATTGTCATTGATGGTGTCATCCAAATCGGTCTCGATTACGCCACTGAAAGGCTCATCGATGTGATTGAGCGAGGGAACAAGTGGCCGAACCACCCCGGGCTCTCGGGTGTGAGCTAACGCAAGAAGACGTAGGTACCGGCCAAGAAGGATTCCGCCCTTATCCCCTCGACATCAAATGAGCTGACAAAGATTCCGCCTACAATCGGGTTCTGGTTCGCGACCCAATCCAGATTCTCATCGATTGTATCGATGTAGACCCCGTCTTTTTCTTGAGAGAAATCGTATGGCCGCCCCTGGAGGCTGCTGTTGTCTCCGAAGTCATCGCTCCAGACGATGTTGAGCCGGCCTCCGGACAGCTGCTTCCAGTCCTCATCCACGAACAGCACCATCTGCGGCCTTTCCTCCTGGCGCCGATAGACCGCGAAGAACTCGGGGATGCCATCGCTGATATTCATACCTGGCCTGATCATGAACAACGTCCGATCGCCTTCCTTGTACTGGGTGCTGAAAACGTTTCCGTTGTAGGCGCCCGAGAAAAAAAGCACGGTCAGTTGGCCATTCATCTCGTAATAGCGCTGATGGCCCGGCACAAGGTCACCACGGCGCTGGGTGGCCTCGCTGACGTTGATCTGCCGGACATCACCCTGCACGTCCACCCAATCAGGGGGGTATTCGCTCTCGTAAGGATCGAGCTCCGGAGAAAGCTGCTGCTTCTCCCTGAACCACATCATGTAGACAGAGATGGCGAGGATGGAGACGATGATGCTGAGGAACAGGAAGAGCATGTAGTGATGGCGTTGCGCGGCACCCCTTTTCATTACGCTTCTTTCGTTTGGAAAGTATAAAAAGGTTTGCCTTTCCGCAACATTTAAATAACGACTTCCCCCGTGCCTTGGCATGAGGCGGAAAAGAGGCAACCTGTCCATCGAGACGCTCGGCATCATCCTGCTCGTCCTCATCGTCGTCCTTGTCCTCGGCTTCATCTTCCGGAACCTCATCGTGGAGTTCGCCGGCCGCATCTTCAAGATCGCGCCGGACCCGAACCCGAACTGCCTCACGGATCCCACCGCCGACTGCCTGACCAAGGATGGCGGCACGAGCAAAGCGGCCCCGGCTGGATAACATGAGACGCGGCGACACCAACGGCCTTTATGCCATCATCAAACTCCTCATAGGGGTAGCAGTCCTCATCGTGATCATCATGCTCATCGCCAAGATCCGCAACAGCATGCTCGCCAAGGACGACTGCGACAACCCAATCCGGATCCTGACCAACGAGGTCTCCAGCCAGGCGCAGCGCGCCACGGTCGGGCAGCCGGCGCACATCATCATGCCCCTCGGCCTTCAGCAAGAATGCTACTTCGAGGCCAGCGATAAAAAGATCTGCGGGACGCACGGCACGAAAAGCCTGCCCTGCAAGAAGATCAAGGGAGGGGCGTTCGCCAGCACCTACACCATCGCCGGCAGGAACGGCGTCACCAGGGTGGAGATCACAGCGACGCGGGACGCCCAAGGGACCACCGTCGTTCTTGGTGACGTTTCGCGATAACAACCTTTTTATACCCTCTCTGCCAGCATTTTCCCATGCACGGAAAAAGAGGCGCACACACCGATAACATTCTCTGGCCCCTTCTCACCATCGTCATCATGATCGGAGTCTTCTTGATCCTGGGCTCGAAGATCCACCACATCGGCGACAGCGACCGGCTTGTCGCGATGTATTATTCCAGAGACCTCGCCCTTCTCACTGACACCCTATCCACCACCATGCACAACGCGGAGGTCAGCTACCCCTACGACCTGAGCAAGTTCGACGTCGAGCTCAACGTGGACAGCATGACGGTAAGGAACAAGGAATTCGATGAAGGTTATATAGTCCGCAACCCGCTCCACGAGCGAATCCTCCAGGCCACGACAGAGCAGCAAAAGACGATCACGTTATTCCATGACGGCCACGACCTGGGCATCGGCTCGAGCGGGCTGAAGAAGCTCTCCTGCCCGAGGTTTACGACAACGTCAGACATCAGCCAGCTCATCCTGGACCCGGGCCATGGAGGGCCGAAAGATACTGGCATCGCCATCGGCTCTGAGACCGAATCAGAGGTCATCAGGGTACTGGCGCAGCGGATCAGCGGGCATCATCCCGGAGGCATCGCCTCCACAAGGCAGCTCGACACGGACATCAGCGCCGAGCTAGACACTTCCGCTCGCGTAGCTGCCATGCAAAACCTGCATAACGGCCTGAGCCTGCATGCCGGACAGGAGGCTGTCGCAAAGGCCTACATCGCCTCTGACCCGAATACGGCCCTCTTCGCAGAGCGCCGGCTCCTCGCCTGCGAGATCGTGAACGCCCTGTCTGAGGATCCCCGCGTCAGCGGCGTCGCGATCATCCCGGTCGAGCTGGCGTCCTTGCCAGACGAGGACCCGAGACAGGTGCTCTCCGGGACGCCGGCAGGGGTCTTCCTCGAGCTCGGGCCCGGCGATGTCCTCAAGGACCCTGAGACGGGCGGCAGGATCATGGGCGGCATCACGAGGTTCTACCATGGAGACTGACGAAATCCTCTACTGGTTCATCAGGATCTTCCTCGTCATGGCGCTGGTCGTCGCCATCGGCATGCTCATCGGGATGTACCGGGAGGCGTTCGTCAGGACTCACAACACCGAAAGCAGGGTCATGGTCAACGCGGTCGCGAGGCTGCTCGACAAGGAGGTCATCACGCCGGCTTCCTTCACCCCGAGCCTGGTTGGAGATGTGACCATGCCTGAACAGTCCGCGGTCAAGGCGGAAGTGTTCGACGAGAGCACAACCTCGCTCGGCGAGCTCTATCTCAAGAAAGACTACTACGAGAAGTACGAGCCCTTGGCCTGGGCAGAGCAGTGGAACACGATTGACCTCAGGCTCCTCGCCCTCATCGACGACGCCGGCCAGCGGAAACTCGGCGTTCTCACCATCCGGGGGGTGTACAAGGTAGGATGAAAAAAGGCATGGCCCTTGTGCTCATAATCCTCCCGATACTTGTCCTCTTCATCCTCGTGCTCTTCTTCATCGGCATGAAGAAGGAGAACGACATGCGGGAGAAGAAGGTCGACCAGGAGTTCTCCGAGATCGACTACGCGGCCTTCGCCATCCCGATATTCCAGCAGGACGCTGGAGGGAGAAGCCTGGCTTTACAGATCGCGCTCGCTTACGCTGATGCGAAAGATTACGACCGCTTCAAGACCATGATCGACCAGAGCCTGCAGATGCTTTTCAACCACGAGACCTGCTGGCGGATGACCGTCGCTTCTGATCCGCCGCTCGAGAGGCTGGGGACCTGCCTCGGCAAGAGCCATAATGCCCGGTTCCTCATCCCTTCCGCATACAGCGATGGCCTGCATCCGCTGCAGGTCAAGCTCGAGGTGTGGTGATGCGCGGCACATTCTTCTCCTGGCTGTTCATCGTCATCACCATCATCCTGCTCGGCATGGCCGGACTGCAACTGGTGAAAGAACGCAGGGACGTCCAGCGGGCGGTCGGCGAGCTGCAGGCAGAGCTGATCCAGCACGACCGCGGCATCGAATACCTTGAAAGCTACACCGACGCTGCCGGCGAGCTGTCGATGGGCTACGCCGTCAACAGCTGGCTCGGCAATGGGCTGCGTTTCGACACGCCGTGCAGCACGTATGGCGACTACGCGCTCTGGCTGCAGGTCATGGCGCCCGGCGCCCTCGATTGCATCCCCCGCAAGCCGATGCCCGCGTTGTCCAGGCACATCGAGACCTATGCCAACTCCTACCTGCAAGCCTATCCTGCCACCGGAAGCCAACGCTATGAGGTCAGCATCATCGGCGGCCAGGCCAAAGGCATCGCCCTCGGCAAGCTCTTCAACCCCATCCGACCGGAAGATCGGACTATCGCCATCAGCAGGCTTTCCCAAGAAGAACAGGATTGCATCGCCCAGGGAAAACGATATTTTTCTGACCCGGATACCGGCTGGTCTGCCTGCAATTCCTGCCGGGACACTTCCTGTTCCACCTATCTTGAGCCTCGGTCATGCCTCCTCGACCCTTGCGACGTCGGCTGCAGATGGGAAGGTTCCTCATGCGTTGAGGGCAAGGACACTAGATTCTCCTTGGATCCCGGCTTTAACAAGCCTCTCGGCTTTGACCAAGGCATGATCGCGCAGGTCATGGCCGTGCTTGAGGCATTCCTCCGCGAAGCCACGGAATGCAAAGGCAGTCTTGATGCCTGCATCACTGACGCGAAGAGCAGGGCCGAGCTGCTGCTGCTTGCCATCAGCCCGGATATCGATTGGACAAATCCGGAATCATGCGACAATCCAGCGCACTACCTGCTCAGGACATTCACCGAGCAGATCGAACGATGCCTCTACACTCCCCAGCCTGGAGACTGCTCCTGTGAAATCGTGGCACCGACCACCAACGCCTTCCCTTTCGAGAAGATTGTCCTGGCTTCTGAGCCAGGAAAGACCGTGGCATTGCTGTACTTGACCGGAGACCCTCAGCCTGTCGCCATCAGCACCCTACCCTTCTCCCTTACAGCCTTGGATGTGCTTCCAGGACAGAAGATCTACCTCTTCAAGGACAGGTTCATCACAGACCAGGAAGCCGCGGCGATGAGCCAGTGCAAGACGCTGGACCGCTGGCGCCGCTTCTGCGTGAGGCTGCCCATCAAGTCGCTTTCTTATGACTCCCTGAATCCTGGAACAGACGAGAAGGACCTCACCGAGCTGCGCTTCGCAGCCTTCTTCCCGGACAGGCTGCCGCCACCAAGGCTCGCTGGGCTCCGCGCCCAGGACTATCCGAAGGCCGAGCGCTCTGTCATGCTCCGCTGGGAGCCCAGCACAGACCCTGACGTCGCCCTGTACCGCGTGCATCTGGCGACGAGCACCTTCACCGATATCACCACAGCAGAGCTCGACCAGCATGGTGTGCAGACCATCGATATCGACAAGATAGAACGAATCAATGACGTGATCAACAGCGACTGTCTTCTCAGAATCGGCCAGCGCTGCCATTACACGCTGACCAACCGCGAGTTCATCCCACAGCCGGACATTGCTTACCAGCTTGACGACGGCATGCTCCTCGCCTTCCCCCTGGCTTCAGACAACACGCCATTCTTCCTCGGCATCACCGCCGTGGACAGCTCAGGCAACGAGATCGACAACGTCGCCCAGAAGATTCCTATCGTGCAGGCGACCTCGCTCGACGACCTGGCGCCTGGCCCTGCCAAGGACTTCCAGATGCCGATACAGAACCCTGACGGCTCCTTCAGCTTCAACATCTGGCAGCCGGAAAGGAACGCGGACGGCTCGGCCATCCGCGAATCAGAGCTCATCGCCGCCGTCTTCCAGGGATGCGATGCCGCGACAGCGAGCAGGATATTCTCCCAACGATTCCCCTACGACTCAGGCAAGCTCGTCGGCACGACCGGGATGTTCCTTTCCAATCCCCTTGACTGCTTCTCGGTTGTCTTCGAGGACGACCGCAACAACCCTCGGCAAAGCGACGCCGAGTTCCTGAGCCTCGTCTTCCCGGCCAGGCCATAGGATTTAAATACTAGGCGTCCCCAGCCTGCCTGGGGGAAACATGCAACCGCGCATCGTCGTCACCATACCTGCGTATAACGAGGAGAAGAACCTCGGCAAGGTCATCTCCAGCGTCAAGGAAGAGATGACCAAACAAAGGTACAACTACCGCATCCTGGTCGTCGATGACGGCTCGACCGACAAGACCGCGGCAGTGGCGAAGCGCCTGGGCGCCATCGTGAGGTCGCACCCGAAGAACTACGGCCTTGCGGAAACATTCAAGACCGAGATCGAGACCTGCCTCAAGGAAGGCTTCGACATCATCGTGCACTTCGACGCGGACGGGCAGTACTCTGCAGCAGAGATCCCGAAGCTAATCAGGGAAGTGCAGGGCGGGGCAGACCTTGTCCTGGGATCACGCATCAAAGGAACCATAGAGGACATGCCTGCCATCAAGCTGGCGGGCAACAAGGCTTTCTCAAGGGTCGTCTCCAACATCTCCGGCCTCCCTATCAGCGACGCGCAGACAGGTTTCAGGGCCTTCACCAAAGAGGTCGCCCAGCGGATCCCGATAACGTCAAACTACACCTACACCCAGGAGCAGATCATCAGGGCGGCGAAGGCGAAGTTCCGTATCGTCGAGGTGCCTGCCCATTTCGCGAAGCGCGACGGGCAGAGCAGGCTGATGCGCAATCCATTCCATTTCGCCCTGCGCGCCGGCGTCAACCTCATCCGCATCTGGCGCGACTACGAGCCATTGCGCTTCTTCGGCTGGATCGGGGCGATCAGCATGATCATCGGCCTCATCCTCGGCCTGCCGCTGCTTTATCTTTACATCACGACAGGAACCATCTCGAGCAGGGTGCCCACCGCAATCCTTTCCGCAGTCTTCATCCTCACCGGCGTGCAGATCGTTCTTTTCGGCTTCCTGGCCGATATGCGCCACTGAGGTAGAAGGCCGCGCCGACCAATGCCGGAAGCCAGGCGATGACGATCGCTAGAATCACGGAGAAGGCGATCGCTGATTCTTTTGACAATGCCGCGAGGCTGAACAGGAAGATGACGGTCGCTTCTCTCGTGCCCAGGCCGAAGATCGAGATGGGCAGCAACGCCACGAACGTCGAGACCGCGACGACGGCGATGACGAAAAGGACAGGCACTGGAAGCCCGAAGGCGAGCGCGAGCAGGTAGCCGGCGAGGCCGAGCAAGGACCATGACAGGATGCTCAGCAGCGATGCGATGAGCAGCTTGCCGTGATTCTCCTTCTTCACCAGGAGGGCCATCTCCTTGAAGGTCTCTTCCGCGCGCTCGCGGAAATGGAGAGGGAGCAACTTCCTGGAAAGGAAAGAGACCAGCCTCACGAGCTGGTGCCGGAACAGCAGGACTGCCACGATGCCTGCGACGATCAGGGCGAAAAGCCAGAATGCGACCCTCAAGTCCGCTTTCCAGCCGACTACCAGGATGACGATGCCGACGCCGCCTAGCAGGAGGACGGCCAAGGCGTCCAGTACTGTGTCCACGAGAACAGTCGCCAACGCCGCCTCGGTCTTCATGGGCGCCTCCTTCGCGAGGAGCGGGACGCGGACAAAGATGCCGACACGGCCAGGCGTGAGGGCTCCGGCAGCGACGCCCATGAGGTAGCCTTTCACCGACTGCCAAAGCGAGAAGCCTTTGTCAAGCCCGCGGATCAGCAAGCACCAGCGGTAGCCGCGCAGCACATCACCGAGTACGACGGGGACCAAGGCCAGGATGGCGAACTCGAGACGGATGCTGCGAAGGATCTGCAGCAGGGCAGGGATGTCTAGCTGGAGGATAAGCACGACGAAAAGCACGACGCCGAGCACCCAGACATACTTCGAGAGCCGCATGACTTGACTTTGCATCGGGTGCTATAAAAAGCTTGCCTTGGCGCGGGCTCTGTAGAAAGTAGTGTTCTGATGTAAGCTCCTATGTTGTAGGAGATGAGTCGAGAATATACTTCGGCGCGCTGTGCGCGCCAGGTGCGTGCACGCAGGTGCACGCCGAAGAGGCGTTTGACGGCGCTGATGAGGCT
>JAZDHH010000008.1:0-132786 GCA_043806015.1 Nanobdellota archaeon | reverse complement strand
AGTCCACTGGTTCCTCCACGTGCAGTTCGTGTCATCAGCCGTGTTACAGCCGCACCAGCTCGCAGAATCAACGCACTTGTTCGTACTCGTGTTATGGCAGCCGCCATACACGGAAGCGTTCCGCGACGAATACCAGAACTTGGGAGACGTGCCGCCGATGAAGGTGCCCGTATTGGATGTCTTCACCGTCACATTGATGTTCGTATTCCCGTCATTGGAAACCGAGACGTTGTCCGGGTAGACACCGGAGCCCGTGCCACCGGTCGTCACGCATGCCGGCTCAGAGGATTCATTCGACGACAGGTTGTCGCCCGTACCTGCGGTAGGAGTGCAGTTACCGAAGTTAATCAATGCGTCCTCAATCGCGATCGAGTTGAAACTCACAATCGTCACGTTCACGCTCCCGGTCCCACTTGAGGCGAAACCGGTGATGCCCCCAATCCGTGCAAGGCGGTTGGTCGAAAGGTACAGGCCACCAAGGGAGATGACGATGGCGAATAGCATCAGTATGGCAAGCGTCCTGTTAGAGATGTCACTGGGCATGGTCATCACCGCGTATAGTTAATACAACCTGGCCGGTCACTTCGGTCGGCGGCCTGTTGATGGTCAGGAGCACCTGGCCAGAGCCTTCTGTATGGGCGAGCGACTGGATCTTCTCCTGCGCTTCCGCATGGAGCTCGATCGCGTTGAGCATGACCCAGACACCCACAAGAGACAAGAAGATAGTAACAACCAGGAGCACGGCAATGGTCTTTTTCGATACGCCAACAGGCTTATCCATTATACTCACCTCACTCTTTTAGCATTCATCTGATAATCCCCCTTTATATATCTTTCTATGTTGCCCCTCGGTTTCAGGCATGCGGCGGCCCTCTCGCTTTCCGTATGTAGACAAACCATCCGATGTTGATCAGGATAAGCAGGCCGACAATGATGATCAGGAGCAGGGTGGTGCTGAACCCTTTCTTCTCGCCCGGCAGGACCGCCTGGCCGGTGAGCTCGGTGAACCGCGTTGTTATCTGGTCCAGGGTCACGACAAGCTTGGACTGCTTCTCAAAGGTGCGGTCGCGGAAATGGATGATGATCTTGCCGTTGTAGGTGCCCTGCGGCACGTTCGTGGTATCCCAGAAGAGCGTAAGGCTCTTGCGGCCGATGGGCGGCAATATCTCGGTCGAGGACTTCACCGCGTTGATGGTGTCCCCCTTGTCATCGGTGATGACCAGCTCCACATAGACCTGGTCCAGCTCCTGGTTCCACTTGTTCTCGATCGTGACGTCGAAGCGCGCTATCTGGCCAAGCTTGAAGTCCTTGACCTGCACGTCCACCAGCTCAATGGAAAGGTCGCCTATGGAGAAGAGCTTCTCGATCCGCGTCTCCAGGCCGTCATAGTTCAGGGTCACCTTGGCCAGGTAGCTTCCGGAATGCACGTTCGCTAGCCAGGAAGCTGTCAGCTCCTTGGTCTCCTTGGCCTTGACCGGCCTGCTGTCGGTCTGCAGGCTCGTGATCGGGTCGTTGGTCGGGCCCATGATGTCGATGCTGGCCTTGGCGCTCATGATGTCCTGCTCGCCGTAGTTCATGACCGGCACTATGAAGCCTGTCGGCTCATTCACCCTAGCTCCAGAGATCTCGAGCCCTGCCTCGGCGTACTTGCCCGGATAAGGAACTCTGACGCGCAGCTCGGTGACCACGGAGAGCGTGGCGCCCATGAAGGTGCCTTCCTCGCCCTTCTCCTGCGGCACCTCCTGGATGACGATCTCGCCGTTGTGGATGCCGGGAGAGGTAAAGTTGTGAGGCATGGCGACCTTGTAGCTGAAGGTCTTGGAAGTCTCCTCCTTGGTGAAGTCGAGAAGCACAGCGCTCAGGGTCACATACTGCGCGAGCTCGCCCCTTGCCGAGATGACCAGCTTCATGTCCTTGTGCTCGTTGTTCGAGACCGTGATGGCTACGGCCTCCTTGCCGTCCGGCACGAACTCGATGGTCTTCCTGCCGGGGGAGACGCCGAGCCCGAGGACAGCAGGGGATATGACCAGGAGGACCAGGGCCAGCAGCGCCAAGGAAAGGAAGCGTTTACTCATGCTGCCTCACCTCGACCTCTTTTGCATTGCTGATGTCCTCGATCGCGCCGACCGCCACGATAGCGCCTGTGATGCCGCCTTGCTGCCGCTTCGCCACTTCGACCACGGTATTACCCTCGTTCTTGAGCAGCTCAGGCTCTGGAATGGAGACCTGGACATTTCCCTCGACGGTGAATTGCCAGACCGGTGACGGCGGAGCCTTCCAGTAGAATCTCTTGAAGGCGAGATCCTCTACCGGTTGCGCAGCCCTCTTCGGCGCGCGGATGACCTCGGGCGATGTGAAGTCTGGGTTGTCGTCAAGATAGACCGTTGTCCCGCCGCCCTGCCAGCGGAGCAGCGGCTTCCTGTCGGTGGTGCGGGTGTTGTTCTTTGGCGAGAGCTCGACAGCCGGGATGGCGAAGAGGGCGACCGCTAGCAGGACCAGGATTCCCAATCCGGCTATCATCACTGCCCTCATGATGCGCGCCTCGCCTCGAAGGTGACTGTCGAGGACTTGTTGCCCGCTATCTCCGCTATCGGCACGGTGACCTTGACGTCCACCCTTGCCGTGTCATTGTTGTCGTGCCACTCGAAATCGCCCAAGGCCACCACGGACCCGGTGAGGAGCGGGACGCTCGTCCAGGTGATGACCGAGTTTAAGTCATTGTAGGTGTGGCCCTCGAAGCTGTCGTTCGCCTTGAACTGGTAATCATTCGTCGGGCTCGGGGAGGTCACCCAGAGGCTCGTCCCCGAGATGTTGATGTCCTCATACACATTGCCGTCGTTCGCGAGCAGGAACGGGTTGAGGTCTTCCCTTGTCGTGTTCCTCGTCTCGCCCAGGACTATAGTATCGCCGAACAGGATCGTGTTGTTGAGCAGCATGATGCTGACATAGCTGTCGATGCTGAAGTTCCACTCGGTGGAGTTTGCCGAGACCACATCGCCGTCGAAGGCGTAGACGCTCCAGTTGTAGTAATAGTCCTCGTCATAGAGGCAGAGCAGCTCCTCTGGCGTGAAGTTGGCGGAGGGGGTGCTGTTGAAGCGGTTGTCGTTGACCGCGCAGGTGCCGTCGCCGCCGAGCTTCTCGATGGAGAGGTTGTACCAGAGGACATCATTGTCCAGGTCGACACTGGCGTTCCAGACCAGGTTCTGCGTGCGGTTGGTGGTGTGGTTGTTGTTGCCCAGGCTGTACAGGGCGGGGACGCTGGGCGGATTGTTGCGGATGGTCAGGTTGCTCGAGTTGCCCCAGGCGCTGAAGTTCATGCTGTCCCAGAGGCGCATGCTGCAGCTGAAGACATCCGTCTTGGTCGTGTTGGCCGCCGAGAGGTTGGCGGTGAAGAACGTGCCGTTGGCATAGCTCTGGTTGTAGTCGTATGAGTAGATCATGGTGCCGTTCCGGAACCATTCCACGGTCACGTTCATGGCGTTGCTCTGGTTGTCTGAGAGCGTTGCGCTGCAGTTGAGGTACTCGTCCGTGTAGTTGGTGGTCTCGTTGGCGATGAGGACGATGATGGGGGTGTTTGGCTGGACCTGGCTGCTGAGCGTGAAATTCCACGTCACCGAAGTATTCCTGTTGTTGTACGGGTCAGCGCAGGTAACATTCCAGTAATGCGCACCGTCGATAAAGCCCTCGATGGTCACGTTGCGCCAGTCGCCGCTCGTGAGCACGAAGCCGGACTGGTTGACCACCCCGTCAACAGTCAGGTTGCAGTCAATATTTGCGCCGGACATGTCAACAGCGGTCCAGTTGAAGCGCTGCGTCGCGTTGTCCGTGGTCAAAGCATTCCCCGGGGCGACCAGCGTGATGTTCGGGCCGAAGCGGTCGTTGGTGAGGGGGAGGTAGTCCGTGTTATTGGTGCACGTGCTGTCCGGCACGCACGAGGCGTTCGCGAAGACGTCGAAGGGGCTGTCGCAGAAGCCGTCCTGGCCTACATCAGCGCATGTTTCCGAGTAGCCGGTCCCGTTGGGGAACGCCCAGAAGTTGCCGCCGAGCTGCGTGCTGTTGCCGAAGATGCGCGTTCCTGCCTGCCGGGAACCGTTCCAGGTGTTGTTGTAGACCGTTGTGGTGAAGACCACGTTCACCGAGTTGTTAAACAAGCTGTTAGATATTGAGTTGTCGCCGGATTGGCCTGCCGTAACCACGTGGATGCCGGGGGTTGAGCTGTTCTTGACTATGACATTCGAAAAGGTATTATCATCAGCACCAGTGTCAAGGTAGATGCCTTGGCCGTTGCTGGAAATGGTGACATTCTCGAAGGAATTGTTGTCGCTGCTCATGTACAAGCCGATGCGATTGATGCTGGACCTTGTATCCAATATAGTAGTATTGATAATCCGATTGAGGTTACCGCTGATTTCTATGCCACGCCAGCCGCTCGACTGCGCCACGACATTGGTCACGGTCATGTTGTTCGTCTGGGATATCGAAAGGGCATCATTGAGATTGGAGATGAAAGAGGCGTTCGTCAGTGTGATGTTGTTGCATCCACGCAGGAATATTCCATCCGTGCTGTCATTGACATAGATATTCGAGAGGTTACTAAAGTCTGTTGACCGCAAGATGATGCCGTTGGTTTCCTTTTCACCGTGCCTGAGCGTGATGTTGTCGAGGACAGAGTTGTCGGCGTTGCAGAAGATCATCTCGGTGAAGTTATTGTCATAGTTCTTTATGGTCACCGAGCTGTTGAAATACACGATCGGCTTGTTGTCTGTACCATTCACATTGGTGAGGGTGATGCCGGCGTTGGCGGCGGCAGCACAGCTGTCAGTTCCGAAACCGATGTCCCATTCCGAACTGTTGGTGATGGTTGAGTTTGTGACGATCAATCCGCCGCTGTTGCCGGCAATTTCAATGCCGCTTTCACTAGAAGAATTTGTAAATATATTATTCAGAGTGAGATACCGTGAGCTGCTTATCATAATTCCGGTCGCACTTGAAAACGAACTGATATTAGATAACGTATTGTTGTTGGCAGAGGAGAATACCATTCCATAATCTGGATTTGAATAGAGTGTAATGTTCAGGAAAGTGTTGTTATTTGCATTGCTATACGATATGCCGGCCGTGTCCCAATCGGTCACATTGCAGTTCTTGATCGTGATGTTGGTCGAGTGAGCGGCCGCGGGAGCGGTATAGATGCCGTAATCCACGACATCGTTGCCAACGATCTTGTGGCCTTGGCAGTCAATGGTGACGTTGTCTGTGCTGATGTTGATGCAGTACGAGCCGAAATGCGCGGACGAGGAATTGATGTCCGCCGAAAGCCAGTACAAGCCAGGGACAGAAATATTCGTGCAGTCAGACAAATAAGCAACGGCCTCGACATCAAAGGAGAACGTCGTGGAGTAATTGGCTATGCCGACGATGTCCGCGCAAGACACGTTCCAGTAATGCCTCCCGCCAGTAAGACCACCAATCGTGTAATTCGTCGGCGTGGCATTCAAGGAACCGATATTGGACACGTTCACGATGCCATCAATCGTGAGATTGCACAACATGTTAGACGTGAAATTATCAACAGCCGTCCAATTGAAGTTCACCGAGCCGTTATCAAGAACAGCGCCGTCCGCCGGATAGATCAGCGTTATGTTCCACGGCGGCGACAAGTCAACGCTGAAGTTGTACGCTGCCGACAAGCTCGAGCCATTCCGATTCAGAAGCGCCTCACCAGACGCATTCGTCAAGTTCACCACAACCCGATAATAGCCGTCCCCAGAGGCATTCGTCGAGGTGTTGAACAAACCATTAAACACCTCATCCAGCTGGAACACCGAGCCGTTCGCCTGGAAGACCGCACGCTGCGCAGAATCATTCACCATAAGCTTTTCATGGGCCCAGCCCGTGCCATTCCACTTCTGCACAAACATCCGCAGATAGAAGCTGGTATTCGAGAGATTGTTCTCCATATAGGACAACGACGTCAGATTCACCGACGCATTCGCAGGATAGGACGCGTTCCGCGTCCGGATAGTAATCGTCATGTTCACGCCAAGGGCGAACGTATCCGGACTTGAAACCGCCCAATTGTTGAAGCTGTCGTTCGCGAAAACAACGTAGCTGTGTGTGCCGTTCTCCCAGTCGCTGAAGTTGCCGAAGTACGTCGCGCTAAGGTTGACCATGGTCACGTTCGCCTTCCTGCCCGAGGGAGCCGTGACCTCCAGGACGCCGCTGCTCACGTTGTTGGTGTCCGTGATGGTGGCCGAGATGGTGATGTTGAAGCCGTAGCCGATTGGATCCGCGGATTCGGTGACGCTGGCTATCGTGGGGCCTGTACCATCGACCCTGAGCGTGAAGTTTGTCGCGTTCCAGGCCTTGTTGCCCGCCGTGTCGTTGCAGAGCGCGTTCCAGACATAGAAGCCTTCCGGCACTGTGATGGCGAACGTCGTGTTCAAGCCCGAGCGGAAGGCCGAGGTGGCGTTCACGGCCCAGGAACCGCTGAAGTTGGCATAGAGATCGCAGCTCTGATTGTACAGGTCGGTCGCGTTGACCACGAAATTGATGGCGCCGGCGACCAGGACGCTGTTGTTCAGAGGCGCGACGAGGCCGACCACCGGCTGCGTCGTGTCGATGGTGAAGTTCGCCAGCACGCTGGTGTTCGTGTGGTTCGCAGGGTCATAGGACGTAAGGTTATAGACATAGAACCCGTCCACGAAACCGGTGACCGTGTAGTTGGTTGGCGTCTCGTTGGCCGTCGCTATGCCCGTCACGTTCACCGTGCCGTTGATGGTGATGTTGGAGTAGAGCTGCAGGCCGATGATGTCGTTCGTGGTCCAATTGAAGTTCACCCATGACCAATTCTGGAACTGGCCGAGCGGATAGTGCAGGGTGATGTTCGGCGCTGAGGTATCCAGGTAGAACGTGAAGTTCGTCGCGTTGAAGGCGCCATGACCCCAGGTGTCGTTGCACCAGACGTTCCAGAGGTAGGTGCCGTTGAGCAGCTCATAGCTGGGGCTGTCGATCGCGCCTGAGGCTGGCGTGCTGTTGGTGCGGTTGGCAGCCCATGTGCTGTTGAAGTTCGCCCAGAGCACGCAGTCGTCGAGCTGGGGATCGGTGGCGTTGTAGCGGAGCACAACCGAGGCGCCGTTGATCCAGGAGGCGTTGTCAGGGCTCTCGATCCTGACCACGGGATTCGAGAGGTCGATGTAGAACCACCAGGTCGGCGAGGATGCCCTGTTCAGCCCGTCATCGATGCAGGTGATGTTCCAGGAGTGGTTGCCCTCGACGAGACCGGGTACGGTCCGGTTGGTCGGCGTGCCGTTGGCGACGGTCATAGCGCTCACGTTGATGGCGCCATCGAGCGTCAGGTTGCAGAGCAGGCTCGCGTCTGTATCATCCTGCACGCTCCAGTTGAAGTTGATGTCGGTCAGGTTGGTGAAGCTGTAGTTGCCGGGGAGGTAAACGGCAAAGTCGTTCGGCGAGCTCGCGTCATACGTGAAGTTCACCGCGCCGGAGATGTTGTTGCCGTCCTTGTCCCTGAGCAGGATGTCAGTGCGATCCGTCGCAGAGAAATAGACGCGATAGAGCCCTGAACCATGCGTCAGGTTGGAGACGTTGTACAGTGCCGTGTTCCAGGTTTCGTTCAGCGCCGTGAAGTTGCCCGCGAAAACAGTCCTTGCGGTTGTGTCGTCGATCACTGTGTCCTCGTCATGCCAGTCCGTTCCGTTGTAATACTGGGTCTTGGCGATCAGGTAATAGCTCGTGTTCGTGAGGCCAGTGTCATTGACGCGCGACCAAGCTGTCGCGTTGTCCGAGAGGTTGACGATCATGTCGACGCCATAGACCGCCCTGCTCGTGGTGAGGTTGATGACGAGCTGCATAGAGAAGTTGTAGCTGGTGTCCGTGCCTGAGGATCGGTCGATATTTCCGATGCTATCATTGGCATAGATTTCGTAGCTGTAGGTGCCGTTGGTCCAGTTGGTGAGGTTGACCTGGTAGATGCCCTCCACCAGGGCCATGGAATAGTTTGCTTCTGGACCTATGGGAGAGGTGATGCTGATCCAGACGTCATCGACGCTGTTCGTGTCCACGACGGTCGCCCTGAAGGTGATGTTCTGGCCGTAGCCCTGGCTGTCCGGCGTGTGGTTTATCAGGGAGATGCTCGGCCCTGACCTGCCAGAGGTCACGGTCCAGTTGCTCGCCGCCCACTTGCCGACCTTCAGGGCGCCGTAGGACTTGCAGTTCCAGAGGTAGTCGCCGTCCGAGAGGTTGGTCAGCGGGAACTGCGAGGAGTTGAAGGTCTCGGCACCGACATTAAGGGTGTCGTTGGCCGCCCAGGAGCCAGAGAAGTTGCCCCAGAGCGTGATGTTGATGACGTCCACGTCATCGGTGGCATTGCACACAAAGGTCAGGGGGTTGGCGTTGGTCACCTGGTGGTCAGCCGGCGAGCTGAGGTTCACGATCGGATGGGGGATGAGGGTGATGTTGGTCTCGTTGCCGCCAGTAAAGCTGTAATTGACGGTATTATTGATGTGGCCGACCGCTGATGCGGTCAGGCTGCTCGGCAGCTCGGTTTGGTTGCCGGAGCCATTCCTGACCTTCTCAGTCAGGTTGATGGGCCGCGGTACCCATCCAGAGATGTTGGTCGTGCTATTTGCGATAAACTGCGAGTTGGCGCTGACACCCCGGACGAGCGCACCCTCGACCGCAACGCCGTCCGTCCTGTTCACATAGACCATGATCGGCCACTTGATGACCCAACTATAGTTCAAGTTGATGGGATTGAACTGGAACTGGCTGTAATTGCTGTTGATGAGTATGTTCTGCACAGGAACATCCGCGATGGACATACTGAAGTTATTGGCACAGAGGTCGTTGGAGCCATTGGTGCTGATCACCGAGTCCATAAAAGTGTTGTTGCCCGACGCCAGAATGTCAACCGCGCATTTGGTACTGGAAAAGCCGACCCTGGCGAACGTGTTGTTATAGGAATTGAGGAGCCGCAACCCGCTTGAGCCGGTGGCGTTGCAGAAAAGCGAGTCCTGGATGTAGGAATTGTTCAAGCCGAGGCCGAACAAGCCAGCCTGAGTCGTGTTGTGAGTGGTGACGCCGATAACGGTGAAATTGGAGCCGACGAGCGTAAGCCCGTTGGTCGCGTTGGCCAACGTTGCCGCAGAGATCACGACGTTGCTTGAGGAAACCACTGAAATGCCATCCACTTGATGCCCCACATTCACTGCGGTAGTGTTGACGATAGTAATATTGTTGCTGCCCGTGATCGATATGCCGGTTGGGTAGCCAGCCCCTTGGTCCCCGATGTGCTCGAACACGTTGCCACTGAGCAGAGTGCTGTTCACGCTGCTCATCTTGATACAATTGACAAATGAACTGCCGACGTCAGTCATGTCAAAGACCGTGTTGTTCTCAAGCCGGTTACCAACACTATTCTTAACGAGGATGCCGATGCCCTCGCCAGTGGTCGCCCGGTCGCCACCGATGTGCGAGAGCCAGTTGTTCGCTATGACACTTTGACTGCCGTTCACGATGATGCCATAGGACACATAGGAGTTATTAGTGTAATAGGAGATGTCGTTATAAGAGAGGTTGAGTTGTGAGGCATTCGCCACGATGGCCGCGATGCCTTGACCACCCCCATTCAGATGGGTTCTTGTTACGTTGCTACCATTGACGGCAAGCCAGACTTGGTAGACGCGAACCAGAGAGCTGCTGGTAAGGGAAAAGTTGCCTAACGCGATGATGCCCTGCCTTGTGATGTCCGTGCTTGACGCGCCGATGTCCGAGAGGTTGGTCCTATTGATGCGCGCAGTGCCTCCGGGCTCGACCACGAACTTGAGCTTCAAGCTCTGATTGAGCGTGGAGACGTTCGAATACCCCCTGTAGATTGTTGGAGGGTCCCCTGCAGACTCGTCGTACCAGCCGTCCACCCTGAGAACGCCACCACCCTTCACCAGGACCTGCTTGTCGAAGGAATCGGTCAGGTTGAAGGCGAGCGTGACGTTCTTGATGGTCAGCGATCCCGCATCGGTGATGGTAAGGTTGCCGTTCATCGTGTAGGTGCGATTTTCGATGAGGCAAGTCGTGTTGACGTTCCAGTCCGTCTCCCAGGACTCGTAGGTGCAATGGTCGTCAATGCGCATCACCCGGGTCTCGGTCCAGTTGGTGTTGCCGACGGCATCAGAGGCCGTGACGTTGTACCAGTACAGCGAGTTGTTGTCCATGCCCGAGAAGTTGTAGGAGGTGTTGCCTGCCGGCGTGGACGCGCTGGTGACCAAGGCGGTCTCGTTGTAGAGGAAGAAGGTCAGGTTGACCGGCGTGCTGTCGTTGATGGTGACGTTGATGTAGAGCCACTTGCGGTTGGAGACGTTCTCGCCGTTCCAGGGTGTAAGGCCGGTGAAGTTGACCCACGGCGGCGACGTGTCATACGTGAAATTGGTCGCAGCGGACAAGGAGGAGTCGTTCCGGTTGTACAGCTGCGCGTCCGATCCATTGGTCAAGTTCACGACCACGCGATAAGAGCCATCGCCGCTACAGTTCGCCGTCGTGTTGAACAGGCCGTTGAACACGCTGCTCAGCGAGAGGTTCGAGCCGTTCGCGTACAGGAACGCCCTTTGAGCAGTGTCATTCACCACAACCTTCGTCGTGTTCCAATATGAACCTGTCCATTTATCGACAACCATCAACAAATAAAAGGTCGTGTTCGACAGGTTCAGATTCAGGATCTGCGAACCGGCGGTCACATTCACGAACTCATCGGTCGTGAACACCGTATCGATAAGAGAGAGATTGACGGACAGGTTCACGCCGACCGAGAAATTGCTGATGTCCGAGACAGACCAGTCGTTGTTCGTATTGTTGGCATAGACCTGGAAGGTATAGGAACCGTTCCGCCAATCCGAATAGTTCGCATAGTACCAACTGCTCGTGTTGCTCATCGTATAGTTGGTGGCAGCGCCATACGGCGCCGTCACCTCGAGCCACGCGGTCGACACGCCGTCCGCATCCGTGATCGTCGCCTGCACCGTCGCGTTATAGCCATAGCCGATAGTGGACGGAGAGATGTTCACGCTCGCGATCGTCGGGCCACTGGATCCGATGGTGAACGTATAGGTAGCAGACACGTTCACATTCTTGGCCTCATCCTCGCAGGTGACGTTCCACTGGTGCGCGCCATTGACGAAGCCGACAACCGTCCAATTCGTCCCTGTATGGTTCGCGGACGCGACATTCGAGACATTGACCACTCCGTCAACCGTCAGGTTACAGACCATGCTATCATCAAAGTTGTCAGACGCCGTCCAGTTGAAATTGATGTCCGAGCCTGCAACGGTCAAACCTGATGTCGGGTAGTTGAGCGTGATGTTATGCGGCGGCGAGACATCGATCGTGAAATTATACGCTGCCGAGAGCGACGAGTCATTCCGGTTGAGCAATTGCACGTCAGAGCCGTTCGTGAGGTTCACCACAACGCGATAAAAGCCGCTCCCGCTGCCGTTCGTCGTCGTGTTGAACAGGCCGTTGAACACGGTGTCGAGCTTCAGCACCGAACCGTTCGCGTACAGGATCGGCCTCGGTGTCGTATCATTAACCACGACCCGCGTCCGGTTCCAATAGGTCCCTGTCCACTTATCCACATATATCAAGAGATAGAAGCTCGTGTTCGTGAGGTTGAGGTTCTCGACCTTCGATTGGTTCGACTCGGAGGCGGTGTAGTCGCTGAAGCCGGAAACGTTGAAGATCAGCGTGCCGGTAATGGAGCTCCAGCTCAGGACTTGGCAGTCGGTGCAGATCGCGCCGTCCTTCTTGATGACCGGGTAGCTCATCTTCAGGCCGCGCATGGTCAGGTTGGCCGCGATGTTCATGGACGGATAAAACCCGGAATTAACATAAATAGAAGCGTAGTCAATCTGAACCGTAGCATCAAGATTAAACGTCGAATTCATCGTAACATTAGCATTAAACTCTATCTTGCCGTCAACGCCATCATCCAATATCAAGCCGGAGACGTTGGCGTTGTCCTCGGTGAGGAAGGAGAGGTCTGTTGTCTCGCCATTGCCATCAAATTCCGTGTAGGTCAGGACCGCCGTCTCCACGGTCAGGACGCCCGTCTGGTTCTTGAAAGTGTGATTCAGCGTCGCCGCGCTCGAGCAGTTGTAGAGGTGGTCTCCCGAATTGAGGAGGGTGCCTACCCCGTTCTCGCTCGAGGTGACGTTGGTGGTGTTCCGGTACAGCTGGCAGATCGAGCCGTTGCAGGAGCAGTTCACCGTGACCTCGACGGCATAGGCCGATGAGGTCGGCACCTGTAGCGTCACGGCTCCCGTGGCCTGGGTGATGGCGAGGGTGTTGGTCTGGTTCGCGAAGGAATGGTTCTGCGTCGCATCGTTCGAGCAATTATAGTAATGGTCGCCCGCCCCGAGGATGATGCCGGTCCCGTTCTCTGTCGCCATGACATCGGTGCCGTTCCTGTTCAGCTTGCAGCTTGAGCCGTTGCACGAGCAATTCGCAATCACCGCCTGACCATACCCCAAAGAAGCCGGCACCTGCAACACCGCAAACCCGGCAGCCTTACTCACCGAAAGAATATTAGAAACACCGGTACCATTCTGAGTACTATTAACCTTATAAAGATAAGATCCGCCTCCCACACCCGTAGTATTCTGCACAAAAAACGGCTCCCCATCATCAGACGCCAACTGAACCAAAACCCCACTCAGATTCGCCCACAGATAACAAGCACCAGAACCCGCAGCACAAGTCCCATTAACCACAGCCATAGCCGGAAAAGAAATAGTCTGATCAGCATTAAGATTCCCATTCAGCGTAATATTAACAGGATAAGACGGCGACACGACCGTAACAGCCTGATGACCCGAACTCCTGTTAGCCCCCAAATTCGTACCAAACACCTTACAGCTAACCTGATAACTCCCCGCAACACTCCCGTTCACATTAACCGAATAAGTCCCGGCAGCAGTGCCCGTCAACGGATTCGCAGCCGGCGTAATCAAACCCGCAGCCGAAACAGGAATCGTCAAGTTAGTGGCACCGCCATCTTCTGAATACTGAAAATAAACAGCCCCAACCTCGGCAGCCCCAACTCCCACCTGCGTCCAAGTACAATTCATCGTAAAATTCTGA
The DNA here is from genome assembly GCA_043806015.1 of Nanobdellota archaeon. GTDB lineage: Archaea > Nanobdellota > Nanobdellia > Woesearchaeales > JAHIVG01 > JAZDHH01. The sequence goes on along the minus strand of JAZDHH010000008.1, from coordinate 119,640 downwards.
CTCACATCCACATTCGGATCAGAAACCGGCGCGGTCAAGGTAACCACATCTAACGTCTTAGCAGCATCAACAACAACATCAAACTCAAGATAGGACGATGACAGGCTGTCCAGATTCCTTATACGAAGATCAAACGTACACAAAGGCTCCTCCAACGCAGTCAACGCGACAGAAAAATTCCCCTCCCGCCAAATAACCGGGAACTCCGCCAACCTAACAGAAGACGGATAACCAAAAACCTCAATAGCCGTCCTGAAACCCTGCGGATTCCTCACCCGCACCGTAACATCATTTTCAGAAGCAAGACACTTCTCAAACGTAACCCTAAGAGATTCCCCATGATATATCCGCGGACCCCATTGCCCTTCACTAAACAACACCTCCTCTGTAACATCCCTCCTGAGCTTATGATCCTTATCCAGGTAATCCGCATGAGCAATACGAATCAAAGGATCTCCACCAGCACCTGCCACAAGCTCTCGCATCTCACCCCGCAACACAACAGGCAACGTTAATCCCCACAATTCCGAAGCGCCATCAGGCACCCCCAAACCAATAAACACCGGACCCCCACAACCAGAACTACATGCCCAACCACCCAACAGGTCCTCTCGCTCAAACGACTCCGACCCCGAAATCGCCGCGTCCGGCTCCTCCTCCAACACCCGAGAAACAAAAGAAGGCGGATCCGTCAAGTTCACCCACTCACCCACACCATAAATCTCCTTGAGCGTACGAACCTGCACACTAAGATTCACACCAACAACAAAAGTCCTCACACTCGAATTCTGCCAGTTACCAAGCGAATCATTAGCAAAAACCTTAAAGCGATACGTCCCATTCCGCCAATCACTCACATTCACAAAAAACAACCCACTCACATTGGACATCGAATAATTCGTCACCGTACCATACGGAGCCGTAACCTCAGCCCAAGCAGTCGAGACACCAGCCCCATCCGTCATCGCAGCAAACAACGTGACATTCATCCCATACCCCGTCATATTAGGACTGGCATTCACCCCCGCAATAATCTGCCCCAAAACCTCATTAGTAAAGTTCGCCGTCGGCAAAATTGAAAACGTGTTGTTGTTATAAGCAGCGCAACCCCACTTGTACACGCCCTCACCCACCTCAACAGTAAAAGTCACGTTAGCCTGACGGAAAGCAGCTCCACGCTCAAAAAGACCACCAACCTGATCCCAAGAAAGAGACTCATTATAGACAACAAACTCATCAAGAACACCAGACCCATAATAAGGCGTGCCATCCCACAGCCAATACCCAATCGACACGCCCGCACTCACATTCGTCATGTTCCTTACCGCCGGCGTATCCGCACTAGAACCCACAAGCGACCCATTCAAGAAAATCCAGCTTCCAGACGCATTCCACATAAAAAGGAAATGATGCCATTCACCCTTCTGAGCAGTCATCGCAACGAAAAAACTCACCGACGCACCCGTATTATTACTCCATTCACAACCCCAACTATCCGCCTCCCCATGACAATCAAAAAAGAAAGACTGATTCCTCATAATCGCAAACTGACCAGGAAGATACGTGCCCCACTCACCAGAATCAAACGCCGGCTTATACCAGAAACTGATAGTGCCATTTTTCCAATTCCAATTCGCGGGAAAGCCATACGTCAAATTCTGCTCAATCACCACACTACTAAAATTTAACTGCACACCTTCCTGCATCTTGCCACGACGAAAGGAAAGCCCACTCGCATTAACAAGACTCCCAATCGTCGGCGTCGCGTCCTTATTAAAATGAGAAAGGAAGATGATACGCGTATCATTAGCCTGCATCTCATGAGGATTACGACTCTGATTCATCTGCCACGACCCCGAAAAATTCGCCCAAAGCGACACGTTCTCAATACTATTGTCATCAGTTGCATTGCAGCTGAAGGCAATGGCTCCTTCCGCTAACCCCGTCGCGTTCAAAGGAGCAACAGGCCAAACGGAAAGCGGAGGGCCACTCATATAATAAATCCGAGTAGACGTGTTCTTCGAACGACTCGCCTTATCCACAATGGTTACATTAGCAAAGTACGTATTATCCCTCGCCGGCAAGCTCGTAAAGTTCCTCGAACGACCACCACTGACATTAGTCAAGTTGCTATAAAGACCCGTCGCATTAAAAAGCGCAAAGGTGATGTTCTGCTCATTAGAATCATTCGCCGTAACATTAAGGAAAATCCAGTTACGCGTAAGACTAAGCGCAAGCTCATCATCATCCGCACGAGGCGTCCAGTTAATAGTCGGAGAAACCAAGTCAATAGAAAGCGTGTAATTAGCAGCATAACCCGTCTGATTAAACACGTCATACGCACTACACGTCCAAAGATAATCCCCCTGCCCAGCCAAAGATTCAACAAGCGTAACATTCATCACCCGCATCGGCCTTGTCCTATTATAAACCGAAAAAACCTGATCCTCAGAAAGACTGGAATTAAAAATGAGAAAGTCATCCATGACACCCGCCATCGTCTGACCACCAATACGACGACCAATCGTCATGTTCCCACTCATCACCGGGCGAGTCACCCCAGGACTGTTGGTAGACGGCGCATCCCCCGTACCATTAATGAAAAAACGAGAATGCGTATTATTCCAAGTAAAAGCAACATGGACCCAGCTACTCGCATTCATGAAAACCCGACTGGAATTATGCGAGATGGATGCACTCAATTTCTCCCACTCCGCTCGAAACTCATAAGAACCACCACCAGAATCATTAACATAAGCAGCAAGAAAAAAATAATTCGATGAGGCAGGAAGCCCATTCTGCCAAAAACCAACATAAGAATTCTTCACCTCAGGAAACCCGTAATAACCATACTCAGGACTGTACCAGAACATGATAGTGCCATTCGTCACGTTATAATTGCCAGAAGCATTATACACCACACTCGAACCCGACGCGTTATAACCGATATCAAGACCGCCACTCCGCATAGCCCCCGTAAAGTTTGCAGAAGAAAAATTAATCGCATACTGACCATCATAACTCCCATTCGCATAATCAAACGGCAAATAGAACGTCGCATTCCCGAACACCGGCAACGCAGTCACGTTACGCGGATAAGAAACACCCTCCTCCACCCAGGAACCAGAAAAATTCCCCCACAACGTAATGTTATCCAGATTGAAAGGCGACGTGGCATTACATTGGAAAGGCACCTGAAACAGCGGAGGAAACTGAAGATTCTCAGGATACGTAAGATTCACAACAGGCGTACTATTCACAGCAACACCAGTTCCAGACAAGTTTGCCAGAACGTATTCGCCACCAATAAGACTGACATTGATACCAGACTTAGTAGTACCAGCCAGCGCCTCAGCATGACTAAACTCGATAACACCCGGACAAGCAGGAATGACATTCGCCAAAACCATGGCAGCAGGACAAACATACAACCCCGCCTCACCCGCACTCTTCAAATAAACCGAGTGCTTAGTGCTAAGATTCGAAGCGTTAGAAAGATTAACAGCCACCTTAAAGTAAGAATTCGCTATCGTAAGATTAGTCAGATTCACACTGCCCTTGTCAAACCAGGCATCGAAAGCCACACGACGACCGAACGCGTACGTCGCCCACGTCAGAGTATGATTGACACCGGCAGGAGAGCCATTCGTCATGTTACCCATGACCGAACTCCATATCTCATGATCAGCCAGCGACGCGGGATTCAGAATCAGGAAGCGCCGCTTCTTAATCTTGATGTTATCCGTCATAACACTATCCGCGTTAACCGTGTCCGTAACGGAAACATTGCATGAATAGTTAAAACCCTCAACAAGTTCATACGACGGAATGTAGCGGTCATTACCTAAATAAATCTCCCGAATCTGATCCTCAGTCATCGTATAATTATAAATCTTGAAGTCATCAATCGTGCCGTTGAAAGGCGTAGCGCTATTGTACTGAGCCCCGATAGTAATATTAACCCCCGGACTATTCCGAACGGCCCTGTCCCCAATCCCCGAAGCGTTGCTCGTGTTCAACGTGCCATTCACAAAAAACCGCATGCCCTCCGATGCGTTCCAAGTCCAAGCGATATGATACCATGCCTTCGGCGTAAGCGTGGAATTCATAGGCATATCCTGATAGGTCCCTGAACTTTGGTAAATACCGCAGAAAAAGCGGTTTGCGATGCCAGAAGAGAAACCGCACTGCCAGCTCTGAGAATCAGTCGTCACGAGATGCCGCTTGGTAATCATACGGACTGAGGACCCGGTGCCCCCCTGAGAGCTGTTCAGCCGAATCCAGAACATAACCGTCATCTCCTTGCACGCACCCAAATCGCCTCCGGGCAAGTTAAGAGCATCAGAAATAGCTATGAAATCGTTCACCCCATCGAACTGGTAACCGCCACCCCGCGGACTGTCCGGCGTCCAGGAAGGAACATTGCCCTCCCCCGTACCATTACCGAGCGTCGCATCATTGTTCCACGTCGAAATGTCATCAACGGCATCCAGCGCCATCGATGATACGTTATGGTCAAACGGCAAGTTAAGCCGGGCAAACGATTCGCCACCCACCCTACAATCAGTCGCATTAATAACCCGATCGCCATCAACATCATTTGTTGTGAAAGCCACGGTCAAATTCTCACTCGTAAAGTTAGTGCCATTCGTCGAATTAAAAACCAGATTGCCAATCGTCGGCATCGTAGCACCGACATCCGAAGCAATCTGCCATTTACGCGACTCACCCCAGCCACCAAGATCCAACTCGCCAACAAGATAAAGCGCAGGAGAAAAGTCCGGAGCGTCGAACTCGTAGGAGAACTGGGCGGTCTCGCCGGCCGAGATGCGGCGGCGCCAGGTCAGCTGCTGCGCGCCTTTCTTCTCTTGCACTGTCATGCCATCCTGCGGCGCCACCACGAAATCAAGTGGGATGTATTCCTCGATGTTGCCCCGGAAATCCTCGGAGGGCGTGATGCTGATGTTCATGGCGTAGGGCAGGTAGGGATAGATCCTCGTCGGGCCGCGGCGCTCGACGTCGAAGCCGGGGACCGCCTCGGCCTGGAGGGCGTCCTGGATGGACTGGATGCCTTCGTCGCTGTAGGCCGTGAGGTTCAGGCGGTAGGTGCCCACCGCCCCCAGCGCGAGGTAGCCGTAGTAGTCCGGCTCGGAGGTGTAGCCGTAGACATTGCATTCAGGCGAGACACGGAGACGGCCATTGTCCACGGAGAGCAGTTCCTGGCTGCCGTCCGGCCTGGTGACGACCAGGTCGAGATCAGCGTCGCAGACCATGTGGCCCTGGCTGTCGAGGACCGCGAGGCTGAGGAAGGAGGTCGCGTTCTCGGGATAGGTGGATCTCTCTGAATTGAGGGCAAGGACACCCCAGAGGAAGCCGAAAGCGGTGAGCTGTTCGCCGGACAGCGAGCGGACAAGGTACCTGCCTGGCGTGAGGCTCCGTCCGGCGTCGATGGTCAGCTCGTACTCGCCTGAACCCCGCCGCAGCGTGTGGGACAGGTTGACGGCCCTCCCCTTGGCGTCGAGGAATTCGATTGACGGAGGATCCCTTGGCGTGCCGTTCACCAGGAATGCGGGCGACTCATCAGGGGAGATGACGTCATCGGGAACGGCGTGGATGAGCAGCAGAGTCTCGTTGCCGAGCTCGGTGAGCTGGTAGATGACCTCATCCTCGAGGGTGTTGTTGTTGGTGTCGTTCGTCTCTATGGTGCGGACGCGGCGCTTCTGCGAGCTGTTCGTGCGGTAGAACGCCACCCTCTTGCCCTGCAACTCCGGCATGGCGGTGATGCCCGAAACCTCGTCGTAGACGTAAGGCGTCACGACATGGATGGCCTTCTGCACAGAGGAAAGGTTTTCTTCCACGGCGACAGGGCCGGGCGTCTCGAAGACAATCTCGAGATCCTGCGGCGGGCTTTCGATAAAGAGCTCGTTCGGCTCGCCCAGGCCGGGGACAAGCTCGTCGCCGCCCTGCGCAGGCGACTGGTTCAAGTAGCTGACCGTGACGTTGCCATCCGCGACCGTGAAGAGCAGGAACGGCGTCTCGGCCCCCGCAGCAGTCACTCCGACGACCGTGTACTCGCCGGGAGCGTCCAGGACGAGCTGCGGCTCGTCGAGCAGAGTTGCGTTACCGTCGACGATCGGGTAGTACGCGATGGGCTCGTCGGCGCCGAGCGAGAAGGACACGGTGTCGCCGAATACGGGCTGCTGCGGATCCAAGGTCACATCGCCGAAGACCGCGAGGCCGGTGATGCTGAGGAACCATCTCATCAGGCGCGGGATTCCGATGGCAGCTCCGGTAAGCAAGCCTCCGCCCTGTTCATCCTGCGTAGGCGCTTGGAGGGACGATGCGAGCCGCCTCACCTCAAGCTCCTTCTTGAAATGGGCGAGCGTGCGGTTGCGCTTCCCGGTCTTCACGATGACGCTGTCGTCATGCAGCGTGACATTCTGCGCGATGACCGTCAGGTTCTCGATATCATCTGGGATCGCCACCGTGAGGTTGGCGGCGTACTGCTCCATCGTGATCCGCTTCCGCCAGACGACCGGGCGATTGACCATGATAGGGTCATGGGAGAGCTCTTCATGGGAGACCGGCTCTGCGACGACAAGGATGATGGTCCGCTTCAGCGAGATGCCAGACGCTGTGCAGCTGAAAGCGATCGGCAAGCCCTCGGATTCGCCGAGGAACACGGTCGCGCTAAAGAGCCCGTCCGCAAAGATGAACGGAGTAACTTCGTCGAGCACGGTGATGTCGCAGGACGCGTCCTGCACTGGGCTCCAGTCCGTGGTGTTGGTGAGGTTGACTGAGATGCTGATGTTTCCAGGAGCGAGCCTCTGGCCGTCCGCGATCGAAGGCAGGAGCAAGGCATCCGCCCTCCGTCCTGCATACGCGGCCTGGCCCTTTGCTGTGAACGCTATGCTTTCATCGTCCTGCGAGAAATCAACTGCCAAGGGGCTCCAGGCGAAGCATTCCTGGCCCACGAGGTCAGTGCAGGCCATGATCGCGTCCACATAGCCAGATTTTTCCAGATGGATGTCGGCGCTGCCCTCCTCGCTCATGTTGAGGATGAGCATGCGCGTCGCGAATCCTTCGCCAGGGTCGGCGTTGCCTATGTCGAAGAGATGCAGGTGGTCGGTGAGGTTGGTGATGGTCGCGGCAATTCCCGGGCTTTCCATTTCTATGCCGCCCTGCTCGGTGACGTTGAGGAACGCAATGCCGGTGTCCGAGAAGCGGAGGCGCAAGGCCGCGAGCCAGGACGAGGCGTTCTCGGAGAGCACGCGCTGCAGGTATGTGTAGGACAGCCCGGTGAGGTTGAGCTCTGCGCCGTCGAGCTCGATGATGAGGGTGATGTTGCCGGTGGAGGCGTTGAGCGCGCAGCTCTCCGCGCAGCTCACGCTGAACGGCCACTGCCGCGGCTCGATGAAGGTGGCGTTCAGGTACTGCCAGCTCGAGTTGTCGACCTCACCGAGGTTGCCGACGAACACCGCTTGCGCGCCGACTTCGGTGTTGGCCGTCGCGCTGTGCCTCCCGACATATGCGTTGTACGGCTCGTCCCAGGCTTCCACGGAGGATTCCAGCCCGAGGAAGTTGCAGCAGTCCGCCGCCCCATTGCAGATGACGCTGAACTCGCCGGTGTCGAAAGAATGCACGAGCCAGCGCGTGCACACCCGCGACGTATCGATGCTTTCGTCGAATGTTGTCGCCTTGACCGTGAAGTCCACGATGCTGTCGATGAAGGCTATGCCGTCGTCGTCGCTGTCCCAAAGCGTGCCTTGGTTGTACGCGAGGTCAAGCGTGAGTAAAGATGGAGGAGCCGGTCCAGGCGTGGGGGTAGAAGAAGAGGAACCGGCTGCCTCCCAAGAAGCGTTTCGTATAAGCTGACTGTCGAAGAGTAGGATGGTCTCTGATCCGATCTGTGCATAGACCCGTGCATTGCCGTCGCCGATGATCGTGCCTGAAAGCGAGAGCGAGGTCGGCGGCCCTGCGAGCGCGATCTCGACGCTCGAGTTTGACGCGGCCTTGATCGCGAGCGGCATCTCTGCCGATAGGTTCTCCTCGTAGAGGAAGAAGCCGGTGAAGAAGCCGCGGTCGGTCTGGAAGAGGACCAGTCCGACGGCGAGGATGAGCGCCAGGGCGGTGAAGCCTGTCATCCTTTGGTGCCTGCGGCGCCTCTTTTCCGTGATAACACGGTGGAGGTTCCCCAGTTCCTTGTCCACGAAGCGCACGTAGTCGGGCGAGTAGCTCATGGCGACCTCCCCCGCTTGCGCTTGACCCGGCTATAGACCGTCCAGATCGTCCGGTCGTCACGGTTGAGCAGCTCTGCAATCTCATGGTACGTTAACCCCTGGATGTCTTTGAGGTACTCGACGATCGCCTCGAGGACCTTCACCTTGCGGTCCTGTAAAACAGCGATTGGGATAGAGGAGATCCGTATCGACTCTGGCCCTCTTTTCCTCGCCAAGTTTCACGCCTTTGTATACCAGTACATTAATTACTTACATTGTAAGTAATTAATATATAAATGTTACGGTTCCCCACTTACATTGTAAGTAACAAGTATAAAAATCTTTCTTTATTGGATACTTACATTGTAAGTATTGATAAATGTTTCGGCGATAAGGGCCGGAGACCGCAAATCATTTAAACACCCCGGCCTTCCCCTTGACCATGGTGTCGCTCAGGCTTCCCCAGCAGCGGAAGGTCGCGGTGCAGGCAGGGCTCTTCAAAAGGCTCCTCGCCTTCCTCATCGACATCCTGGTGCTGGACTTCATGGTGTTCTCGCCGTTCAAGGCCCTGGTCACCGGGATGGTCCCCGGAACAGGGATCATGGAAACGGCGCAGTTCCTGACCAGCAACCCCGCGGTCACGAACCGCCTCATCCTCGTCTCGGCCGTCATCGGCCTGCTCTCGCTCGCCTATTTCGCCGCCCTCGAGTTCCTGGTCGGCCAGACCGTGGGCAAGGCCGTGCTCGGCATCTTCGTCGCCTGCGACCGGAAGCGGCCCAGCCTCTGGCAGGCGATCGTCCGCAACCTCTTCGCCATCCCGCTGTTCCCGTTCATCCTCTTCTGGATCATCGATCCGCTGTTCATGCTGTTCTCAGGCAGGAGACTGCTGGAGCGGCTCAGCAGGACGAAGACCATGGAACTGGTGCAGGTGACCTGAATGGAAGGCAAATGGATGACCATCCTCACAACCATCGCAGTCCTGGGACTTTTATCCCTCCTGTTCGCCTGGCTGCTGCAGAGCCCCGGCCTTCCCTTGAGCCAAGGCGGGGTGGCGATCATCCCAGTCAAGGGCGTGCTGGTGTCTGAGCCGAGCGCCGGCTTCTTCACCTCGGACGAGGCAGACGCCAAGACCATCATCGCGTTCCTCCGCGAGGCAGAGGATGACCAAGGCATCAAGGCCATCATCCTTGACATCAACTCGCCGGGAGGCAGCCCTGTGCCCACCGACGAGATCTCGCGGGTTGTCAAGGAGTCGAACAAGACTGTGATCGCTGTCATCCACGATGTCGGCGCATCTGGGGCTTACTGGATCGCGAGCTCCGCGGACATTGTCGTCGCGAATCCCATGTCAGTCGTGGGGAGCATCGGCGTGGTCTCGAGTTACGTCGACTTCGCCGGCCTCATGGAGCGCTATGGCGTGCGGTATAACCGCCTTGTTTCCGGCGAGTACAAGGACGCAGGCTCCCCATTCCGGAACCTCACGACCGAGGAGCGCTACCTGCTCCAAGCGAAACTCGACCTCATCAGGGACAGGTTCATCGACGAGGTCGCCGCGAACAGGAACCTGTCGCGGGAAAAGGTCGAGGGCCTCGCCGACGGCATGGTCCTGCTCGGCTCAGAGGCGAAAGATGCCGGCCTGGTCGACGTGCTCGGCACGAGGGATGACGCCCTGGTTATCCTCGAGCAGCGCTTCAACGCGAGCCTGCAGCCCATCGAGTACGTGAGGAAGGAATCCTTCTGGTCCATGCTCTCCCAGATCATCAGCAGGCAGGGCTTCCTCATCGGCCAGGGCATCGGAACGTCATTGGTAGAGGGGCAGCAACAACAGATCATGGTCTAGATGGCACGCTATCCACGCATTTCTGACACACCTGACAAGCGCGATGGCCATGGGAACACGTGTTGCAGGAATTGCGACCGGCCTGTCGCGGCAGGAAGAAAGCACTATTGCTCCCAGCGATGCATGGAAGAATTCAACCGGAACCATTCCTGGCTTTTCGTCAGGGGCGATGTCCTGCGAAGGGATCATTTCAGGTGCAGCATCTGCCAGAAGCGGTTCCGGAAGGCCGAGCTTGAGGTCGACCACATCATCCCGGTCCGCATGGGCGGCGACCTCTTCGACAAGGACAACCTGCGGACGCTTTGCAGGGGATGCCACAAGGCGAAGAGCAAGCTCGACGGCGAGGCGCTGTCAAGCCTTTAGAAGCACCCTTGCCTGCCGGACCAGTCCCCGGATATGCTCTTTCCCCGTGAAATCCGTCGGATGCGCATAGGAGGTGATCATGTCCTTCTCGCCTTTGGTCTTGACCGCCTTGCGCTTGGTCGCCTGGATGAAGAGGTACATGATCACCTTGTTGGGGAAATCCAGCTGGCTGAAATTGAAGCCGCCACGGAGATAGAAAAGCGGGAGCTCCTTCCCCTTGAAGTTCTGTTCCTTGATCTTGCCGAGTGGCGGATCGGGCGATGCCCCGACCACGAATACGATGGCTTTTCTATTCCCAAGCCTGCCCAGGATCTTCCTGATCTTCGAGAAGCCGTTGATGGCGGTGACGTGCAGACCACCGCCGTAGACGATAAGGTCGTAACGTTCAAGGATTTTCTGGTCAGCCTTCGCCTGGGGGAGCAGGTCTGCCTGGAGCTCGTCCGCGATCCACCTCGCATATCTTTCGGTGAATCCGGAGACCGACTTATAGACCACCAGGGTCTTGGCCTTCATGGGAATCCTGGAGGCGAACACTTTAATAAAATGATCGGGAGTCCCTGCAAGAAGAAGGAATACCTAAACAAAAGAAAAAAAAGAAAAAAATACGATTAAACGCATGCCCCATTCGAGCACAGGGTAGTCGTGTTTCCAGCGCAATCGGTAATCCACGTGGCCGCATGGATCCACGAGCAAAAATATTCCACCAAGGTCGTGCTGTCCTGGCAATAGTCATCCTGGCTATACTGTTGCTCGTTCAAGTACCCACTTACGGTGCCGAAGGTCTCTGGAACATAGCCACCATCCGTGTCTGAACAGCTGTCTGGGATGACGCACTGGCCGCCGCTGCACACGTAAGGGGTGGTGCAGGTTTCAACGAACTCCGGCGTCGTGGTGGAGCCGCACGCCCCGCTAGCGCAGGAATAGTCTGTGAAATCTTTGTACACTGCGCCGCTCACGCAATACGGGGAACCATAATAGTCAGTCCCGCAGCTTTGCTGCTGGCTTTGCTCATAGGCTCCGCTGCAATAATACTCCATGACGTTGCCGGTGTCAACGCAGTAGTCGTCATCGCTGTACGGATTGTCGTTGTAGTAGCCGGAGGCTGTTCCGAAGGTCAAGGGCGTGTTTCCCCCGTCAGAGTCGGAGCATGAGTCAGGGTGCGAATAGTCAACGACGGCGTACACCTGTGCAATTCTGCCACCGTAGCTTGAGCTGTAGGATTTCATCCCGGCCTCAAGCGCATCGACTTGGGCGATGGTCCACGCTGAACCTGTAGCGGGGTTTGTCGTGTAGGTTTCACTATAGTATGCATAGCTTGAGGTCAAACTTTTCAGAGAACCAAGATAATTCGTACCTCCTGACCGTATGAGCGGCTGGAAATTGTATCTTGTGCTGCTGTAGCTCTGCCCATAAAAATATAAAGTGATGCTGTTGATCACTTCATTGGTAAATCCGGTGTCTTGAAATGCGAAAGATTCGTATGTATTTTTAGCGTTGGTGTACAGATTATCGGATGTGTTGGCAGGATTTTCGTCAACACATTGCCATTCGGACGAACCAGAGCTGCAACCCGTATTAATCCAATTGGCATAATACCCTTGCGCGTTTGGCCTTAAGGTCAATGTGTCCGCAGCTGTAACTCCTGCCATAAGTAATGTTGCGGCCACCATAAATCCCAACAGAAAAAATCTCTTTTCCATGGTCTAACCTCCGATCAGTTAATGAGTATTCATCTTGCTTGTTAGCATATTAAAATACTTTTCGTCATCGGAATACGGTAATGAAAAATGCCCCGCGCTCTTAAAGGACTGAAAGTCCGGGGGGGATTTCAGCGACTTTCCCGCCGCAAGATATTTATACTGCCCTCGCGGCAAGAGCCCCATGAAGATACCGACGCCGGTCCGCAACATCGTCCTCGCGGCGTTCATCCTGGTCATGATCACCATCTTCTCGCTGATGCTCTTCAACCGCAACTTCGACGGCTTCGCCCAGTGCCTGAAGCAGAAGGGCGCCACGCTGTATTGCCAGGAGAACGATGCTGCCTGCGACAGGCAGCTGGAGAAGTTCGGCGGCTCCGCGCGCTACCTTTCACGCGTCGTATGCGAGAAGGACTCCATCGCGTGCGAAGGCATCACCCAGTTCCCGACGTGGGAATTCTCTGACGGCGGCCAAGTCCTCGGCATACAGGAGCTCGGCCAGCTCTCGAAACTCTCCGGCTGCAAGATCTAGTCTTCGCCGACCGTTTCCTTCAGAAGCTGTTCCGCCGTCTTCTGGGCTTCCAGGACACCATCCCTGCCGCAGTAGGGGCAGCGATTCGGCATCTTGGGCCTCTCGAACTTGTAGTGGCAATGGCCGCAGATGAAGATGGTCATGCCGCTGTGCGTGCCTAGGAATTATTTAAATCTACCGTTCCCAGCGCTGTCATCCGGCACAGGGTTACTTCCTGCGGTTCCTGTTCGCCGTGATGCTCGGCCGTAGCTTCTCGCTGCCGAATCCTACGTTGGTCAGGATGCCGCGGCTGCGCTTCCCAGATGCCGTGAGCCCGCGGAACGCCCGCCTCGTGTGCTGGCCTTGAGCGATCCACGCCAGGGCGGGGTCATGCAGCACCGCCGGGTGCAGCTTGTCGACCATGATGACCTCGAACCAGTAATGCCTGCCGTCCTTGGCCACGAAATAGCTGTTCAGCACTTCGCAGTTCACGAACTTCTTGGCGGCGCGCTCCTCCGCGATCCACTGGTAGGACTTGCTCAGCACCATGACGCGGCGCATGTGCTTTGACCTTCTGCCATGCCGCATCGCCGGCCGCGAATGGCCGCCCCGGATGATGCGCTGCCGCACGACAAAGATGCCTTCCTTTGCCTTGTAGCCCAAGGACCGCGCGCGGTCGATGCGGGTTGGCCGCTCGATCCGCAAGGTGACCGGCTCCTGCCGCCACTGGATCATCCTTTCCTTTAAAGAAGATGACTGCCAATTCTTCCGAAGATACTGATACAATCCCATTCCTTTCGCCTCCATTGTTGTGCTTTCTTGCCGGATTCAGGGAAGCGACTCCCCACATCTCCGTGGAGCAGGGGAACGTGGGGCGGTTTAAAAAGGTTATGGTGGCTCTCCGGTTTTCTCCTCGGAGCGGGATAGAAAGGTATATAAACGCCCATGCCTTTTTACGTCGTATGATCCGAGAGGCCGAGGCCATCGACAAGAGCAACATGAAGGGCCTGATCGACCAGTTCGGCAAGCAGATCCAGGATGCCAGAAAGCTCGGCGGCAAGATAAAGCTCAGGATCTCCCCGGAACTCATCATCGTCGGCGGCATGGGCGGCTCAGGCTACGCGGGGACGCTGCTCAAGCAGTACCTTCCCGACCTCAACATCCTTGTCATCGAAGACTACCACCTGCCGCCATGGGTGAAAAAGAACGCTTTCGTCTTCGTGAGCTCCTACTCCGGCAACACCGAGGAGACGCTGTCGCTCTTCCAGGACGCGCATCGCAAGAACTTCCCCATCGTCGCCTTGAGCGCCGGAGGCAAGCTGGAGGCCATGGCGCTGGCGAAGAACGTGCCGCACATCAAGCTGCCTGGCGGGCTTCCCCCAAGACTCTCGACAGGCTACCTCTTCATCCCCCTTCTGACCGTGCTGCAGAACGCCGGCCTCATCCCGAACCAGGATCCTGAGATCGACAAGGCCATCGCGGCCCTGGATAATCCTAAGCACCGGCGCATCGGCGAGGAGCTCTCATCCAGGCTCATCGACCGCGTGCCCCTCATCTACGGCTCAGGGAAGCTCGAGGCGGTCGCCCGGAAATGGAAGATCGACCTCAACGAGAATTCCAAGACACCCGCCTTCTACAACATCTACCCCGAATTCAACCATAACGAGCTGAACGGTTTCATCAACCTGCCAGCGAGGTTCCACGCCATCATCCTCCGCGACGAGGATGACAGCCCGCGCATCCAGAAGCGCATGGACATCACCAAGAAGATCATCCGCGAGACAGGCACCACGGTCACCGAGCTGGTCATCCGGGGCGACTGCGCACTCTCCAAGCTGCTCTCCGCCCTCCATATCTCACTCTACCTGTCCTATAACCTCGCCCTCGCCTACGGCACCGACCCGACGCCCGTCCCCATCGTGGAGATCCTGAAGAAGGAACTGAAATGATCCCGCTCATCCTCCTGCTGCTGCTCCTGGCCGGCTGCGGGCCAACAGGATTGGTCATCGGCGAGTCCTGCAGGGCAGATGAGTTCTTCCAGATCGTCACCATCGACGGCAAGGCGCAGGCCTGCTATGCCGACAACGAGGTCAAGGTCGTGCTCGAGAACGGGCCTGAGCAGGACATCGGCATGGTCTACGTCGTGGTGCAGGGCGACGGCGGTTCCCTGGACAGCAACCAGCTCGTCAACCTCGACAAGGGCTTCGCCACAACGGTGCGCATGCCTTATGACGCCTCGTTGGCCACGCCGCGCAACATCGCTGTCGTTCCTATCATCAACGGCAGGGAATGCGCCGAGAACACGAGAACAGCCCCCTTGCGGCCATGCCCATGACCAAGATCGGCGTGGATGTCGGCGGGACCAAGATTATCGCCGGCAGGGTGAGCAACGGGAAGATTCTCCGTGAATGCCAGGTCGCCACGGAATCCCCGAAAGGGAAGGCTGTCGTCCTCAAGAACATCTGCGCCGCAATCGAGGAGGTCATGGACAGCTCTGTCAAGGGCATCGGCGTCGGCCACCCCGGGCCTCTCAACCCGGTGACAGGCGTCATCGGCAAAGAGATCGTGAACGTGCCGACCGGCGGAGTCAACCTCAAGCGATTCCTTGAAAAGAAGTTCACCCTTCCCGTGATCGTCGACAATGACGCGAAATGCTTCACGCTCGCCCAGACCCTCTATGGCAAAGGCAAAAGCAAGAGGGCCGTGCTCGGCATCACACTCGGAACAGGAGTCGGCTCCGGCCTCTGCATCGACGGCAAGCTCTACCACGGCCGCGGCAATGCCATGGAGATAGGCCACATGAGCATCGACCATGACGGCCGCCCGGGAAGATGCGGCAACCGCGGCTGCTTCGAGAAATACGCTGCAACGATCGGCCTTCTCCATAGCGCGGCAGAGCACGGGCTGAAGGTCTCTGGCGGTAAGGAGCTCGCCGAGCTTGCCCTGGCCGGCAACCAGACAGCGAAAAAGCTGTACGCCGAGCTCGGCTATTACCTCGGCGTCGGGCTCGCGAACGCTGCCGACGCCTATGACCCGGACATCATCATCATCGGCGGCAACCTGCGCCACAACTGGGAGCTCTTCATGCCTGTCGCGATCAAGGAGATGAAGGCGCGATCCCTGGTCGCGCCCTGCCCGGTCGTCAAGACCAACCTGACGCATTCGGCGGTCATCGGGGCCGCTTCCTTAGACCGGAGTAAATTTTTATAAAGCCCATCTTCATCCAAGAGGGGATGGCCCCGCTTCTTGAAAGGCTGACCAAGGGCATCCTTCTCCTTGACGGCGCCATGGGCACGATGCTGCAGATGCACGGCTTCGCCAAGCAGGTGCCCGAGACGCTGAACCTGCATCATCCCCAGGCTATCGCCGGGATCCACCGCGCGTACAGCGACGCCGGCAGCGACCTCATCCTCACCAACACGTTCGGCGCAAGCAGGGTCAAGCTCGGCAAGCACGGCCTCGGCGACCGCGTTGCCGAGATCAACAAGGCAGCGGTCTCCATCGCGAGGAAGGCATGCCCGGAGAGCGTCATCGTCGGCGACCTCGGTCCCCTTGGCGGATCCATCGAGCCGCTAGGCTCGCTGACCTTTTCCCAAGCCTTAGCCGCCTACAAGGAGCAGGCAGGCCTCCTTTCCGGCTGCGACGTGCTCATGTTCGAGACCATCTCAGACATCCAGGAGCTGCGCGCTGGCCTCATCGCCGCGAGATCAGCCTTCCCTGGACCGATCATCAGCTCCATGACCTTCCAGGACGGAAGGACCAGCACAGGCACTGACGTCGAGACCTATGTCCGCGTCGCGGAAGCCCTCGGCGCTGATGTCATCGGCGCGAACTGCTCGGACGGGCCGAAGGGGATGCTGGCAACGCTGCGGCAGATGGCTTCCTGCACCGATAAGCCGATCTGCGTCGAGCCCAACGCGGGCATGCCGCGCGTCGACGGCTCGCAGGTCACCTGGGATTGTTCCGCGGAGGAGTTCGCCCGCTATGCGAAACGCTTCGCCGACGAGGGCGCGGCCATCATCGGCGGCTGCTGCGGCACCACGCCGGCGTACATCCACGAGATCGCCGACGCTGTAAAGGGCATGAGACCGAGACTGCGGAAGCTTCCTGCAAAGAGCGTCCTCTGCTCGCGAACCCGAACCCTTGTTGTCGAGCCGACGCTGCTGGCAGGCGAGCGCATCAACCCCACCAACCGCAAGGGCTTCATCGCCGAGCTGAAGGCGGGCAGCATGGACTATGTCCGCAACCAGGCGATGCAGCAGCGCGAGGAAGGCGCAAGCCTCCTGGACATCAACGTCGGCGTGCCCGGCACGGATGAGGCAGCGCTCCTCGCCAAAGCGGTCGCCACAGTCCAGAACATCGTGGACCTTCCTTTAGTCATCGACAGCGCGAGCCCGAAAGCCATCGAGGCCGCGCTGCAAGGCTATGCCGGAAAAGCGCTTGTCAACTCGGTCAATGGAACGGATAGGAGCCTCGCCGAGATCCTGCCGCTGGCAAAGCGCTACGGCGCCAGCTGCATCGTCCTCTGCCTCGACGATTCGGGCATACCTCAGACCGCGGAAGGCCGGCTGGCCATCGCCAAGCGCGTCCTCGAGAGGGCGGCGAAGCTGGGCATCCCCACGGCAGATCTCCTCTTCGATGCCGTAACGCTCACCCTGGCGACCGACATCGGCAATGAGCAGCTAACGCTGGAGACATTGCAGGGCCTCAAGCGCCTCGGCCTCCGCACCGTCCTGGGCATCAGCAACGTCTCGCACGGCCTGCCCAACCGGAGCGCCATCAACCACCAGTTCTTCTCCAAGGCCAAAAGACTCGGCCTCGACCTCGCCATCATCAATCCCCTGGACACCATCGCCCAGAGCGACACCACGCTGCACGTCCTCATGCGGGCAAAGCCAGACTACCATGACCTGCCTGTCGAGGAGCAGCTCTTCCTCGCCGTCCTCTACGGCGACAAGGACAGCATCATCCCCCTCATCGAGAAAGCCCTGGAGCGGCTTAGCGCACTTGCCATCAACGACATCCTCATCATGGCGCTGCACAAGGTAGGGGAGAAGTTCAACGCGAAAGAATATTTCCTGCCTCAGGTGCTGCAGTCCGCCGAGGCCATGAAAGTGGCTTTCTCAAGGCTCAAGGCCGAGCTGAGCAAGGCGGGCGGCAGGGAGGCCGGCTGCGTGCTGTTCGCGACCGTCGAGAACGACATCCACGACATCGGCAAGAACATAGTCATCGCCCTGCTGGAAAGCCATCATTATAGGGTCATCGACCTTGGGGTGAATGTCAAGGCAAGCCGGATCATCAAGGAAGCGGCCGCCCACAAGCCGGACCTTGTCGCGCTTTCCACGCTCATGACCACCACGGTCGCCGAGATGGAGCAGGTCGTCGACGGACTCAGGGCTGCGGGCATCAGGGTGCCGGTCATCGTCGGGGGAGCGGTCATCACCGACGACTTCGCCACGCAGATCAAGGCGGCGTACGCGAAAGACGCCCTCGCCGCTGTCGAGCGGATCAATGAACTGATAAAACATTAAAACAGAAGCCTGCCGACGGGAATCCATGCGAAGAATCACCGACATCCTCAAGGAAAAGCAGTTCACGGTCTCCATAGAGCTTGTGCCGCCGCGAAACGGCGTGCTGCCGGACAGCATCTTCGCGCACGTAGAACGTATCAAGCATCTCGTTGATTTCGCCAGCGTGACGAAAGGGGCTGGCGGCAGCCTGCGGGGCGGGACCCTGCCGCTTTCCTTCACGCTCCAGCAGCGCTTCGGCGTCAACGCCATCGCGCATTTCACCTGCCGCGAGCACACCAAGTTCGAGATCGAGAACGAGCTCTCCGACCTGCACTATTTCAACATCAAGAACATCCTGGCTCTGCGCGGCGACCCCCCGGCAGGGCAGACCATGGAACAGTGGGACGGCGACTACCGCTACGCCTATCAGCTCGTCGAGCAGATCAGCAGCATGAACCAAGGGAATTACTTGCCCAGGTCGGGTGCTGATGATGGGCCGCGCTCAGGCGCCAAGACAGACTTCTGCATCCTGGTCGCGGGCCATCCTGAGGATCCCATCGACCAGGAAGTCGAGCACATGCGACGCAAAGCTGATGCGGGGGCGCATGCCATCATCACCCAGATGATCTTCAGCGCCGAGGACTACCGGCGCTATGTCTCTGCGTTGCGGAAAGCGGGCATCACGCTGCCGGTCATCGCCGGCATCCGGCCGCTCACGAGCTTGAAACAGGCGCTTTCGGTCGAGCAGTTCTTCAATATCCCTGTTGCCGAGGAATGGAAGTCAGTCCTTAAGGACGAGGCGGCTTCCCGCCAAGAGTGCATCTCCTATGCGCGCGAGATGATCAGGAAGCTCAAGCGCTTCGGCGCACCGGGCGTGCATCTCTTCGTGCTGAACGACATCGGCATCGTCGAGGACATCATCCCTCAAGGCTGAATCTAGCAAAAAACTTAAGAGCCGGCCTGTCTTCCCCCGGGCCATGCGTCTTCATTCCATAGCCCTCAGGAACATACGCAGCTATCTCTCCGAGACCATCACCTTTCCGGAAGGCAGCGTGCTGCTCGCCGGCGACATCGGCTCGGGCAAGAGCACCGTGCTGCTGGCCATCGAGTTCGCGCTGTTCGGCATCAAGAAAGGCGAGCTTTCGGGGGAGGCTCTGCTGCGGAACGGCAAGCGCGAGGGCAACGTCGAGCTCTGCCTCACGGTCAAGGAGAAAAAGCTGATCATCAAGCGCACGCTGAAGCGCACCAAGGACGGGGTCAAGCAGGAAGCAGGCTATCTCCTCCTCGGCGACCTCAAGCGGGAAGGGACGCCGGTCGAGCTCCGCGCCTGGATCCTCGAGCTGCTCGGCTACCCCGAGATGCTCCTCGAGAAGGGCAAGGACCTCATCTACCGCTACACCGTGTACACGCCGCAGGAGGAGATGAAGCGCATCCTCAGCGAGAGCAGCGAGACGAGGCTGGATATCCTGCGCCGCGTCTTCCAGATCGACAAGTACAAGCGCATAAGGGAAAATGCCCAGGTCATGGTCGGGCATCTCCGCGAGCAGGTGAGGATGCATGAAGGCCGAGCCTTGACCCTCGAAGCCAATATCGCAGAACAGGTGCGCGGTGAGAGGAAGCTCGTCGAGACTGCGGCTAAGATCGCCCATAAGAAAGCTGATCGCGAACAAATTGCGAACCTGCTTGCCAAGGCGGAGGAGCGGCAAACAGCCTTGCAGGGGCAGCTCGCCGACCTGCGTGAGAAAAGGCTCAGGTTCGACCGGGCCGTGACCGAGCTGCAGGGCATCGCCCGCCAGCGCACGCAGATCCAGCAGGATGTCGCCCAGCTGGAGAAGCTCATCATTCCGGTCGTCGTGCAAGAGGATCCTGGCCTGAAAGGCAGCATTGCCGCCCAGCGCGACGCGCTCCGCACGCTCCAGGAGCGGGAGCGCCAGAACCGCATGCGGCAAGGCGAGGCCATGGCCAGGCAGCGGCAGTGCCAGTCCACCATCTCCTCCTTGGAGCGGCTTGACAATTGCCCCACGTGCCTGCAGCACGTCCCCTCATCGCACAAGGAGCAGGTCATCGGAAGGGAGCAGGCTGCCCTGCAACAGCTCCTGCAACAGAAGGCAGGCCTTGCCCAGGAGCAGGAACAGCTCACTTCTGGGCAGAGGGACGCGCAAGCAGCGCTTGACCTCCTGCAGAGGAAGACCCAGGAGCAGGACATCCTGCTGCTCAAGGCGAGGCAGAATGAAAACTATCTTGCGCAGATTGCTGCCAAGAAAAAGCTGCTGGAGGAGCTCAAGGCAAGGGCGGGCGCCATGAACGGCGTGCAGCAGGAGCTTTCAGCCGCCTTGCTGTCCGCGAAGGACGTCGAGCAGCAGGAGACAGACCTCGCCAAGGAGCTGAAGCTGCTCCGGCAGCAGGAGCGGGAGCTGATGGGACTCCTCTCCGGATTGCAGAGCGAGGAGATGGCACTGAAGGAGCAGCAAACTCGGTTTGCTGAGGAGATCCGTCTCCAGAAGGAATCCAAGAAGCTTGCTCAGGAGTCACAGGCATTGGCCGGCTGGCTCTCCGAGCCGTTCACCTCGCTCATGAGCGTCATCGAGCAG
This sequence comes from Nanobdellota archaeon, assembly GCA_043806015.1. GTDB lineage: Archaea > Nanobdellota > Nanobdellia > Woesearchaeales > JAHIVG01 > JAZDHH01. Next base: position 98,909 of record JAZDHH010000008.1, on the reverse strand, counting down.
CACGTCATGGCCCGCATCCAGCAGGAGTTCAACGCGCTGTTCTCCGAATGGTTCTCCCTGCTGATGGAGGATGAGGGCCTGTCTGTTCGTATTGATGATCGCTTCACTCCCATTGTCACGCAGAACGGCTTCGAGACCGAGATCAGCTATCTCTCGGGAGGGGAGCAGACCAGCGCCGCGCTCGCGTATCGCCTCGCTCTGAACAAGGTCATCAATGACCTGATTGGGCACATCGAGACGAAAGACCTGATCATCCTCGACGAGCCGACCGACGGCTTCTCCGCGGAGCAGCTCGACCGGCTGAAGGACGTGTTCGAGCGGTTAAACTTGGGGCAGGTCATCGTGGTGTCGCACGAGAGCAAGATCGAGAGCTTCGTGGACCATGTCATCCGGGTGCAGAAGGAGGAGCACGCGAGCAGGATCACTTAGGATCGTGGCTTTGCCAGTAGCCTGAGAGGATGGCACTCTGATTGCCGGCATTGAGATCGGCGATGATCCTTCGTCCGATGCCAGACACATTCGCGCCATGCATCCGATAGAAAAAAAGAGGCTCGGGGATGTGGAGGCCGACAAAGCCATGGGCGACGATGTCCCGCCAGCGATAAACCTTGGTCGCCACTTCAATGGATTCATCCAATGGCATCGCTGCCATCAGGGCCTCGGTCTTCGTCGTCCCGCAGCCCGGGATATAGCTCTTTTCTCTCAATAATTCTGCATCAAAGGCATTGGAATGACCAAAGCCAAGCGACCTTCCTTGATCGTCAATGAGCGCGCAATCCGTATAGACAAATCCCAATGAGGGAGACCCTGCAAACAGGAGGGCGGCAGTCCTCTCGAGGTAGTCAGGCGCAAAACGGTCGTCCGCGTCGAGGACGGCCGTTGCCTCTCCCCCGACTTCAGCAATGGCCCGGTTGAGGGCGCCATTAATCCCCCTATTTTCGTCGAGTAACACGACTGTGAAGCCTTGGAACCTGCTCTTATGCCTCTGTTGCAGCCTCTCAATCCGCTCGCGAGAATCATCCTCACTGGCATCATCGACAAGGATCAACTGCAACGGCCTATAGGTCTGGGCAACTATACTTTCCACCGATTCAGCAATAAACCTGCCGTAGTTGAAGTTAGTCATCACAACCGAAACGAGAGCCGGCCCCATGGCACGGAGGGAGCAGCGCTTTTCTATTTAAGCATTGTCACAAGATTTAAAAACACGCCGGATTTCCTTCTTTCCATGGGGCCATAGGGTAGCCTGGTCTATCCTACTAGCTCGGGGACGTCAAGAGCGGCGGTTCCCGCCGAATCGATGAGACGGACAGCTAGTGACCCGTGTTCAAACAGCTTTTTTTGTCCTCACGGACAAAAAAAACCTGGGAAAAATACCAGCGCGGTCCTTCATTCCTTTACGGAAAGACATGACCGCTTTGGGGGTTTCGCGCTACGCGCTCAAGCCCCCTTGAGAGAACAGCTTGAAAGTCACGGTGGCCCCATTTTTTCTCATTTCTGGAAGTCTGGCCTGGCATAGATGATCGTCGCGTTGCCGCCGCCGAAGGCGAGCGAGTTGGACATGGTTACCCTGAAGTCTCCTTCCATGGCCCGCGTCGGGATGTTGAGCCTGGCGCAAGCCGGGTCGACGGCGTTGAGGTTTGCCTGAGGAGGCACAATGCCGTGCCGCAAGACCTGGATGGCGATTGCGGACTCGAGCGCTCCTGCTGCGCCGAGGAGATGGCCGTGGTTCGCCTTGGTCGAGGTGACCCGCACAGTCTCGGCCCAATCGCCGAACACCTCCTCGATCGCCTTCGCCTCCAAGGGATCGTTGAGCTCGGTCGAGGTGCCATGGGAGTTGATGTAATCGACGTGGGATGGGCGGATGTCTGCCATCCCGAGCGCATTCCGCATGCTGACGATCATGCCTAACGCATCTGGATGCGGAGCAGTAGGATGGAAGGCGTCATTGCTCATCCCATAGCCGAGTATAGTCGCGATCGGTTTCAGGCCGAGACTCTTGCCATAATCGAGGTCGGCGATGACGAACATGGCCGCGCCTTCTCCGATAACAAATCCTGAACGATCAATGTCGAACGGCCTGCTCGCCGCTTCGGGGGAAGCGTAGCGCGAAGACTTGGCCAGGGCCTGCATGTTGGTGAAGCCGGAAACCGTGTACGCAGTATCGCATGCTTCCGTTCCGCCGACAACCGCCAGGTCAAGGGTGCCCGCGTGGATGGCCTCGATCGCGGTCATAAGGGCGCTCTTGCCTGAGGCGCAGGCGTTCACGACAGCATAGCCTCCTCCGGTGAGCCCGAACAGCGTCGCGATGTCAGAGACCGGGCGGTTTGCCATGAGGCCGGGAATGACCCTTGGACCGACGCGGGAAGGTCCGCGCAGAAGGAATTCGTGATAGCCCCTTTCCCAGGTCTGCGCTCCGCCGATGCCTGTGCCGATGTAGCATCCTGCACGGTCGTTGCGCTCATCTGCTTTCCGCTTGTCTCCTACGCGAAAAAGATCCTCGATGACTGGGATGCCGGAAACCGCTTCCATGGTCGCCGCTATTGCGAACAAGGAAAAAGGATCGAACTGCCGCAATGACCCCCTCGCGAGGCTCGCTGCTTCTTCTGGAGGGAGGCTTGCAAAGCGAGGGTGCCGTTGGATATAAGAGGCAAGGATCGCTTCAGCGTCAAAGTCCCTGACCTCCGCGGACTCCCTTGTCTCGATAGAGAAGGACCTCGGGATCCGCACCGTTGTGGGCTCATACGTTTCGCCGCTCCTCGTCACGAGCCGTATCGGTCCTTTTGCCGCGAGGTCTATGTAGGTTTTTTTTCCTTCAGCGTCGGTCACTTCCGCGATGAGGGGTTGCTGGGCAGAAGGCTCCACGAAAGAAACGATATCAGCTGGATCGAAATGGGTGATGGGGCCGATGCCTGACTTCCCGTCCAAGAGGCTCTGCCAGAGCTCAGGGACGCTGTTGCCGATAGGGCTTATGGCCCCCATGCCGAAGACGCCTATTTTACGCATATTGACACCCCCTTCCCTGGAAAAGGGACTTGCTATTAATAGATTGCGGCTTTAAGGGTGGAACGAAAACTATTTAAAGCACCTTTAACCATACGAGAGTGGTGCCGCTCATGAAAAAAGCCTTGTTTTTCCTCGTCCTAGCAGTCCTGCTCACCACCAGCGTCATCGCCCTTGACGAGTTCGAGGTCACGGCCGAGCCCGTGAAGTCCATCGTCTTCTTCGACGGCGTCGACGAGGCGACCATCCGGATGACCATCAAGAACAACCTAGACATGGCTGCCGAATTCACCATCGATTCGCCCAATGTCCCGGACTGGGACTTCTACACCGAGCCGCGGACAGACTATGTCGTGACCATCGGCGCCATGGAGACCAAGACAGTGGTCGTCAAGATGAGGCCGCTGTACGTCGGCTACGCCCTCTACCGCCTGTTCATCGATGTCAAGTCCAGGGAGAGCGGCACGAGGATCAGGAGCATCGTGCCGATCGAGGTGCAGCACGGCACGACCGAGCAGCGCGAATACCTGCCCGACGTGCGCATGTCCGCGACGCTCGCAGCCACCGAGGTGGATCCCCGGGAGCAGCTCGTGATCAGGCTCACCATCAAGAACAACAACCCGCGGCCCATCGAGAATCTCCACGTCGACGTAATAAGCCTGCTCTCGCAGCAGCAGCTCACCCTCGCGCTCTCCCCGAACGAGGAGCGCAAGCAAGAGGTGCGCCTGAGCTTCAACCCCTTCACCATGCCCGCGAAAGACGCTGTCTCGGTGACTGCCAGCTATTTCTCCCAGAATGAGACCTTCACCTGGGAGCTCATGCCCATGGCCTTCAACGTCATGGCCTACTCCGAGCTGGAATCGCAGGAGAGGAAAACATCAGGCTTCCTGAAGAAGGAGACGACTCTCACCTACACCAACCGCGGCAACATCGAGCGCTCGACCCTTGTCACCCAGGGGATCTCCCCGTTCGTCGCGCTCTTCACGGCAACCGAGCCCAAGACCAAGCTGAGGAGCGAGAACGGCAAGTACGCCTACTACTGGAACATCAACCTCCGGGCGGAGAACGAGGCCGGGCCGCAGACCGTGGCCATCACGATCAAGCAGAATTACCTGCCCGTCCTCTATGCGGCGATCATCATCCTGCTGATCATCCTCGCCTACTTCAAGTTCCGCAGCCCGGTCATCGTGAAGAAGCACCTTTCCGAGGTGCACCGCTCCGAGGACAAGGCGGGCGGCATCTTCAAGATGAAGGTCGTCATCCACATCAAGAACCGCACCAAGAGCATGTTCGAGCAGCTCAGGGTCGTCGACCATATCCCCAACATAACGCAGCTGGAGAGCGACTTCGCCGTCGGCACCGTGAAGCCCACGAGGATCATCGCCAAGCACGCGAGAGCCACCCTGGTCATCTGGGAGCTGAACACCCTCGAGCCCTTCGAGGAGCGCATCATCACCTACCAGCTCACGAGCAGCCTGCATATCATCGGCGGCATCGACCTGCCCGCTGCCACGGTGAAGTTCAAGGACCGGCGCGGCGTCATGCTGAGCAAGCAGAGCAACAGGATCGCGTTCAACGAGGGGACGTAAGGCCATTCTTCCCTGATCCGTTCTTTCCTTAGCACAATAGAAATATGCTGCGCGCCACAGCGCGCAGCCAATCCCGCTGGCTCCGCCAGCGGCAGGGTCCGGCCTTTGGCCGGCTTGAAGCGCTCCGCCCGGCGGAGCGGACCTTTGCGCTTCTCGCACCCGTCCGCGCTCTATCGCTTTCCCCTTCGACGGGAGCGCGGCACAATATTTATAAAGAATATACCAATCCTTTCTCTTACCCCGCCTAGCTCAATGGTTAGAGCGTTCGGCTGTAGAAGCTTTTTGACTTGGGCGCAACGCCCCGAGGATGAAGAATAGCCAGCCGGCACCGAAAGGTTCCTGGTTCGACTCCGGGGGCGGGGATAGACCGTATGTTCCAATGCGGCAGCATCGTGGATGCCTATGATGCTGCCGTAGAGGAGCAGGGGTATATTCTTTACGGAAGCGAATGTCCACTGAGAAACCAATCTTTCAGCTATTTAGTTAGTCCCTGACGAAAACTACACCACTTCGGGATTAGTTGGATAAAAAATATGAGAAAGGTTATGGTTGAGCAACTAATTTCTCAATTAATCTTCCCTGCGCAGCGTGATCGGCCAAAATTTGAGCAACATGTTCTGGTCGTGTCCTATATGCGTGCGGTCCTTGACCTTGCTTAATAAGTCCAAGAATCATTGCATAAGTTTGGGGAACGTCTCCTTGTTCAAATCTGAGTCGTGTTGCTTCCATCTCAGCTACACTTAATCTTACTGTTCCAGGGGCGGCCATCAATTCATTCAGAGGGATCATTGCGTTTAAACCAAAAACGCTATTGCCAGCAGCATTGAGAATAGGGTTATAAGTTACGAATGCACCGACATCTGGATTGATGTTAATGATGAATCCGCCAACTCCACTCTTACACGTATTGGCCCGTGCGCCGGATAGTCATCTGTATTGAATGACCTGACACAAGTTATTAACTGATTTTACGAAAACATGCAGAGAACTTGCGAATCGCTGATCTGTGAGTGGAGAGATTCCCGCGTGAAGTTTTCCCAGCAGTGCTCCTTATTGCACCAGAAACTCCCCCACAGATATGGTTGCGTCCGTGGTCTGCGGACCAATCAAGATAGGCTTAAGTGGATACTTCTTCGTGAAGACTTTCAGAGCCTCGGTTTCACGCACAGGAATTCGCGTCGCCGTCGTCACCTGGATCGCAGCGTCTTTAGTCACAAAATCGATCTCATGCTTGCCATCCGACCAGTAGGAAGGCTCCTCAAGCGCATGCGCGACCGCCCACTCGGTGCCTCTACCTTCCTCAAAGCGTTTCGTAAGGATCCTGGTGAAGCCAATGTCCGCCGGATACAGCTTGGGAAGCGTGTGCCGATTCTTCCGCCTCGAATAGGAAAAGAAGGGCACTTCCTTGAAGAGGAACGCGTCCTCTGCCAGGTTGATGTAACGCTCGATGCTCCGGGGATTCATGGCAAATTGCTTCGAGAGCTTTGCCATATTCACCTTCCCGCCGACGGTGAAAAGAATGCTCTTGAGCAGATCTGACAGCTTCTTCGTGTTGCGGATGTCATAGCGCTCGATGATATCGCGCTGCAGGACCGTTTGCAGATAGCTTTCGAGCAAGGCTGGCTTTTGGGTGACGCTTGCCTTAATGACCTCAGGAAAACCTCCCCACTCAACGTACTCTCGTAAACCGCCGTCCGGACGAAGGCGCAGAAACTCCTTGAACCGCATGGTCTCGATCCGATGATAAAAATGCCGACCGGTCAATAGCGAGGCAACGTCGCCTGCAAAAAAGGAAGCTGTCGAGCCTGAGATCACAAACTTGATGGGAGCGCCGGAATCATAAACACTCTTCAGGTAACGCTCCCAACCCTTGACTGCCTGCACCTCGTCGAGGAAGACATACATTCTACGTTCCTTATTCTTGCGGAACTCCTGGAGAAGCTTGTGAAGCTTTTCAAAATCTTTCAGCTTGAGCAGAGGATTATCACATGGAACAAAAAGAATGTCCTTACGATCCACACCAGTGTCAACCAAGTGGCGCATGCACTGACGCATGAGCGTGGTCTTGCCGCACCGCCTTATGCCGGTAAGAACCTGAATCTCCTTGCGGCTGAGCAGATCGACGATCTGAGGATAGGCAAAAAGGCGATCTACCCCAAAGTCCTGCTCACGGTCCCAAAGGTTATACTGACTCAGTCGATCTATCATTTCGAGCAGTTAGTACATAGTATATATAAAACTTTCTATTTTGTTTTTAAATAGATTGTATTATTATAATGTGCTGGGGGCGGGGGAAAAAACAGTGAAGCGGATCCAGTCTTACTTCATCAGCAGCCCGTCGATGCCCTGTGCGGACTCGCTTGTAAGCAGCTTCATCTCCTCGGCGGTAAGCTGGTGGACGATAGGGGCCGGGTTGGGCGGCAGCCTCCCTTCCTGACCCATTTGTGGATGATCGTGCCCTAATGCGAGTCCCAAAGCAAGCGATACAAAAGGGGCTGCAAAAATGACCCGACAAAATTCGTGGAAACCCTCATCGCGAGGGCGTTCTGAGGGTGGTTGTGGGTCCCACCAACGACGGAAAATATCATAATTCCCTCTCGGCTCATACTGCCCAAAATTCCCATAGCATACCCATTGATATCCCATATCCCGAGGAAATTGAAGGAGATATTTATGGTTTTTCCGTTTCATTATTCTCCACTACATATAAACATAAAAAGAACAGAATCAAGGAAATCCTTGTTTGAAAGCGCGCTTGGGATGAAAAGCGGAGTCTTATATAGATAGGTTGTTCTCTATAAAAACAGCAAGGTTTATATATACCGAAATAAACCCCCGTCCGATGCCCACATAATCCTTCTGACGCCAAAGCAACGCCTAGCTATGGCTATTGCCGCCGAAGGAGGGGTTATAAGGGTTATCAAACCATTTAAATGCCCTGGTAGTGTAGTGGCCTATCATAGAGCCCTGTCGAGGCTCTGACCCGGGTTCGACACAGCTAATACGAAAATCCCGGCCAGGGCGTTTATTTAATCATCCAAAGGATGATTAAAATGCACAAACGGGCCGGTAGCTCAGCCTGGAGCGATTACCGCTTGAGATACACTCAATAAGCCTTTATTCAGCCTTATCGGATGAAAAAACGGCTTTGAAAATCTCATCCGGAGATCTCGGGCAGCAGAGCACCGCACTTTTAATGCGGGAGTCGCGAGTTCGAAGCGCCTTTTACGAAAAGCCGTGAAAGGCGACGAAAGTCTCGTCCGGCCCGTGCATTTCCTCGGAGGAAGATGCATGAAAAAGCGCATATACCTCAGCAAACACGACCTGGTGCCAAAACACGTGAAAGTGGGGGAGAAGGAAAAAAAGACCCTGCTCGAGAAGTATCAGATCACCCCTAAGGAGCTGCCCAAGATCATCAAGGGCGATCCCGCCCTGCACGACCTCGGCGCCGAGGTCGGCGACATCATCAAGATCATCCGCAAAAGCCCCACTGCGGGAGAATCGGTCTATTACAGGGTGGTCACCAATGCTTAAGCACGAGATTCTCATCACCAAGTTCTTCGAAGAAAACTCCCTGGTGCAGAGCGACATCGAGAGCTTCAACAACTTCATCGACCACGAGCTGCAGCTGATCATCGAGGAGAACCGTGACATCGAGCCGACGATCATCCCGCACAACATCGACGAGTTCAAGATCCGGCTCGACAAGATCTGGGTCACCAAGCCGGAGATCACGGAGGCGGACGGCAGCAGGCGGCCAATCTTCCCCATCGAAGCCAGGCTCCGGAAGATCACCTACTCCGCGCCCTGCTTCATCGAAGTGAGCGCGCACATCAACGGCGTGCAGCGCGAGAGCTTCACCACCCAAGTGGGCAACCTGCCCATCATGCTCAAGAGCAAGTACTGCCACCTCTCCAAGATGGGCCGCGAAGAGCTCATCGAGAAGGGCGAGGACCCGGACGACCCCGGCGGCTACTTCATCATCAACGGCACGGAGAAGGTGCTCGTCAACATCGAGGACCTCGCGGCGAACAAGTTCATCGTCGAGGACGCGAGCGTCGGCCCGTCGAAGTGGGTCGGCAAGATGTTCTCCGAGCGCGGCAGCTTCAAGATCCCGCACACCATCGAGCGGCACAAGGACGGCATCCTCTACATCACGTTCACCAGAGTGAAGCGGGCGCCGCTCATCGTGGTCATCAAGGCGCTCGGCCTGCTCAAGGACGAGGACATCATGCGCTTCTCCGCGAGCGGCCCACAGACCGATGACGCTGTCCTCATCAACCTCTACGAGTACGTCAGCATCAAGAAGGAGGACGACGCCTACGATTACCTGGCGAAGCGCCTCGGCATCACCCAGAGCAGGGACATCCGCATCGACCGGATGCGCGAGCTCCTGGACCGCTACCTCCTCCCCCACCTGGGGATCAGCAAGGAGGACCGCATCTTCAAGGCGTACAACCTCTGCAAGCTCATCAAGCGCTACAACCTCGTCGCGAACGGCGTGATCGCCCAGGACGACAAGGACCACTACCACAACAAGCGCCTCAAGCTCAGCGGCGACCTCATGGCCGACCTCTTCCGGGTCAACCTCAAAGTGCTCATCAGCGACATCCTCTACAACTTCCAGCGCATCGTGAAGCGCGGCAAGTTCCCGAGCATCAAGGTGGTGATAAGGGACAAGCTGCTCACGAGCAGGATCTACAGCAGCATGGCCACCGGCGTCTGGGTCGGCGGCCGGAAGGGCATCAGCCAGCGCATCCAGCGCCTCAACTTCCTCGAGACCCTCAGCCATCTCCAGCGCGTCGTCTCTCCCCTGAGCGCCTCGCAGGAGAACTTCGCGGCCCGGGAGCTGCATCCCACGCACCTCGGCAGGCTCTGCCCTATCGAGACGCCAGAAGGAACAAACATCGGGCTGCGCAAGAACCTCGCGCTGCTCGCGACCGTGTCCCAGGACGCGGACGAGGAAGAGGTCCTCAAGATGCTCAAGACCTCCGGTCTAAAGATGGTGAGAGCATGAGCGACGTCTACCTCAACGGCAAGTTCGTCGGCGTCGCCGACAACCCGAAGGAGTTCATCGACCGCATCCTCCTGGAGCGACGCAAGAACAAGGCGTTCCTGAACCTCAACCTCCACTTCAACGAGGAGGAGAACGACGTCTACCTCGAGTCCAACCGCGGCCGCGTCAGGCGGCCCCTCATCGTGGTCAAGGACGGTATCCCGCTGATCACCGACAAGCACTTCGAGCAGCTCTCCAAGAACGAGATCTCCTGGAGCGACCTTGTCGGCCAGGGCATCATCGAATACCTCGACGCCGCAGAGGAGGAGAACGCCCTCGTCGCGTTCTTCGAAAGCGACCTCACGCCCCAGCACACCCACCTGGAGGTTACTCCCCTGGCAATGGTCAGCCTGTGCACCAGCCTCGTTCCCTACGGCAACCACAACCAGAGCACCAGGCTCAATGCCGGCTCCAAGAACCAGAAGCAGGCGCTCGGCTTCTACGCCTCGAACTTCTTCGTGCGCATGGACATGGACGTCAACCTACTCATCAACCCCCAGATCCCCATTGTCAAGACCGTGATGCATGACATCACCAAGTACGAGGAGCATCCCGCTGGCCAGAACATTGTGGTGGCCATCATGAGCTACGAGGGCTACAACATGGAGGACGCGGTCGTCCTGAACAAGGCCAGCATCGAGCGCGGCCTGGGGAGATCCACCTACTACCGGCCGGCCATCGCCGAGGAGCTCCGCTACTCCGGCGGCCTCATCGACCAGATCTGCATCCCGGACAAGGAAGTCAAGGGCTACAAGAGCGAACGCGACTACCGCTTCCTCGAGGAGGACGGCATCATCTTCCCGGAGGCGAAGGTCGCGGAAGGGGACGTCATCATCGGCAAGACTTCCCCGCCAAGGTTCCTGAGCAGCCTCGACGAGTACAACCTCACGAGCAACGTGCGCCGCGAGAGCTCGGTCGGCCTGAAGCACGGCGAGCAGGGCGTCGTCGACTTCGTCATGCTCACCGAGAACGATGAGGGCAACAAGCTCGTCCAGGTCCGCCTCCGCGACCAGCGCATCCCCGAGATCGGCGACAAGTTCACCAGCCGCCACGGCCAGAAAGGCGTTGTAGGCTTAATCGTGCCCGCAGAGGACATGCCCTTCACGGCGTCCGGCATCGTGCCTGACCTCCTCTTCTCTCCGCACGGCATCCCGAGCAGGATGACCATCTCGCATCTCATCGAGCTGGTCGCCGGCAAGGTGGGCGCCCTCAGCGGCAGGTACATCGACGCCACCACATTCCATTCGGAGAAGGAGACGGACCTGCGCAAGCAGCTCGCCAGCTTCGGCTTCATCGAGAACGGCACAGAGACGATGTACAACGGCGTCACCGGAGAGCGGTTCACCACCAAGATCTTCGTCGGCAACATGTATTACCTGAAGCTCAAGCACATGGTCGCCAACAAGCTCCACTCCAGGGCACGCGGCCCGGTGCAGCTGCTCACGAGGCAGCCGACCGAGGGCAGGGCCAAGGAAGGCGGCCTGCGCCTCGGCGAGATGGAGAAGGACACTTTTGTCGCTCATGGCGCGAGCCTGCTGCTCAAGGAGCGCTTCGACTCGGACAGGACCATCATCCCGGTGAGCGAGCAGTCAGGGCTCATCGCGATCCAGGACGAGTTCAAGAAGCGCAGCTACTGCCCGATCTATGGCGACGCTGCGGAGATCAGCAACATCGAGATCAGCTACGCCTTCAAGCTGCTGCTGGACGAGCTGAAGAGCCTGTGCATCTACCCCAAGCTCACCCTGAAAAACAAGTATTAGGTGCTCACTATGGAAGAGGAAACAACCCGGCCGGAAGCGGAAACCCAGGACGCAGTGCTCCCCGAGATGCCCGTCGAAGAGAAGGACGATAAGAGCGAGCGCATCGATGAGGAGCCGCACGTGTTCAAGAAGGTGGACAGCATCATCTTCGGCGTTTTGTCGCCCAAGCTCATCAAGAAGATGTCATCCGCCAAGATCGTGACCCCAGAGCTGTACGACAAGGAAGGCTATCCTGTCGACGGCGGGCTCATGGACGTCCGCCTCGGCGTCATCGACCCGGGCCTGAAATGCAAGACCTGCGGCCAGAAGCTCAAGGAATGCCCCGGCCATTTCGGCTACATCGAGCTCGCCCGTCCGACCATCCACGTCAAGTTCGTCACCATCGTCTACACGCTGCTCCGCTGCACCTGCCGCGAATGCGGCCACATCCTCATCCCCAAGAACCGGATCAGCAGCTTCGTCGCCGTGCTCAAGCAGATCGAGAACGAGTTCGGCCTCGAAGCTCGCCGTGAGAAGATCCGCGAAATGATCTCCATGCTCAAGACGCAGAACAAGTGCCCCCACTGCCGGGCGCGCCAGCACAAGATTGCCATGGAGAAGCCCACGACCTTCGTGGAGAACGACAAGCGCATCAGCCCCATCGAGGTGCGCACCCGGATGGAGCGCATCCCGGACGAGGACCTCGAGGTCTTCGGCATCAATCCCCATATCGTGCGGCCGGAATGGATGGTGCTCACCGTCATGCCTATTCCTCCAGTGACCATGAGGCCCAGCATAACGCTGGAGAGCGGCGAGCGCTCGGAAGACGACCTCACCCACAAACTGGGCGACATCGTCAGGATCAACCAGCGCCTCTTCGAGAACATCAACGCGGGCGCCCCCGAGATCATCATCGAGGACCTCTGGGACCTGCTCCAGTACCACATCACCACGTTCTTCGACAACAACATCGCCCAGCTGCCGCCGGCGCGCCACCGCAGCGGCCAGCCGCTCAAGACGCTCACCGAGCGCATCAAGAGCAAGGAAGGCCGCATCCGGCACAACCTCGCGGGCAAGCGCACCAACTTCTCGGCCAGGACAGTCATCAGCCCTGACCCGCTCATCAAGCTCAACGAAGTCGGGGTGCCCCTCATCATCGCCATGAAGCTGACGGTGCCCGAGCGCATCAACGACTGGAACTTCGAGTTCCTCAAGTCCTTCGTGCAGAAGGGGCCGGCCGTGTACCCGGGCGCGAACTACATCGTCCGGCCGGACGGCAAGAAGAAGAAGATCACCGACGAGACCAAGGAGCAGCTCCTGGAGGAGCTGCAGCCCGGCTACACCGTTGAGCGCCATCTCATGGACGGCGACATCGCCATCTTCAACCGCCAGCCCAGCCTGCACCGCATGTCGATGATGTGCCACCGCGTCAGGGTGCTGCCCTTCCGCACGCTGCGCCTCAACCCCGCCGTCTGCCACCCGTACAACGCGGACTTCGACGGCGACGAGATGAACCTCCATATCCCGCAGACCGAGGAAGCCAGGGCGGAGGCGGAGATCCTCATGGAGGTGCAGACCCAGCTGATCTCCCCGAGGTACGGCCTGAGCGTCATGGGCTGCATGCAGGACGCCATCTCGGGCAACTTCATCCTGACGAAAAGCCTCACGATGCCGCGCGCCGACGCTGTCGCCCTCCTCGCGTCCATCGGCGAGGACAATTTCTCGCGCATCCCCCGGAAGGAGAACATCACCGGCCGCGAGATCTTCAGCGCGCTCATCCCCGAGGACTTCAATTTCCTCGGCTATGCCCGCGGCTACAAGAAAGATAAGGAGAACGAGGACACCCTGGTGGTGATTAAGAACGGCAAGCTCATCTCCGGCGTCATGGACAAGAACAACCTCGGCGAGGAATCAGGGCTGCTCCTCAGGAACCTGCACAAGAAGTACGGCGCGGACAGGACCATCGAGATCCTGGGCAAGATGTTCCGGCTCGGCATCAAAGTGCTGCTCCGCACCGGCTTCACCGTAACGCTCACTGACACCGACCTGCCCCCGAGCGCGAGGCAGCATATTACTGATATAATGGCCAAGGCAGAGAAGGACTCCGATGACCTCATCCAGCACTTCAAGGAAGGCAAATTGGAGGCTTTCCCGGGCAGGAGCGCCGCCGAGACCCTCGAGCTGAAGCTGCTCGAGCTGCTCAACAAGGCCAGGAACGAGTCCGGCAAGGTCGTCATCGCAGAGAGCGACCAGCACAGCTGCTCCATGATCATGGCGCAGTCAGGGGCGAGAGGCAACCTGCTCAACCTCGCCCAGATGGCCGCCTGCGTCGGCCAGCAAGCCATGCGCGGCAAGCGCATCGAGAAGGGCTACCGCGGAAGGACGCTCTCCTGCTTCAGGAAGAACGATGTCTCCCCCGAATCGAGAGGATTCATCAAGAACGGCTTCAAGTCCGGCCTCACCCCTGCCGAGTTCTTCTTCATGGGGATCACCGGGCGAGACTCCCTCATGGACACGGCGCTGCGCACGCCCAAGTCCGGCTACCTCTATCGCCGGCTGGCGAACGCGCTGCAGGACCTCAAAGTCGAGTATGACCATACCGTGCGCGACGCGAGCGGCAGGATCGTGCAGTTCTCCTACGGCGAGGACGGCATCGACGTCTCCAAGTCCGAGAACGGCCAGATCAACGTCAAGCGCATCATCGAGCTGGTGGGTGAGGAAAAATGAGCGATCCTTACGACGACTACAAAGAGAAGCTGCCCAAGCGGGTCCTCGAAGACCTGCGGGAGCACCTGCCCAAGATGGGCCAGGGCAAGACCAACGAGGTCTTCCGCCACGTGGAAGAGGAGTTCCGCAACGCCCAGGTCGAGCCGGGAGAATCCGTCGGCCTCGTCTCCGCCGAGAGCATCGGCGAGCCGGGAACGCAGATGACCCTCAACACGTTCCACTTCGCCGGCGTCGCCGAGATGAACGTCACGACCGGCCTCCCCCGCATCATCGAGATCCTCGACGGCCGCAAGGCTCCAGTAACCCCGATGATGGAGATCTACCTCAAGCACCCCTATTCCTCGGGCAAGGACATCAAGCTGATCGCGGAGCGCGTCAAGGAGACCAAGCTCAGGGACGTGATCCATGAGTTTATCATCAACATCGCCGAGAGCACGGTCGACATCCGGCTCAACCCGGACCGCATGAAGGACCTCGACCTGATCCCCTCGTCCATCATCAAGATCATCGAGACCAACACCAAGAACGTCGGCGTCAAGAAGGAGGAGAAGGACGTCATCACGCTCAAGCTGCGCGGCAAGGACGACACGCTCAACGAGATCTACCGCCTCAAGGAGAAGCTCAAGGAGCTCTATGTCAAGGGCGTCAAGGGCATCCACCAGGTGCTCCCCGTGAAGCGCGAGGACGAGTTCGTCATCATCACCGCCGGGACAAACCTCAACGAGGTGCTGCAGCTCGACTTCGTGGACACGGCCAGGACAACCACCAACAGCATCGCCGAGATCGAGGACGTGCTGGGCATCGAGGCGGCGCGGCAGGCCATCATCAACGAGGTGTTCAAGGTCATCGAGAGCCAGGGCCTCAACGTGGACGTGCGCCACATCATGCTGGTCTCGGACACGATGTGCACCACGGGAACGATCAAGGGCGTCACGAGGTATGGCATCGTGTCGGACAAGAGCAG
This sequence comes from Nanobdellota archaeon, assembly GCA_043806015.1. Lineage (GTDB taxonomy): Archaea > Nanobdellota > Nanobdellia > Woesearchaeales > JAHIVG01 > JAZDHH01. Next base: position 83,831 of record JAZDHH010000008.1, on the reverse strand, counting down.
CGTCCTGGCGCGGGCGAGCTTCGAGACCCCCATCAAGCACATCATCGAGGCTTCCCTGGTCGGGGAGACGGACAAGCTCACCTCGGTGGTGGAGAACGTCATGCTCAACCAGCCGGTGCCTGTCGGCACCGGGTTGCCCGGCCTGGTTACAAAGACAAGGTGAAATCATGGCAAAGAAAGCATTGGATACCACGATCACGGAGATCAAGAAGCAGCTCGAGGCTGGCAAGATCATCCTCGGCACCAAGGAGACTGTGGCAGCCCTGAAGAAAGGCAGGCTCCGCAAGGCCTACATCACCCAGAACTGCAATGCCCTGGTCCGGGAGGACATCGAGCGCTACGCCAAGCTCGCGGGCGCCGAGGTCGTCGCCCTGGAATACCCCAGCGACGAGATAGGCACCCTGTGCAAGAAGCCGTACTCCGTGCAGGTCTTGGGCCTCTCTCGATGACGCGCATCAAGTATGATGCGGCTCTGATGCAGTGCATCACCATCTTCGAGAACCTCACCCAGACGCAGGTCAAGGACTGCATCGAGGAAGGGCAGGCCCTCACCTTCGTGGTCGCCGAGACGCAGATCGGGAAGGCCATCGGCCGGGGAGGGCAAAACGTCCACCTGCTCGAGCGCACCCTCAACAGAAAGATTAAAATAGTAGAATTTCATCCTGACGTCGCGCAATTCGTCAGGAACATGGTGTATCCCCTTCAGCCGAAGGAGATACGGAACGAAGGGAATCGCATCACTATCGTGGGGGCGGATACCGCTGCCAAGGGCATTCTCATCGGACGCGAGGGCCACCGGCTCCGCAGCCTCAATGAGATCGTCAAGCGGTATTTCCCCGTCGAATCCATCGAGGTAGCATAATGGGAAAAAAATCAAACGGCTTGTTCGCCGGGAAGAAGCTCGCGCGCAGGCGCAGGAAGGGCCGCTGGGCCGACAAGAAATACGTCCAGAAGGCTTTGTTCCTCAAGAAGAAGTCCGACCCCCTCGAGGGGGCGCCCCAGGCCAAAGGCATCGTGCTCGAGAAGATCCAGCTCGAGGCCAAGCAGCCCAATTCGGCCATGCGCAAGTGCGTCCGCGTCCAGCTCATCAAGAACAGCAAGCAGATCTCCGCGTTCTGCCCCGGCGACGGCGCCATCAAGCTGATCGACGAGCATGACGAGGTCATCGTGGAGAGCATCGGCGGCGCCATGGGTGGCGCGAAGGGCGACATCCCAGGCGTGCGATGGCAGGTAATCAAGGTGAACGACCAAAGCCTTCTGGCCTTGCGAAAGGGCCGGGTCGAGAAGGCACGTAAGTGATCATGATGATAAAAGTATTCAACCGCTGGAGTATGGAAGGCATCAAGGTGGAAGACCAGGGATTGCAGCGCTATCTCTGCCTCGAGCCGCGCATCGTGCCGAGGACTGGCGCTACCTACGCTGGCAACCGGTTCCACAAGTCGCGCTGCTTCATCGTCGAGCGCTTCATGAACAAGATCATGATCCCGGGCCACAAGAGCAAGAAGCACTTCAAGACCAGCTATCACATGAGCGGCAAGGGCTACACCGCCTACAACCTCTTGCAGGAGATCCTGACCATCGTCGAGGCTAAGTCCAAGCAGAACCCGCTCAAGGTTTTCGTCAAGGCCATCGAGAACGCTGCTCCCCGCGAGGAGATCATCTCCATCGAGTACGGCGGCGCGCGCTATCCCAAGGCGGTCGAGTGCGCCCCGCAGCGCAGGATCGATGTCGCCATCCGGACCATGACGCAGGGAGCGTTCCACAAGAGCTTCAACGCCAAGCGCGGCATCGCGCAGGTCCTGGCTGACGAGATCCTGAACGCCTTCTACCTCAGCCCGAACTCGAACTCGATAACCAAGAAGCTCGAGCTCGAACGCCAGGCTGACGCGAGCAGATGAGCGAGAACGCCCAATTGCGAGAGCTCGAGGCCGCCCTCGTACCTCTTGTCGGCCTTCCCGCACTCCTTTCATCCCCGAGCAAGCATGTCCGCAGGCGTGCCGAGGCAAGGCTCAAAATCATCTTCGATCAGGCAATCCCGGCTGCCCTCTGCGATGAAATCGAAGAGGATATTTCTTTCCCTGGCACCGCAGACGATCGCCTGAACAGGTACAAGGACCTTATCAGGAATCAAGAATTCGATAGTGCTTCCGCGCTCGCAGTGGAATGGATCAGCGCCGTCCGGCACTCGATGAAGCCGTACGAAGACGGCCTTGAACTCACTGCTTCCTATTCTCAATTAGCCGCTTCGCGAACAGCATCCTTTGCAGCGTGCCGATGGCGACGAGGATGATGATGAGCCAAAGGACCAATTTTACCGGGTGTTGGCCGAAGAACGACAGCCCGGCAATCGCGAGCGCGAAGGAAAGGAACAGGAGCAGGTAGCGCTCCGAGCGCTCGCCGATGGAAGGCCAGTCCTCGTTCTTGCCAGGGACGACCGTGTAGGCCCAGGCCTTGGCCGCGCCGATCAGCAGGATGCCGTTGAAGGCGAGGAACGCCTCCAGGGGGAAGCCGGCCAGGAACAGGCCGAGGTAGACGCAGAACTCGACGAGCTTGTCCATCATCGGGTCAAGGTAGGCGCCGAAAGGCGTCGCTCTCTTCCCTGCGCGCGCGAGCGCGCCATCCATCATGTCGAGGATGAGCGACAGCAGGATCAGCAGCCCCGCCGCCAGAAAGTTGGACCGGGCGAGGAAATACACAGAGAGCGCTGCGGGCGGTACGGTGAGCAGGGAGACCGTGTTCGGATGGATGGCGACCTTTGGCGTGAGCCGCTCGAAGATGCGCCGCTCCAGGGGACGAAGATGCTTTCCCAGCATAGAGAATGAGAAGGATGGCACCTATTTAAAGATGCGCATAGTGAAAAAGAAAAAACTTATTTCTTCTTCTTTTTCCGCTCGGTCTTGGCCTTCTCTACGGTCTCGCGGAGCTCCTTGAGCAGGTCGTCCACATCCTTCTCAGACTTCGCGCCTTTCTTCTCGACAGGCTTGACCTCGATATGCTTCTCGACCTTGATCTCAACAGGCTTCTCCTCGGCCGGCTTGACGATCTCGACGGGTTTCTCCGGGGTTTTCGGCTCGGGCTTCTCATCCGACGGAGGCGCCATCTTCGGGGCTTCCTTCTTCGCCCGCTTGGGGAGCTCGATGTGGAAGCCGCCGCGGCGCTTCATGAACTTCAAGGCGCCCATGGTGAGGCCGAGCAGGGCGACCGCGATGATGATGACCAGGAGCAGCCAATTCAGATTCTTCCCATTGCTCTCTCCCGCCCCTGCGCATGCGGGGCACAAGCCGCCGCAGTCCACACCCGTCTCGTCGCCATTCTTGACTCCGTCGTCGCACCTCGGCAGGGTGCCGTCGCAGGGCGCGCACGGGCCGCCGCAGTCGATGCCGGTCTCGTTCTGGTTGCGGATGCCGTCGAAGCAGGTCGCGATGGTGGCGTTGCAGGGGTCGCAGGGACCACCGCAATCGACGCCCGTCTCGTTCTGGTTCCGTATCTCGTCCGCGCAGGTCGGCGCCCCTGGCTGCGCAGGCAACCCTTCCTTGCCGATGAGGAAATAGCTGAAGCCGGGGGTAGCGACGTCGAAGTAAAGGACGCCGCCCGTGGTGTTCTTGTAGGTCGTGGTGAGCTTGTTCCATGCATTGTTGCTGAAGCGGTACATCGCCAGCTCGCTCCGAAGGATGTTGTTGCTCTCGAGCCATGTCTGCGGCACCTTGATCTCGATGACCACGCTCCTGATGGCGCTGTCCGGGATTGCGGTCGCGATGATGCGGTCGTACTCGTAGACCGTGCCGGTGAAGTTCGTGGCGTTGACTGGCCGCGAGTCCAGCTTGGCGACCGCGATGCCGGTGTTGCTCAAGGCCCTCGATGGAGTGACCGTGATCTTGTTGATCGCGATGGTCGTGCGGCCGATGCGCATGATGGTCGCGGTGTTCGCGGCCATGGTGTCCCATTCCTGCGTCGTGCTGTCGCCGACGTCATCGCCCTCGTCGCCGCCGCCGCTGCCGCCCGACGGAGTGGTGGTGCCGTCGCCGGAGTCGCAGGTGGAGTGGTTAGTGGTCCATGAACCGTAGCAGATGCGCTGGATGTCCTGCTCGTCGTCTTCGCAGTCTCCGACTTCGGTCCAGTCGGCGTTGCAGGGATTGGCGGTCTCAGAGGCGTTGTTAGCTAAGAAACTTGAGTTGTAGTTGAAGCCGTCATCCTGCACGGTCACGATGTAGCGGTATTCGCGCCCCGGAACTGTTGTCGTGGTGTCGTTCCATTCGCTCCGGGTGGTAGTGTAGCCGGTCGCATTGAAGAACGCGACGTTCACCTGGCTGAAGTTGGTGAGGACTATGGTGTCCGCGGCGAAGCTGGAGTTGAAGCGGAAGACATAGTAGCGCACATTGTTGTCCGCGTTGCCCGCCGTGTCCCGTCGCACCGGCGTCCAGTTGAGGCGGATGGTGCCTTCCGAGGTGTTGGTGGCGGTGACCGCGGTGAGCATGGCTGGGGCGATGGCGTCGTTCGCGGTGGAGTTGAGGGAGTTGCTGACCACGAAATAGTTGATGTTACCCGCGGCATCCTTGACCACGATCGCATAGCCGTAGGTGGTGTTATGCGCAGTCGTGTTGTCCTCAAAGGACTGTACGCCCGCCGAAACATTGTAAATGTTCGTCGTTGTGCTGTTGATGGCTGTGATGTTCTGGGAAGCGCGATAGATTACATATGTGGCGCTCCCTTCCCCGGCGAGGTCTGTCCAGGCGAGCTCGATGTTCCCGTCGGTGTCTGTGTCGGCCACCGAAGTCATGGCCACCGAGACGTTGGGGGCGATAGCGTCGCTGAAATTGAAGCTGAAGTTGCTCGCGTACCATACGCCGTTGCCTGCGGTGTCGTTGCACCAGACCGTCCAGTTGTAGTTGCCGGTCGTGAGGTATAGCGCCGAGAAGTTGGTCAATGCTTTGCTGACCGGGCTATGGTTGGTGAGGTTCGCCGCCCAGGAGCCCCCGAAGTTGCCCCAGATAACACAGGCATCAATATTCGAGTCAGTGACATTGAAACCGAACAGAATCCCGTTCGCGGTGATGTTCTCGTCATTCACGGGGACGTAACCGTTGATGGTCGCGTTCGTGATGTTCGGGGCGACTGTGTCGACTGTGAGGGTGAAGTTCGTGGCGTTGAAGGCGCTGTTGGAGGCGGCGTCGAAGCATTTGACGTTCCAGACATAGCTGCCGTTCGTCAGGTTGCCGAAGGTGATGTTGGTCACGCTTCCCGAGGTTATGGCCGTCTGGTTCGAGCCGTTTGCGCCGAACGCGCCGCTGAAGTTGCCATAGAGCGTACAATTATGGATGTAGGGCTCAGTGACCGTGAAGTTGAACGTCAGGTTGTTCAGCGTCGTGGCCGTGTTGTTGGCCGGCTTGCTGAGGGCCACAACCGGCGCCTTGCTGTCCGGCGTGTAGTTATAAACATGTGTCGAGGTAACGGCGTGCCCGAAGTAGTCGTAGGCGATGACACGCCAGTAGTAGAGCGTCTCGTTGGCCAGGAAGGCGTTGATCAGCGTGTAGTTGGTGTCGTAGGCGTAGGAGTTGTTGTAATACCCAATCGTCGCGAAGGTGCTGTCCGTGGTGACCTGCAGCGTGTAGTTCCTGAAGTTGCTGTTCGACGTGTTGGTCCAGTTGAAGCTCGGGCTGTTGTTCGCCGCGATGGAGTTGTTGGCCGGCAGGAAGAGGTCGAAGGCGGTAAGCGTGGTGTTGTCGATGCGCACGATGACTGACGCCGATGCATTATTTCGATAGGTATCATTGGCATAGACGGTAATGTTAATATCGCCATCAGGCAATCCCAAGTATATCCCTGCGGTGTTATTGTATGTTGCAGAATAGTTGAATACGTCACCGCTCACATTGGTAATATAAAAAGTTCCATTATAGTTTACTTCCGTTACTGTCCAGCTAAGGTTCTGCAAACTTGACGAATAATTCCCGGCGGTTGGAACAAGGATAGTAATGACGGGAGCAGTCGTGTCGTTGCCGGCACCGCCGCCGCTGAAATGGTCGACATAGATCGTCGCCCAGCCGAGCTCGGTGAGGTAGCAAGCGCTGTCCGTCGGGATGCTGCCTGCGCATGCAGAGACTTCGGAGCAGGTTGGATTAACCGGATCATTCCCGGTGCAATAGAAATATTTCGTGTAATTTCCTGTCGAGAAATTAATCGTGCCGTTCGTATAGCTGCTACTATCGATGAATCCGCTGAAATTGATGTAGCCGAAGGCGCTGAAATTGAAGCCGAGCGGGGAGAGGTTTGGATTGGTATAGTTTACGCCGATGTTCGAGAGACGAGAGAAGTTCATGTTGTTCAAGGAGAAGTTATGCATGCCAATCCAGATGTTGGATCGGTTCATGATGAGGACGTAGTCCGACAGGTTCGAGTAGTTTTCGAGGTACGCGTCACTTTTGTCCATGAACGTGAGGTTCACCGAGAATCCTGTCACGCCCGCGAGGGCGTTCTCCAGCGCGGTGGCGTTGGCGATCGTTACGTTGAGGGTATAGGTTTTGGTGGAGACATTGTTGCTGGAATCGTTGGCATAGACAACGAGCGTATGCACGCCGGGAGTGAAGAATCCGGTGACAAAATCCTGGGAGATGTTGGAGCAATTATCCGAAGCATTCACCTCGTATCGGACACCGTCGAACAGATACCAGATGGTGCTGACGTTGCCGTTGTCCGTCACATTCGAGAGGTTGAGGACGAAGCGGCTCAGGGATATGTTGTTGATGACTCCTGCCGTCTCATTCAACCATATCCGTTCACCACCAACGGCATGAAAAGTGACGTTGATGTCCGGCCCGCCGTTGGGGGCGTCCGCCTGGACCAGGAGGATGCCGACGACGACCAGCGCGATTGCGAGAAATCCTATCAGTGTAGCTCTGCCTTGTCTCACTCACACCACCCTTTTTTTAATCAATGGGTCTGTAACCGCAAATGGCATTTAAAAGCTTTTCGATTCAGGGCCTTCAGTTCCCCTAGGATTTGCTTAAGAATACAGGGTCAGTTACCTTAAGAAAAATAGGCGATCCTGAAGATCTATCATCAGATGAAATGAGAGAAGCATTCTGCGAGTCCTCGCTTTGATTCTGCGTGATTGCTTCCAAGGGGCTGCCAGCGGGGACAACAATGACTTCTCCAGGGTCTTCCGTGAGGATAGCGTCGGTAGCCCTTTCAATCACTTCATCCTGAGGGGTAGCTTCCGGCTCGCTGACTTCAGCGATGGGCGATCCTTCGGCTTCCGCGGATCCCGTTTCCCCATCTTCGCTTTCTGAGCCTTCCTTAAGCAGTAATGCCGCAAGGTCATCTTCTGACAATGGCGGGATGCCAAGGTCCATCGAGCCATTGTGATGTGTATAATGCCCGCCGAACATGCTGAAGTCGCCCAAACCGACATACCCATCCCATGTGAAATCGCTCCTCCATTCGGTACTGTTATAATCTCGGCCAAACAATGTGAAATCAGGAAGTCCCACCGCCCCGTCGACCGTGATGTCCAAGGGCTTGCAGGGGAGCACAGGGGCATCAGGAATCGTTTGGTTGTCAATCCTGGCCTGGATGCTCAGGTTCCCCACCATGGAGGTGTCGCCAATGATCTCAAAGCGGATGGTTCCCGAGGCATTCGTCTGCGCATCCCATGGATTGAAGGTCGCCGAGCAGCTGCCTACGCATTGGGTGTTGGTGCCAGGCACCGGAGATACGAGGAAGGTGAAGCGACTTGCCGGGATCCCTGATACAGGATTGCCTCCTGCGTTGCGGAGAACGACGGCAAGGAACTGATAGGGAGGGCTGTCGCCGGCAGGGCAGGTGGTCATGCCGGCCATGTTCGAAGCGGTCAGGAAGACAGAGGATCGGTTGGGGTCGATTTGCAGGATGCCGCCGATCGGGTGCCAATCTATGCCAGCGCCAGGGCCGGAAATCTCGTAATAATACGGATAGCCTGGATTCTGCCCGAAGTCAGACCACCAGTTCCCGATGGTGCTGAGGTTCCAGGCATTCTCCACTGCACGGTCATTTTCATAGGCGTTCTCTCCGTTCGCCTCAAACTGGTTGCCAGCGATGGCGTTCCTGCTGCTGGAAAAAGCGCTGATGCCGACGCGATTCCCGATGAAGCGGGAGCCGGTGACTGTCGAGGTATTGGTCATCATGAAATAAAGGCCATTATTCTGCAACACCGCAGAGCCTTCGACCGTGATATTCGTGACCGTCGACCCGTGCGCCATGCAAAGCACAAGCTCGGAAAGAGAGAGACCATAGACGGTAGATGGGCTATTGACAAAGAGGATAGGCCTGTTGCCCGAGCCGATGTTGCCTTCGACCTGGTTGGCGCAGGGATTGTCAGCTCCCCATGATTCGGGGAACAGGTCGACCAGCCCATTTTCCCGCATGACATTGTTCCGAACCACGTTCGCCGAGCTTTCGTGGATCCTCAGGCCGTAGTTTAAGTTTTCATCGAGCGTGTTGTCCTCGATGAGGTTGTTGCCGTTGATGCTGTGGAGGTAGATGCCCTCACTATTCAGCCGGAAAGTATTATTGATGATGCGATTACGGTATTGGTAGACCGCCGTGCCATGGCTGAAGCCCTCGACAGTGCAGCCCTTCACGGTAATGTTGTTCCGCTGGGTCATGTGGATCCCGTAGGTTCCTGGAGCGCCGGTGATGCGGTGGCCGTTGCAGTCAAGGGTTATGTTGTCCGACCGGATCTGCAGGCCAAAGCCCGGGCAGTTGAGCACGTCGTTCACCATGACCGTGCTCTGCGTGATGTTGTCGCCGCAGTAAAGGAAGTCAAAGACGCGGAGGGTGTAGGACTGCGTCGCGTTCGCCTGGCCGTCAGTCGCCCTGACCACGACGCTGTGGTTGCCGACCTGGCTCGCGTTCGGCACCCACCGGATGAGGCCGGTGGAAGCATTGATAGACATGTTCGCTGGAGCGACGGGCAGGAGATAGGTCAGCGTCTCGTTGTCCGGGTCAGTGGCATTCATATCATAGATATAAGGGACGCCTTCGGTGGCGTTGAGAGGCGGCGATGTCGTAATGACCGGCGGCCTGTTGACGTTGACGACCGTGATGGTGATGGCCCTGCGGTCGCTCAGGTTGCCGTCCGAGACGTTGAAACCGACCGCATAGGCGCCTGCGCTGCTAAAGGAAGGCGTCCATTGGAAGAGGCCGGTGGATGTGTTAAAGGAGGACGGGCTTGGAAGGGCAAGTGAAGCGTTTGTCCCGTAGAAGAGGGTGTCATTATCAGGGTCTGTCGCGTTCACGTCTATGACCAGCGTCTGGTTCTCGAAGATCGACTGATTCGAAAGGTTCCCCATGACCGGCGGATGATTGGTGATGTTGATGAACGCTCCCCAGGGATGCCAATCAACGCCGTCGCCTGGCCCGGGAACGACATAGCTCAAGGGGTAGCCGGGGTTGTCGGGGAAGTCAGACCAATAGTTGCCGACCGTGCTAAGGTTCCACTGATTCCCTGTCGCGGTGGATGTCTCATTCGCGCTTACGGTGTTGTTCACAAGGGTGTTGTTCCAGAGGCGGTTGCCGACAGCCTCGTCCAGGCGGTAGCCCTCCGCATTGCGCTGCACGATATTATGGGAAACCGCAGCATTTCGGGTCTTCCAGAGCCGTATCCCATAAAAGGTGTTGTTTGCCACGACATTGTGCTGCACGGATATGTTGGGGGAGGAAACAGAGTAGAGGATGATCCCCTGCTGGTTCCTGGTCGCCCTGTTGTCCGCGATCGTCACCTGAGTTGCGTTGTTCTGGACGACGATGCCGACAATCTGGTTGAGCTCGGCAAGGTTCTGGGAGATGAGGCTCTTATTGACGGAGAGGGAGATGCCATAGCGATTCCTCAGGACATGATTTCTGGAAACAGTCACGTTCGTGGAAGGGAAGCTCACCGAGAAGACCGAAATGCCATCATAGGAATGGTTTTGGACAGTGTTGTTGGTGATGATGACGTGGCTGCTATCTCGGAAATAAATCCCTTCGGAATTATTCTCGGCCAGGAAGCCGGACAAGGAAACAATTTGGCTGTGATTCACGAGGGCCGCGACGCTGAAATTCTTAATGATGCAATCTTTCATTGTGATGGCTGACTGCTCGTGGATATAGATCCCATAACCCTGCCGAGTCCTGCTCAGAAGGGAATGGCCTCCGCAATCCAGGGTGATGTTGCTGGCCCTGATTTCCAAGCCGTTGCCTGTGCAGTTGATAAGATCATAATCGAGCAGCGTGCTCTGGCGTATCGGGTCTCCGCAGCCGAGCGGCCTGATCGCCAGGCTGTTGCTCTCCTTGGTGATGCCATCGTCCAGGCCGTCATTGGGAGTGACGGCGCACTGCCACACATCCCCTACCCTCGTGCTGTCGCTGTGCCTCCGATCCCATCTTCTCGCCTGGATCATCGCGATTTCGGCATCCGAAAGCGCCTCTCCGACGACCAGGAAGTTGGTGATGCTCACGTTGTTCCGGCCGCTTCCCCCCTTGCCCAGGTTGATCTTGTCGATCGTAGAAAGGTTGTACCATTTACCGGTCAGGTTCGTCTGCTGGCGGAAGGTGCCGTTGACATAGTTCCGAAGCGAGGCATTGTTCCTGAAGACATAGCAATACCAATTCTCCACGAAGGGTACCGAGACATTGTTCGGCGAATTCCAGTCTCCCGAGATGCCGCCGAGATAATCGTACATCTCGACGCTCAGGTCGTAATCCTTGCCGAACTCGACGTCAATGCGGCTGGTGTTCCAGGTCTTCCCGTCATAGTAGAAGATGTTGGAATTGTTCTGCCAGCTGTCATCCGGCGGGTTGGAGAGGGGGATATAGGAGACGCAGAGCGTATGGTTCTCCCGCAGGACTGATCCAGGGATGTCGATGGATTTTCTCGGCTGACCTAATGAAAACTCGATGATGTATGCAGAATCGTTCCATGTCGGGCCATAGCTCTTGTTGCCATGACTCTGCCCGGCATAGTCCTTAATCAATGCCTCGTCTGAAGGGAACGGCATGAGCAGGGTGTAGAAGGGATCGCCGACCCGCATCCAATTGAAGACGTTCTCGACCCTGCCGCCTTCAGGATCCAGGGTACTCTGGTTCATGCATATGAGGTTCTCCTCCGTTAGGTTGGAGCCGAACTCGGACACCAATACCGGGTCCCCCTGCGTAGGCGGAAGGTTGTCCTCCACGACCGTTATCCAGGAAGTGCCATTGTCCGCGAGGATCCCGTCAGTGACATTGAACAGCACGACATAAGTCCCGGCGTCGCCCTGAGCCGGCGTCCAGACGAGGATCCCGGTCGTGGAATTGAACTGCACTGCCCCGGGTAAGACAGCCGAGGCATCGGTCCCGAAGACGAGAGTCTGGTTGTCCTCGTCCGTGGCGTTGATGTCGAGCACGAGAGTCTCGGACTCATTGACGGTGCGATTCGGGATCGGCGCGAGGACAGGCGGGTGATTCTGGCCGACGGGCCGATAGTCGACGCCATTGCCCGGGCCCGGCACGATATAGGTGAGAGGATACCCGGGATTCTGCGGGAAATCGCTCCATTGGTTGCCGATGCTTGTGTTCCACCTGTTGTTCAGCGAATCCGCGGTCTCGTTCGCGTTCACCGCCGCGCTGAAGGCGTTCTGGGCGACGGTGTTCTGGCTCGACGCGTTCATGAATAGCCCGACGACCTGGCCGGTGATGTTGTTCCCAGTCACCCGGCTGTTCATGGTGTCGTAAAAGAAAATGCCCGTGTACCCTCCGATGAGCGTATTGTTGGTGATATTCATCCAGGAGATTGCCCCATCAAGGACCATCCCTTGGGCATTCCCCGTGAGCCTGTTCATCTCGAGGCGTCCGTTGCTCAAGCCGTAACCGAACAGCCCCTCGCTGCTGTCCATGACCCTGTTCTGCGCCACGATCAGGAAGGAGGAACCGTAGAGCAAGATGCCCGCCGCTGCGTGAGAGATGTTATTCCGCGAGATGTTCGAGGCGCTCTGGACAAAGGTAAGGATCCCGTAATCCGCGAAATCGATGGCATTGTCCTCGACAGCAGCCTCGCGGCCCGTGTCCAGGATGATTCCCCAATTCGCCTCAGAGATATTGTTCGCGGAAACCCGGAGGCCTTTCCCGTTGAGCATCAAGGCTCCTTGCGAGTGGTTGAAAAGGCGATTCCGAGTGAATGCGCTGAGATTGGTCCCGTTGGCGGCGATGCCGTAAGCGAACGTGTCCACGAGGCAGTCCGTTACCTGCACGCCGGTCCTGTTGACGATGGCGATGGCAGTCCCATTCCCTCTGCCGAAGATGCGATGGCGGGAGCAGTTGAAGAGCAGGTTGTTTGCCGCGATGACCAATCCCCGGTCGCAGGGGCCGATGTCATGGCCGAGCGTCAGGTTCCCCAGGATAGAGTCACCGCACCAGAGGAAGTTCTGAACAGTGAGCAGGTAGTCCTGGCTGGCGTTCAGCTGGCCGTCGGTCACGACAACGGTGATGTTGTACAGGCCTGCCTGGCTCAAGCCCGGCATCCATCGGATGAGGCCGGTCGAGCTGTTGATCGTCATGTTCTGCGGGAACTGGGCCAGCGCATAGGACAGCGTGTTGTTATCAGGATCAGAGGCATTGACGTCATAGAGGTAGATGAAGGTCTCTGTCGCAACCGTGACCGGCGAGGAATTGATCGACGGCGGGCGATTCCCTGCGGTCACATTGTACGTCGAAAGCTCGCTCCGGTTGATGTTGTTCTGCGAGTCGTTGGCGATCACCCGGAAGGCATGCGCTCCAGGGACGCTCGTGTTCGCCTGCAGGGTGAAGTAGACATCGTTGACCCTGGAGCCGGTGAGGTTCTTCAGGCCATCGATCTCGAAGAGGACCGCGCTCACGTTGTTCTGGTCAGTGACCCTGGCGCTGAGGTTGATCGGCAGGTACTGCACGACCGGGTTCGGGATGGCGGTCAGGTTCGTGACCCGGGGAGGCGTCACATCCCGCACCGTGAAAACCATGGATTCCGAGGCATTCGTCTGATTGCGATAATCCCTGGCGATGACCCTGAAGGTGTGGTTCCCCAGCGGATAGGTGGCAGGGCTCAGGTTCATGTACCGTGAGCTCATGTTGCGCGTGGAGAGGTTCATCAGGTGGTCGATCTCGAACACAACGCTCAAGGGCAGAGGCGATAAGACGGTCGCGGAAAGGTTCAAGGGCCTGTCTTGGCCGACCGGGTTGGGGATTGCCGAGAGGTTGGTGACCTGCGGCGGGGCGAAGACCCAGATAGGGGCGTAATCGACGCCCCCCATGCCGGTGCCGCCCCCGCCGATCTCATAGCGCAGGGGGTAGCCGGTGTTATTCGGGAAATCAGACCAATAATTCCCGACCGTCCTGTTCCAGTCGTTCTGGTACGTCGAGACCGCCTGGACAAGGTTGTTCAGGAAGGTGTTGTTCCAGATGGTGTTGTTCACGGCGTCCTGGGATTCGATGCCCCATTCGTTTGCGGAGATGGTGTTATTCGTGATGTTGATCCTCGTCGAGTCCATACTGCCCAAATTGCCAAGATGGATGCCTCGCTGGGAAGCTGCCAACCGGTTCCCTGACACACCCGAAACACTCACTCCGTTCACCCGCAGGTCGACATAGATGTTGTTATGGAGGTAGCTGTCCAGGAGCCTGTAGCCGGAGCCACCGTACCAGAAGACACCTTCAAGGAAACCGGATACCTCGCAATTCCTGACCGTCACATTGGCCAGGTCCTGGATCCAGACGCCGTCATCCAGGTTCGAGCCTCGGATGGCATGGCCCTGGCAGTCCAGGTCCACGTTCGCGCTTATGACCGTCAGGCCCCGGCCTGGACAATTCAGGTCCCGGGTCAATATCGTGCTCTGGGAGATGGAATCTCCGCAAGAGAGGTAATTCTGGACAGTGATCATAAATTGCTTTGTGTCATTGAGGAGCCCGTCCGTCACCCGGACCGTGATCGTATAGTTGCCGGCCTGGCTCAAGCCCGGCGTCCATCGGATGAGGCCGGTCGAGCTGTTGATCGTCATGTTCGTGGGCGGCGCCAGGAGGGAGAAGGCCAGCGATTGGTTGTCCGGGTCGGTGGCGTTCGCGTCGACGAGCAGCGTCTGGTTCTCGGTGAGGGTGTAGTTCTGCATCGACGCGAGGACAGGCGGACGATTGACATTCGTGACGGTGATGGTGATGGTCTTCCTGTCGCTGAACATCCCGTCGGTGACATTAAAAGAGACAACATAGCTTCCCGAATCGTTGAAGGTCGTTGTCCACCGGAAGAGCCCGGTGCTCGAATTGAAGGACGAAGGGCTCGGAAGGGCGAGCGACGCGTTCGTCCCGAATGTCAGCGTGTCATTATCGGGATCTGTCGCATTCACGTCGATGATCAGCGTCTGGTTCTCTGGGAAAGACTGGTTCGTCAGGTTGGACATGACAGGAGGGTGATTGGTGGAGTTATAGATGGGGTGCCAGTCGACGCCGTCGCCAGGGCCGGGGACCTCATACCGGTAGGGGAAGCCGGGGTTCTGAGGGAAGTCAGACCAGTTGTTGCCGGTGAGGGAGAGGTTCCAAGCGTTATTGCTCAAGGTCTCGTTCGCGTTCTTCTGGTTGGTGAAGGTGTTTTGATATATCGTGTTCCAGGAGCCATTGACCCTGATGCCGAGCTGGTTGCTGAGGAAGGCATTGCCGCCGAACGAGCCGTTAGAGCCTTGAAGAAGCATGCCCGTTCCGAACTGCGTAATCGTACAGCCGGCCACGGTCGCGTGGCTGCCTGCTACCCAGATGCCGGTGCCGCTGCCGGTGCCCGAAATATTGACGCCGTCGCAATACAGCGAGGCGTTCTCTCCCAGGATGATGCCGAGCGAAGAGCAGTTCCCGATGTTATGGTCGAGCACTTGGAAGCCGGTGACAGTGTCGTTGCACCACAGCTTTTCTGCCACCTGGACGGTGATGCTCCGATTGGTCATCAGTAGGCCGTCAAAAGCCGAGATCATGACATCATAGGAGCCGGCGTCATGGTATCCGGTCTGCCAGACGAAATTGTCGGCAATGCGCTGGAAGCGGGAGTCGTTGATGGCAAGGGCGACAGGGTCAGCGTCCGGGTCAATGGCAGAGACGTTTACAAGCGCCATTTGCGATTCTTCAATGGCATCTGCCACCAGGTAGAGAAGCGGCGGGTTGTTGGTGGTGAGGAGAAAGGTCTGGGACTGCCGCTCGCCGAGGTAGGCAGTCTCGACCAGGAGATCATAGCTCTGGTTGCCCTTGTTGAGGCCGGTGAAGGACAGCAGATGCAGGTTCTGACCTGGGGCGATCATCTGGTCAAAGGATCCCTGGGCGAGGATGGTGCGGTTCTTGAGCAGGTAGTAGGACGCGTTCAGCGCGAAGGTCTCGTTGTGGTAGGACTGGAACGAGAGGTTGATGACCGGGCTGGGCGGCGTGGTGACCGGGATGCCGGCGGAAAGCTCGAGCACGGTGACATACACCTGGAAGGGATAGTAGCTGACCGTGTCGTTGCCGTCGATGATCTCGACGGAGTATTCCTGCAGGCCTTCCTGCAACGGGGCGAAGAAGGAGGCGTTGAGTGAGGTGATGGTGGAGTTGGTCTCTACCAACCATTGAAATGAATCGTTTTTATCCTTAATTACGATTGAAATATTAGTTAAATTAATCGAGACAGGCATCAATTGGATGAATAGATCAATTTTCTCATTTTTTCTCACGTCCGATGGAAACGTGAGCTCTTTGATGTAGGTTGGACTGAAGGTTATGTAATCAATCGTATAATTAAATTCTCGATACAAGATGACCGAGCCGGATGTGCAATTGACAACCTTGACCGGGAAAAAGGAAAAAATGGCGTCCATGCCATTTTCTGCACGATCTAATTGAATATCGATAGATACGTTTTCACTATTCGGGAGACAAGATCGAGACCCGTAGATGGGATAATCAGTTAGATTAGGCACATTCATCTCTAAGGGATCTCCGATGCTGACAATCGAATAATTGGTTATTAATGTCCGGAGCGGAAAATGAGTTGTCCTGGTTGCCATCGGAAGGATCAATTCTCCGATTTCCATCCGTTGGTACGTATTAGATGCATTGATTATTGAACTTCCATTATAAGATAAGACGTTTACTTCTGGGATTTGGAAAAGTAAATGCTTTCGGAATTTGGGATTGCCGTCGACATTCTCTAAAAATTCAATATCTGGTGCAAGATTTTGATGATCATTCTCACATAGGTCCTTTATTTGCTGTCGATCTGTTGCCGTCCATCCAATGTGAATTTTTTGAAGGGGGTTGCCATACAACATGTAGGACTGAAGCACGAGACCGATGAGATTGTCCCTTCCGGAAGTCGAACCACCTTCATAATGGAAATTTCTCGCATCCCTAAATACCTCTCCGATTGTCTTCCCATCCCAAATCGAGCACAAGAAAGATTTCGTGAATTGAGGAGAATGAAACGCGGTCGGCGCGATGATCGTTGAGTCGCGGACAAGGCGGGAGACAAAGGAATCCTCTTTGGGCAGATATCCCCCCGTATATGGCCCATCAAAAAGAATGAGCGGGTTGTTCTGTTCAACACTAGTCTGCCAAGGAGTAACATCTTGTGGATAAAGCGGGCGATAATAAAAAGGCGCGAACAGGTTATCATATGCTCGTAAGGGAGGGATGTCTCCACCGCTCTCAAGGATCACTAATTCATTGCGATTCAGATTCTGCATGGCAGAGGATACGGTTGGCCATGAAAGTGCGCTCTGGCCTTGGGGAAGCAGGTTGCTATTGCTCCTTAACCGCGTATTGAATTGCTCATTGAGAATCTGGTATTTGGTATACCCGGTCTGCATGTCAATTGTATAATAGGATGCGTCATTGATGTTGAGATCAGTCCGCTTCATCTGACGGAGCATCTCGGTGGGCGACTCTCCGACGATGCGGGCGACACCGGCGGTTTCGTTGGAAAAAGCGATTACTGAGCTTAATAAGAGCAATCCAATTATCCAAATGATCCAAATTTTAGAGGACATGCTTATATTTCACCAATAATTCTTTGCAGATCGCCCTTTTTTTTAGAATATATTGTAAAAAATGTTGATGCTCTTTTGAATTCAATATTTGTTCTTTTAGCGGTAATTCAAAGCGTTTTAATATACTATTAAAAGCCAAGATGAGTTGAAGATAAAAAATATTTTTCTCCATTATAAATTCTGCACAATATTTCATATTATTCCCATTTCTGCTGGTTGTAACTCCAAGTTCAGAATGTTGATTATCATTATTTACAAAAATTCTGACATTCGAGCCACTAACCTGAATATATAGAAAATGTTCGCCACCGTCATCAAACCAAAAATATTCATCTTTTTCAGAAGAAGCAAGATCGTTTAAAACCGTATGGACACTTGTAAAAAAATCACCGCTATTTTTGATATTCACGTTGTCAAAATAATATGTGTAAGTAACATCACTTTCCTGCAAGGGATTCTTACATATCCGAAGATACTCTTTCTCATTCTTAAGTCCAAATTTATTATATTGGATTACTGTCAAGCCAAATTTATCAATATGTATCATGGTGCATCCTGAATCTGATTTGTCAAATATGCTGAAATAACTTCACCATCGTTCTTATCAACAATCACTCGAATACCTCGCCTATAGGATCCTTCAGGTAATGTCAGAACGATTAATTTAACATTTTCAGGGTCATTATTATTTAAAGTATCTTCCCACCCAGTTTTTAATGCACTCTTTATTAAATCCATAACCTCTTGTTCATTCATGTATTCTTCTTGACCTTCAACAATCTTGATAAACGCAGTTTTTCCAGGTGTATGTGCAAGTCCAACATGATCGGCAACAATATGTCTCCATCCACGATTAGTAAGAACATTCCCTTCAAGCAATCTTGCTGATTCATCGATCGAATGACCGTTAATTAAAATCCGCGTATTTGGGGACTCGAATGCGCCGACCAAATCGAAATCGCTTACAGAATTTTTAAAAGGATTCTGAGTGGGGTAATAATCTACATATTCATCTAATATCTCAAATTCTTTTAACGTCTGTTTCTCAAAACCATTATATCTGGCCACATATTTGTAAAAATCATCTGCAATATCGCTCATTTCACGATACCGTCGTAAAAAATTCATAAACGCCTCATAGCGCTCTCCGCCCCAGTGAGAGGTCATCAGTTTTTTTAGATTAAGGATGACATCATCTGAATATTTCGTCATCAGCCTGACGGCGGCATCACCCCCTATTGCGATGAACCGTTCCTTTGCCCAGAATGCGACTTTCGCGACCCCTTTTCCTAACAATCCCCCTGCCGCGTTGACTCCAACATCCACGGCGCACATCACCCAGTTGCGCCCACCCTCATTTTTTATGATGCATTCATTGCTTACACTCGTCCCTGCAGCAACAATGGCCACGATGCCTGCGCCTGCGGCAATAACGGGCGCCCCTGCGGCAGCAGCGACAATGGTTCCACCAATCGCGACTGCCCCCCCGACCATAAGAAGCTTATCGGTCATTGTCATGCTTCTTGCCGCAATATAATCGACGATGTCATCTTGAACCATCAAATTAAAATTCGCCGTGATATTCGGATTCATAGAAGTTATCAATACCGCAGGCTCGTCGCTGTCCCAGACATTAAGCTCCAGTGAGACCGAATTCGATAAAAAGTCAAGGAAAGGATAACAGGAAAAGGCCTGGTTATGTTCACGATCACCGATAATCACCGGCGTTGCCGTGCGCAAGGTATCAAAATATTCTAAAGAATCACACCGGATGGCGGATGATTGCTTTTCTTCGATTGAGGCGTTATATTTCGTTTCAATAGTATTTTCTAAGTCTCTTATAGCAAGTAATAAATCGGCCGATGCGGCCTCCGGAATGATGAAGACAACGGTCTTTTCCTCGAGCCTGTGATGTTTGTAATTGTAATGAGCGAATACATACGGCATGTCCTTGAATTGAAGCGTATTGACGTTTCGAGGTATCAAGGATGCGTCAGTGTAGATAGGGACATCCTCTTGCCTTTCAAAAATATTCGTAATCCCAAAAAGCGACAAACCCTTGCTCACCGGTGCTATGGAACGATAAGAAGGAAGAACAAAATCATCTCCTATCACCATAATCTCTCTACACGATTGGCAATGAGACACAACAAACTCAGAGACTCGAACGGCATAGAGATTGTCCATAAAGGTCGGAGCTGAGAGTTTCTCATGGTAATCACCATACAAAGAGAAGGGATGAACGACTCCCAGATCGTACAGCGCGAGGTCATACACAACGCCCCTATCTACCGCATTCCAGTACGCCTGCTTCAGGACAGCGTCGACGCCGGCCTGCTCGTTCGGGTAATGCTTTCGAAGGTTCTCTGAATGCGTCACGACCAGGAAGTCTGGCGAACTTATAACCTCGACCATTGCGGGCTTGTCATCCGCCCAAAGAGTGTAAATGCCGGGTTGTGCATCCTCCTGAACAGTGAAGGAGCATGTCCATGTCCCTGCCGGCAGGTTCCTTTGACCGAAGCATTCAGAGGAGAAGGTGTCAGTATCGTACTGCACGTTCACAGACCCAGTAGCCTGCAAAAAGATATTCATTTCAATAATATCACCTGCTTGCTTGTTCACCTTTACTCCCGTATCGGCGTAGTCAATCCAGACATCATGCTGCGTTGTCGAGCAGTTGCCACCGTCCACGACCAGGGGATCGCAGTACTTATAGCGGCCATTGCAATCTTCGATTGGCACCTTGACGTTGTAGCTTCCCTGGGAGACGCACTTCTTCACCCAGCCGTTCTCGCAGAAGAAGGTTCCGGCGCTCTGGCACTCGTTTGTGTGGATGACCGGCAAGCAAGGATCCCAGCCTGACTGCTGATGGCAGTACATGTCGCCGTAGGGCGTGCAGTCCGGGTCAGAGTCGCACTCGCAGTCCTCAGAGGTCCCGTTCGGGTAGGGGCAAGGGTTCGGGCAGTCTTGAGGGCAGCTCGAGTAGTTCTCGCCGCCATCGCAGATGCTGTTGCCGCAGCAGACGGTGGTCGTGTTACATTTGCCGCAGGCACAGAAATGGCCGGTCAGGCATTCGCTGCCCTGCGTGCATTGCTGGCCGTCTGAAAGACGGCAAGGATAATGGGGATAATCGTTCTCATATCGATAATCGTCATCATACGATATGTAGCCAACGATACTATCATCGCGAACCTTCCCGGATTCGCAAGTCATCTCATCAATATAGTGGTAAGAGTCTGTCCTTCCCCTCACTTCCCACCTGTTTTGGTTGTATCCGGTATATGACCTGATCCTGTCGATGACATTGACCCCTTGATAGTCGCTGTACCAACGCGCCGTGGGGGTAGTGCAATTATAGAAAACATACATCGTATTCCCGAAGGTTGCCGCGCTTTCCAATACCGCACTGTCAAACCAGTGCGAGGATGATACCCCGCTTGAATGGCACATCCACGATTGGGATGAACACAGATCGTATATCTCAGTTATTTTGTTCTTGCACGCATTCATCAACGTGCTAGTCCGCCCCCAGCACTCGTCGAATTGGTAATCCTCGTAATAATCGACGCACATGACCTCGTAGGTATCGCAGTTGCCTCCATAGGGGCCTTCGCACTGGTATTGGATGTTGCCCCCTTCCCAGACGGTGCCTTCTTCGTACCCATAGGTCGTATAGCTGTCATAAAGAAGTTTAAAATAGACATAAACGCGGAAGTCGTTCTCTCCTTCCTTTCGCACCAGCGTCCGTTCACCAGCCGGACCCTCTCGCTCCAGCATATAGACTCCTTGGGGGAGCGTCATGAGCCTCTCCGCAGGCATGGATGCCAAGAAAGTGGGTGCTTTTACCGAGCGAGGATTCGAATGATCGATTGCACTCACCCGGTAGATTGCGCCCTCTTGTGGAACGAAGGAAACAGGTATGTCCTCAGCAGTAGCCATCAGCATGCCCTGGAAGAAAAAGAAGCCGAGTAATGAAACTAAAACCGCAGCAGTTAATGATCCCCCCATAAAATTACTGCTAGGGAATAACAACTATTTAAGCTTATTGTTATTTTTTCCGCCTGATCCGTACTTTGTCCACCTCACCGAAGGCTATTTAAAGGCAACCATGCCGTGGAAAAGCCATGCTTTCCAATGCCACCAGGAAGCGTCGCCTGGCTTCCGAGGTCACGGCCTGCCGCAGCATCCCTTCCAAGGCCCTCGGCCTGATGTTCCACCGCAAGCTCAAGGACGAGGCGTTCCTCTTCCTCTTCAAGGGGAAGCAACGGGTCTCGCTGCACATGCTCTTCGTCTTCTTCCCGATCGACGTGCTCTTCCTCGACGAGAAGAAACGGGTCGTCGAGCTCAAGGAGCGCCTTCTGCCCTTCGCCTTCTACAGCCCGAAAAAGGCCGCCTGCACGGTCATCGAGCTGCCTGCGGGGACTGTTTCGAGGACGAAGACTCGTATCGGGGACAAAATATCGTTTTGAAATAGTCGGGGGATTTGAGAAATCCCCTCGCGGTCGGCGAGCCGGGGGTTGGCTCCGTCGGGGTGGCGAGCAGGACGTCGAATGGAATGAGGCGGCCGTCGACCCGCCAAGAGGGGATTTCACGTCAACATAAGTTATTTAAACCAAAGCCTTCCTCTTTTCCCTACCCTTGGGGGTGTCGTATAAGCTGGCTAGTACGGCTGGCTCCAGAGGAGCGCGGAGCCTTCGGGCGATGACGATTCCGGCCAGACACCAGCCAATCTGGGTTCAAACAGCTGCCGAAACCTTTGGGTTTCGTGCACCTGGGAAAAATACCTGAGCGGTCGAAAGGTCCTTGACGGATTAAAAAGACTGCGATGGGGGTTTCGCGCTACGCGCTCAAGCCCCTGAATAACGGCTCGTGACTGGAAAAAAAGAAACGGGCCTTGCCTTCCCAGGAGACGAGTGTCGCTTGAAAGTCCCAGCACCCCCAGCTTTTTACTTCTCTCTCTTTGCCATCAGCTGAAAGAAGACGATGAGCAGGACCAGGGCAACGATGCCGATGATGATGTACGTCCGGTAGCCGCCGAGCTTCTGCAGCAGGCTCTGCTTTCCCTCGACCACGCGAAAAGAAAGCGGCGGCGATGAGATGACCGAGCTGCCATCGCTCGCGTTGAAGACGAGGTCTTCCTCGCCTGTCCAGCCGTCTGCCGGCGTGATGGTCGCGAGGCTGCCGTTGATGGCGACGCTGAGATGCTCGGATGGGGCGGCAGCGAAGGTCAGAGGATCATTGTCCGGATCAGAGAACATGGTGGAAAGGTTGAGCGTCAATGGCGTGTCCTGCCTGAGGACGCGCAGCAAGGATGGCTGCAGGGAAGGCTGGATCGAGGGCGTCTCGCTGACCGTCGCGTTCGCCTCCTGCTGGCCGCGCCTGAACGTTGTGTAGTAGAGCGCCACGATGGCGGCGATGAGGAGCAGCAGGATCAGGAGGGTCAGCAGGATGTTGAACAGCAGGGACGGCTCGCGCTCCTTCTTCTTGCGCCCCGGCCTGCGCTCTTGCCGCTGTTCCTGTCGCTTCTCGACCCGCTTCTCAGCCACGATCTCCTGCTTGGCGGAGCGCTGGGCCTCGAGCCTGAGCTTCTTGTCCAGGCGCCTTATGCGCTTCCTCGCCTCCCGGGCAGAGGGTGTCCGGCGATAGCGATTGACAACGTCCTGATAGCCGAGCAGCGCGTTGTAGGGCATGCCTTGGTCCTGCAACGCCTCGGCACCGCGGAACGCGGCAGCTGCCGCTTCCTCGTCGCGTTCCTCCTTGCTCTTCTGCGCCTCTTTCCTTCGCCTGCGGTCTTCCAGCAGGACGACCAGGATGATAATGATGATGAGGAGCAGCAAAGCGATGAGCACATACATCCAGTACGCCTTGAGGAACGTGGTAGCCCAGACGATCAGGGGGCTTGGCTTGCGCACCTTGAGCGCGAGGTCGGCATGGTACTCAGTGTCCTTGCCTCCCACGAAGACGGTCAGGGCGACAGGATAGGTGCCGCTGAGGTTCGGAGGGGAGACCTGCAGAGAGACACTGCCTTCGCCATCCACGGGCACGCTCACCTGCGGCGAGGAGAGGGAGATCCAGTCCGGGGCGTCGAGCTTCAGCGTATAGTTCGCGTCCCTGACACCGCGGTTGGAAATCGTGAAGGTTACGGTCTGGTTCATCGGAGAGATGGTCTTCGCGGCCGGCTCGACAACGGCGTACTCGCATGCCTGCTTGCTGACGAAGGAAGCATGCGCAGTGGCCGAAGCGAGGGCCTTGCTGTTGGTGATCTCGACGGTGACGGGGATTTCCTTCGCTTCAGCATCCGGCGCGATGCCTACGACGATGTCTTTCTGTTCCCCTGGCGCGAGCTGCAGCGCTTGCGGCGCAATGGCCCAGGCCGGCGAGACCTTGACTTTCAGGTTCTGCGCCCTTGTTCCTGCATTCTTGACTGTGAATGGCAGCCAGGCAGTCTCGCCCACGCAGGCGTGGGTCAGGTATTGCGGCGCGGAGAGCTCGACAGCTGCGCAGCGCTCGACCGAGACGCTGATGTTCTGTCCGTAGACCGCCTTGCCGAAGACGCTCGTCACGGTGACCGTGAGGTTGCGCTCTCCAGGGACGAGCTGCCCCGTGAGATTGAGATGTCCTGTCTCCTTCGTGCCGAGTTGCAAGCTCTGGGAGGCAAAACCCATCGCTTCCACGACAAAGCTGTTCGAGAAGCCCGCCTGGTTCTGGATCCTGACCGGGATGGCCAGGGTGTCCGCCTCGCAGAGAGAAATGCTCTGCGGCAACGTTACAGAGTAATTATAGTAAGGGAGGATGCTCAATGCGACAGGCGTCTCGGCGAGGAAGCGGCTCTTGCGCGCGAGCACCGAGAGCGTGAGGTCAAAGTCTCCGGAAAGGTTGCAGGGCGGAGCGACCTGCAGCACGAGTGGCGCGGTGCCGTTCGGCTGCACCTCGACGGCCGCGAAGCTCAGCAGCGCATATTCCCCGAGGGGCTTCACACTGATGTCGAAGGTCTCCGGGCTCTTGCCGGTGTTCTGGATGAAGAACGTGAAATTCGCCCTCTGGCAGGGAAGGACCTGCGCCTCAGCCTTCGTGGCCCAGACATTGAGGTTCGGGCAGCGGCTCACCTGGATGCCCTGCTCCAACTGCTTCTTCACCCCATTGTCAGCGATGAACGTGGTCTGCAGAGGGTAGCCTCCCCTGGAGGTCTTGCAGGGCACGCTGACATAGGAATAGATCTCCTGGGCTTTCCCTGGCTGCAGCGTGAACGCGAGCGGATAGGTCGTCGCGAAGGCAGCGCCCTCCCCGGTCTGCTCGACGAGGATTGTCAGCGGCAGGTCGCCGGTGTTCTGGACGAGCATGCGCTCAGCAACGGCGTCGCATTGGCAGAGGGAGAAGGATGCATGCTGCGCCGTCGCCTCAAAGGATGAGGTCAGCGCCTCCGCGCAAAACGCGAGGGAAATGATGAGTAAGAAAGGGACAAGTAGCTTCCGCATCAGATGAACCCCCATTGTCGCTACTCCAGAAGAGGAACTCATATATATACCTTTCGTCGAGAGAAAACAAGAAGAAAAAGGGTTGAAAGAAGAGGAAGAAAAAGGAAGAAAAAAAGAAAGGGAAAGGAGGTTCAGTAATAGGTCTGGCTCTTCTCCTGCTCCTCATCCTCGCCGTCACCACGCAGCTTGTTGAAGCCGATGATGAGCCCGAGGATCACGAGCACGACCACGAGCACGACCAGGGCGATCTCCAGGCCCTTCTTGACGCTGGTCCAACCGGTGGAGCCCTGCTGTTGGCTTCCCTCCTGGACCACGGCCTCCATGTTCGCGACCTTGGTCTCGCTGCCGCTCTGGACCGAGAGGCCGAAGGTGTAGGTGCCGACCGCCGCGTCATCCTTGGCGTTCACGTAGACGAGGGCCGTCTTGGTCTCGCCCGAGCCCACGACCAGGACATTGGTCGGGTCGATGCGGAAGGTGCCCCAGGCGTCGATGCCCGAGACCGCCAAGGCATAAGTCTTGGCCTGCGAACCGGTGTTGGTTATCGTTATCGGATAGACCGCGCCACTGCCGACGCTGATGCGCTGGCTCGTGGGGACAGAGACGATGGTCTGGTCCTGCGTCTGGCCTGGCTGGGTTGCCTGGCCGCAGGCCTCGTCCTTGGTGACCATGATGGTCGCCACCTTGGTGGTGGACTTGTCACCATCATCATAGGAGACGGTGACCTTCACGTCATACTCACCAGGCTCGGCGCAATTCGGGATGCGCATGTACAGCTCCTCGGAGGTGGTGCCCTCGTCGGCATCGAGCGTGTCGATGAAGTCAGAAGCGGCGA
Organism: Nanobdellota archaeon; assembly: GCA_043806015.1. Lineage (GTDB taxonomy): Archaea > Nanobdellota > Nanobdellia > Woesearchaeales > JAHIVG01 > JAZDHH01. The sequence goes on along the minus strand of JAZDHH010000008.1, from coordinate 58,506 downwards.
CGCCGAGGTCGAGGATCTCTGCCCGGACCTTGATGCCCTCCTCGTCCTTCTCGCCCAGGTTCTTGAGGCGGACCACGGTGAGCAGGCTCCTTCCCGCCATGACGCTCTCGTCCGGGTTGAAGACCACGTCGCGGATGATGACGCTGTTGCGCACGGTGTCGATCTCGAAATCGTAATTCATGGTCTCGCCGACGCCGTCCCTGTCCTCGAGGCGGACGCGCAGCTTGTAGGAATCCTGGTCCATGTCGCTCGGCAGAGTGAGCGTGAGCTTCTTGACATAGGTGACGCCGGCCTTGATGTCGAAGGTGTCGGTGGTGTCGCGGATGTCGTCGTTGTGCGACCCCTTGATCGTGGCCTCGATCTGGGCGTTGTCAACCGTGGCGTTGCCGCCGGTGACGCTGACCTTGACCTCGAACTCGTCGCCACGCTCCATGTCCCTGATGAAGTTGGTGCCGCTCTCATCGAGCTCGTCGTTGTCTATCTTGACCCAGTCGATCGTCGCGGAAGCGAGCGCGAGGCTGCATCCCAGAACAATCGCCAAAAGCAATCCCATGACCAAGCGGTTCAATCCCATGTTCGAAACCCCCCTAAAGTTTTTCTTTGTTAGTGGTTAATATTCCTAACCATCCAATAGTCACAACTTGTATTTAAACATTGCGGTTCCCAGCGTCGGGTCACCGCACGATGATGCTCCGGTATTTCACCCGGTTGATGTCGTCGTCACCCACCAGCAACATGACGTCATAGACTCCCGGCTTTGCCCAGGATGGGACGTCGAGGGTGATGACGCGATGCACTTCCTCGTTGGAGGGGAACGTCATGGGCCCAAGGACGCAGCGCTCGTCGATGTCGCGCAGCCAGACGGTGATCTTGCCCTCTTTCATGCGAACCCCGGTGTTCTCGACCGAGACCAGCACCTGGACCTGGGAGCCTGCCTTGACGACGTCCTCGACCTCGAACTGCGGTATGAGCAGCCTGCGCCTGGCCACCTCGTCATCGTTCAGATCCCTGCCGACGCTGATGAGCACGGAAGCGGAGGCTGACTCGCCGAGGCAGTTCCTCACCGTCACTTTGGCAGTGTAGGAGCCTTGTTTCCCATAGGTGTGATATGCGGTCTGCCGGTAGCCAGAGGTGCTGTCTCCGAAGTCCCATTCAAAGCTCTGCGGGCAGCTGCCCGTGACCTCTGCGCGGAACATCACTTCAAGAGGAGCCGGGCCCTGCCGCGGCTCGGCGACGATGGTGACGCCGAATGGCTCGTGGGTGATGGTCACCGATGCGGTGTCGAAGCCTATCGCCCCGTCGTCATCGGTCACGGTGAGCCTTGCGGTGTAGGTGCCCTCATGCTCATAGGCGTGGACAGGCATTGCGCCTGAACCGAAGGTGCCGTCGCCGAAATCCCAGGCATAGCTCACGATGGAGCCGTCAGGATCATAGCTTGCGGAGCCGTCGAACTGGATCGGCTGCAGGATGCCGCCGCTGTACGGGCCTCCTGCCTCGGCGACCGGCGGAAGGTTGTGCGATGTGACGGTTATCATGACGAGCTCGGTGTCGGTGTCCTCGTCGAGGTCATGCAAGACAAGTGTCATGGCGCCCTGTCCTTCGCCCAGCGGCGTGATTGTCATGAGATCATCCGGGCTAACGCTGACCATGAACAGCTCGGGGTTGTGGTTCTGCGCTGCCCAGGTGAGGTTCGCGCCGTGATCCTCGAGATCGAACTCGAAAGGCGTCAGCGACATGACGGTCGGCTGGCTGTCAGGCATGGCCAGCGGGCCAATCTGGCCGAGGATGAGCGGCGGGTTGTTGAGGATGGTCAATGAGACCTGCTCCTGGCCGCCCGAGCCGTCATCGAAGTTGAAGGCGAAGGTGAATATCTGCGATTCGCCTTTGAAGAGATGGCTCAATGGGATGGGGGTCAGCCTGAAATAAAACAGGGTTTCTGGCTGATGCTCGAATTGGGTGAGCTGGGCCCTTCCTCCGGGAGGGGAGACAAGCCAAGCATCCGTGACGATGCCACAAGGCGTGCAGTTCGGATTGTTGAGGTCCACGACCTGGAACTTGATGTAGAGGTCCTGTCCGCGGTAGAACACGTCATCAGGAAGGTCGAGATCCATGTTCTCCGTGGAATTGAACACCTGCAATGAAAGGATGTCGTAGCGGTGCGGGATGACCTCGTAGCTGAACCTCGGCTGATGGTCCTCGTCAGGCAGATAGCCGTCAGCATGAGCGACCGCGTAGACCGTGAAATTGCCGATGGTCTCCTGCAGGTCTTTCGCCTCGCAGCCGCCGGTGATTAGGTCCGTGGTGCAGCTGCCGAAAGACGAGCCGTCAAGATAGAACAGGTCGACCTCAGCCACGACAGGGATGCTGAGCCGCACGCTGCAGCTCTGGTTCTCGCCGACGATGACCCGGGGGAAGCATTCCAGCGAGGTGATGTTCAGGCTCTGCTGGGAGACGGCCACGGCCTTTGTCTCGGCGTCAGTGGCGCCATGCTCGTCAGTGACATTCAAGGTGACGGGGAATGAGCCGTGGCTGGCAAAGGTCCAGGTCGCGTTCCTGGTGAAGGCGTCCCAGGCATGGTCGTTGTTGAAGTCCCAGCGATAAGTAAGCTGGTCGCCGTCAGAATCGGTCGATGTCGAGACGAAGAGGACCTGCTGCCCGACCAAGGGGTGCGCTGGTATCCAGTAAAAGTCAGCTGTCGGCGCATGGTTTGCCGGCCCTTGCGTGAAGAAGTCCCAGACAGGGCCGGGAGTGAACGCGCCATGGTTGTCCCGGGCGACGATCTTCCAATAATAGTGCGCGCTCATCTGCAGGGTGCCTGGCTCATAGCTCGCCTGAGTCCTATTATATGCGGCGAGCGGGGGATTTCCGTTCGTGCCGAAATAGATGTCATACGTCACTGTGTCGCCGGCGTCTTGATCGCCGCCAGACCAGTACAGATTGTGATTGACATCTACGCCGGTCTCACCGTCAAACGGATCAGGGTTGAACGGCGTGTAGGGTGGGTGATTCTGCGGCGGAGGTGTGCAGTTGCGCACCTCGATATGAACAGTGTCTGTCCCGGAATCGCCGTCGTTGTCATAGACGCGCAGCGTCGCGGTGTAGTTGCCGGGGAAAGAGTACATGTGGGTGACATGGTCGCTGTTGCTGGTGTCGTTCAGGCCATCGCCGAAGAACCAATGGAAGGAATACGGCGGATTGCCTCCCGTCGCCCTGCCGATGAAGTAGGTCATCAGCGGAGCGCAGCCGGTGTCCGGCTGTGCGTAGAGGATGTCAACGCTGGTGAGGGGATTGTTCGTCACCGTCACTGGCAGCGTCGCAATTGTGGTGCTGCCGTCATCGTCCCGGACGCGGATTGCGACCACGTAGTTGCCTGCATACTGCCAGGTGTGCGCGAGGGCCTGGCCTGTCTGCCCGCTCGGGGTGAAGCTGCCGTCATACCCCCAGTCCCATTCGATCAAGACGAGAGCATCGGGGTGAGAATAGCTGTCGGATGAATCATAGTTGCCGATGATGCCCTCGACAACGCTCTGGTCGCCGGCCAAGATTGCGACAGGCGACTTGTCACGGACCGTGACGGTCGCGGTGTCCTCGGCGATCGCGTTATGCTCATCCTTCACTTGGAGGCGCACCGTGTAGGTGCCGTTATCATAATAGATGTGCGATGCGGTGAAGCCCTGGCTCCAGTCGGTGTCATAGAGGCCATCATCCTCAAAGTCCCAGCGGAGCCAGATATCGTCATCGTCAGGGTCATAGGATCCTGAGCCGTTGAAGACGATGGTGTCCCCTTCGTCGTCGCTGTAGGGGCCGCCGGCGTTGGCCACCGGATCATGGTTCTGAGGCACAGAGTGGGATGTGATGAAATCCCAGACAGGCCCTGCATTGGTCGCGTTGTGATTGTCCCTTGCGATGATCTTCCAGAAATAATGCGTGTCATGGGTCATGACGCCCTGCTCGAACGAGGTCGTGGGATGGTTGGACACGAGAATGGGAGGGCTTGCCGAAGTCCCGAAATAGACGTCATATCTCACCGTGTCGCCAGCATCAGGATCGCCGCCAGACCAGTACAGGTTATGGTTGATGTCGACGTTCATCTCGCCGTCAAATGGATCAGGGTTGAACGGCTGATTCGGAGGATTGTTGACCGGCGGGCAGTCTGAAGCATCAATGGTGACAATATTCTGGCTGAAATCACCGTCGTTGTCGGTCACGGTCAAAGACACTGAATAGGTGCGCTGCTGAGTGAAGACATGCGTCACATTCTGCAGCGAACTGTTCTGCCCATCATCAAAATCCCAAAACCAGGAATAGGGCAGATTGCCCCCAGAAGCCTGACCACGGAATCGCACCGAAAGAGGAGCACAACCAAGAGTATCATTCTCCAAGATGTCCACCGAAGAGATCGGCACGTTGTTCACGGTGACCGTCGAAACATTCGTCACATTCAAGCCGTACAGATCACGAACAGCGACCCGCACCGTGTAGACACCAGCAGAGGTGTAATTCGTACGGAAAGACCTGTTCGAAGACCAAGGTGTGTCCCAGACCCCATTATCCGTCAAGTCCCACCGCACCTCAATGGAATCGCCATCAGAATCATAAGACCTCGACGCGTTCAGCAAAAAGTTCTGCCCCTCACCCACCACATACGGGCCGCCTGCATCCGCGACCGGCGCATGGTTCAGCGGCGGACAATCTGACGCATTGATCGTAACCATGTCCGACAACTCGTCCCCATCCAGGTCAGTCACCGTCAGCGAAACGACATAGGAACGCCGCTCGGCAAAAACATGCGTCACATTCTGCAGCGAACTGTTCTGCCCATCATCAAAATCCCAAAACCAGGAATAGGGCAGATTGCCCCCAGAAGCCTGACCACGGAAACGGACCGAAAGAGGAGCACAACCAATTGTATCGTTCGCTGAGATGTTCATCGAGCTGATCGGCACGTTGGTCACGGTGACCGTCGAAACATTCGTCGCATTCAAGCCGTACAGATCACGGACCGCGACCCTCACCGTGTAGACACCAGCAGAGGTGTAATTCGTACGGAAAGACCTGTTCGAAGACCAAGGTGTGTCCCAGACCCCATTATCCGTCAAGTCCCACCGCACCTCAATGGAATCGCCATCAGAATCATAAGACCTTGATGCGTTCAAGAAAAAGTTCTGCCCCTCATTGACAACATACGGGCCACCGGCATCCGCGACCGGCGCGTGGTTCGGCGGCGGGCAATACTGCGCGTCGATAGTCAGGCTATCGGTCTTGGTGTCGCCGTCATTATCTGTTACCGTCAACAGGACATTGTACAGCTGGTCCTCGGTAAAGAGGTGCACGGGATTCTGGAGAGAGGAATTGGTCCCATCGCCGAACGCCCAGCGGTAGGTATACGGTTGGTTGCCGCCCTGCGCAGAGGCATTGAAGCTTACAGAAAGGGGGATACAGCCACTCGAAACGTTGCTCACCGCGTCCGCTGAGGCGATGGGCACGTTCGCGACCGTGACTGTTGCGGTATCTGTCGCGGCTAACTCGCCATCCCAAACTTCAACCTTCGCGACAAAGTTACCGTTATAACGATAGAGATGAGTGCTGATAGGATTCAAGGAACGGTTCGTGTCCCACTGACCGTCATTCTGGAAATCCCAGCGGAACCATAGAGTGTCATGATCAGGGTCTGTTGAGTTGGATGCATTGAGTGTGAATGTCGACCCTTCATTGCCCTGGTACGGACCGCCTGCCTCGGCGACGGGCGGACGATTGGGCTGCTGCTCGGTCATGAAATCCCAGACCGGGCCCTGCACAGTGAGGCCGTGGCTATCATTGGCGACAACCCTCCATTGATATCGCGTCTCATAGCCGAGCTGTCCTGGCTCGAAGGTCGGGTAAAGCATATCTCGCCCGACAAGCGGCAACGTCCCGTTGAATAGGCCGAAATAGACGTCATAGGTCACCGTGTCACCGGCGTCAGGGTCACCCCCCATCCAAAAAAGGTTATGATCCCTGCCGACTCCGTTCTCGTGATTGGCGGGATCAGGGTTGGACGGCACATAAGGGGGATTGTTGGTGACATGCCAAGTGATGGTGAACGACTCCATTTCGACATGCTTCTGAATGTCAATGGCATTGATTCTGAAAAAATGGCTACCGGATTGCTCAGTCACATTGATGGTGTTCACGCAAAAATAATTCATGCAATTGGTCCGATTGATGATATGGCCGTCCTCAGTGATATTAAAATAATTCAGCATGTGGCCTTCGGGATATCCAGACCTTACAACGACCTGAATGGAGACTAACTCGCCCGCATCCGGGTCATAATCAGACACAAAATAGGTTATGGAGGGATTGTCAGCAAGCACGGAAGGGATGAGCAATGCTGTCAAGAGCACCAACGCGGCAATCAAGATCATCTTTCTCATCTTACCGACCTCCGTAACCGACACTTATCCGACCACCGCTATGTTTTCCATCGAATGCTGGGTTCCATTGAAGATCGACCTTCAACAATAGATCCAGATGGCCGACGGGGATGACTCCGACAGGAGCAATATGAAAGCGATATCCTGTATCGTTGTGCGGATGAAGAGGCTCTCCTGCGGTTTTCCTCTTTTCCTTTTCATACGTCGCACCTGTCCCCAAAGAGATCCGTCCCAGCGGGACGAGACCCTCAACTGTTACGCCATAGACATCGATCTTGTCCGATCGATTGGTTGCCGCGATAGCATCTTGCTCTGAGGCCCGATCGGTTCTCCAGAGCCCTCTCGCCCTGACGGTTCCCATGCCTGGACGGTAGACATCCTCATGGGGGCGGCGGCCGGTGAACGCCTGGATGAGCTCGTCATCGTCCATTATCCTCCGCAGCTCAATCCCCTGGAGCAGGGATGCGACATCTTCTGTCATCCTCCAATAAAGGCCGAGATTGCCGGCACGTCGGATCGTCCCTTCATGCGCGAGGCGAGTGAGCTCGCCATCGATCCTCAGCTCGGTGTCAATCCCGGAATCGTCATAGGAGCCGTGCGCCAGGAGGCGGAGATTGCCAAGGTCACACGAACCTGACATGACGACTGATTCATGCGCATATTCCGGCATCCAAAGGTTCGTGGTGAAAGTCCCCTGAAGGGGATTGATATTCCATCTCTCATTACGCTCAACATCTCCCCTGCTCGAAAAATAGGCCAACAAGAGGCGGGCATGCTCTGGCTGATAACCCAACTCTGCCCCCCACCCTGTCCTGGAGCCGTCTTTTAGCCGCATATCGGCTTTGTTCACATTAGGGATGGAATCATGCCCGGTTGCGATGGACGTTTGCTCGCGAAGACCGCTTCCGTCAATGGATTGGAGGCGGAGGCGTCCGGTCAAATACAAGTGCTGGAGCGCCTGTAAGGTCAATGAACCTGTGCCGATATTTGCATTCGTGTCTTCAGCATGCATGACTTGATACCGACGTTTTTCCGAGCCGAGAGGGGTCGTCGTTAAGATGTCGGTGATAGCCTGGATCTCATCACTTCTCTCGACGCGGACATATTTCACATCACCTGCGACGCGACCCCATCGCAGCCCTAATCCTGCCAAGAGCCGCAAGATGTTTTGATCTTGATATCCCTGTTCATCAATCGTTTGCGAAACCCATCCCTGTTCCTCGTCATGCGAGCGAGCGAAGGAAGATGCTGAAGAGACACCGCTGATACCTCCGCTCACTACGAGCAAGGGACTGCCAAAGGGGATCTCCAGGGTCCCGAGACCCGCCCATTTGTCCGGCTCATAACTTCCTTCCACTCCCAAAGTAGCGAGTTGTGCTGGCAAGAGATGGAGCTGCGTGCTGTCTCTGAGCGTGACCGATCGAGGCTTCCCCCCGATGAAGCGTCTCACCGAGAGGTCCGCACCAGCGATTGTTCCACTTGTTACATCAACATTTCCTTTGCCTGAGGTGGTGAGATATTCACTCACGCGCCTAGACTCATCCAATAAAAGCGTCGTTTTCTCACTTAGCCCGTCCCTCAAGGAGGCCAAGCGCTTTTCCAGGTCGCCGATGTGTCTCTCCGCTTCCTCGGCGGTCATCCCCTTGCCATTGAATTTGATTAGATCGACTTCGACCTTCATGCTGTCGCGTTCCGTCAGGAGCAGGTCGTATTCGTGCAGCAAATCGCCAAGTTTTTCCAGCTTTTCTGGCTGGTACGGATGTTCCGGGGTATTATGCGTATCAGCAATCTCTCGAGCGCGTGCAATCACTTTCCGCTCCAAAACAGATTCTTCTCCGGTGATGTGAATGAGCAGCCTAATCGATTCTGGCAGCAAGATACCTGCATCCGGGTTCGCATCGAAGGATTCATAACCCGCGTAGAGGCCAGGACCAATCGCCCGCGTTTCCTCCGCAGAGAGATAACCGTCCTGGATGGCTTCGGTCATCGCCGGATTCCGAAAGACAATCCTCGGCGTCCCGCGAGGAGCGTAGGGAAGGGTAACCTGTTCCGCATCGCCCTCGCGGACTGAATCAGGCAAACCGGCGCTGTCCAGCCAGGTGCCGCGAGCCTTAAAGTCGCCGCTCCTGAAGAGGCCATACCGATCTCTCACTATTGCCATCTCTTTGGTACTATCCGGAAGGGTGACCCATTCATAAAAAAGTGGCTTCAGCCCGTCTACCTCATCGGCTTGAATCGACCCCTCGACGGTTCCGATTTCGTATGTTTGAGGGACACCTTTTATGATTGTCGTAGTGCCGACCGGCTCCTTTTTCTGCGGATCCTGTTGAGCGGTCGCAAATGCGGGAGGCACGGTTCCAAGGAGAAAAGCGAACAATGAGGCAGCAGCTGAAAATCTCATACGCCGTCTGAAGTGACCTCGGGCCTCTTCAAGACCTTGATCAATAGGGTTAAGATCATCAATGGTATCCATGCTATTTCGCCCCCTCTTCGCGTGAATATTTTATTACTACCCTAAAATGAGTACTTCTTTTTAAATTTTATCCCCGCCTCGGCTTTGCACATTTAAATAGTCTGATTATGTGCAATCTCAATTTCTGCACATTTTTTAAAATCTAGGTCTATTCCTTGTTCAAAAGCTTCTTGAATGAGGACACAGAGGTTATGGCAAAGGCATTTTGCCAGAATCTCGTTAGCTTGACCAACCTCAGATCTGCTTCGGAGATGGCTTCCAAACTTGCGCTTGAGCATATTAAAGGTGCTCTCTACGTTACTCCGTTTGTGATAGTGGTGATAAAATTCTTCGGGATATTCGGTGAAGAACTTAAGCATCTTCTTCCAGACCATTCCGTGACGGCTATTCTGCCGAACATTCTCCTTGAACGGGATAAAGGGGATTGCGCCAAGGTCCCAGATCGTCTCAAGGTTCTCGACGCTGATGTATCCTTTGTCTGCGCTGACCTCCCTAACATTGTAGAGACCAATAGTCTGTCGGACAAGGCTCGGGAGTTCAGGGGAATCATTGCAAGTTCCTGGCGTAATTTTGACAGCGGTGATGATGTTTGTGATGACTCCGCAGGTCAGGTGGACTTTCTTGTAGGTTCGTTTTTCATTCTCAGAGCCTAATCTTACATCGAACCACCTGCCGAACTGTGACGTGGAGAATCCAGAACTATCGATGGCAAAGTCGTGCTCAACCTTCTGTAAGGGGATTCCTGCGACTTTTACCAGGTGCATGAGGTACTTGGTCAATTCGGGGTCTTTTTGGATTTTTAGAACTGTATTAAAGTGAGGTGATTTTGTGACGTATCCAAGCTTTTTAGCTATTTCCAAGTCGCTGATGCATCTCCGGGAGCTTTTCGTGTTATAGCACTGCATTGCTAAATAGAAGATGCGATCTCGCAATGAAATTGGGTGTCTACCGATTCCTTTGTTGTCTGGAAAGCGAATGTAGCTCAGTAGCTCATCGAGGAGACTCATCAGCATGATCTTCTCCTTCTGCTGGGCTTGATTGTAGGCGTGCCATTCCTGAGAGTAAGTGGTTTTTTCTTTGCCCTTTGCGTTTATAGCAGTGTATGTATCAAGAAGTTCTGCTGCCAGCTTTTTGTGTTCTGGCGTTCCAACATTGTTTATTAACCCTAATAGCTCTTTCACCTTTCTGTGTAGTTCTTGTTCGGTGATTGCGATCTGATTTATAATCTTTATCACCCTACCTTGTTAGGTATAACTTATATAAGTATAACTTATATATAAATTTATCGTAAAATTACTTATAAAAGAATAGTCTTTATAAACAAATCTTTAGAAAGTTATTTAAAGGAGTAAAACATTGTCAAAGTCATGGCAAAGATCAAGATCACTGTCGAAGGCTACAAATGCGAAAGATGTGGCCACGAATGGATACCAAGAACAAAAAAAGAGACTGAACCAATAATATGCCCAAAATGCAAGAGCCCCTACTGGAAAATGCCCCGGAAATCCAATAAGAAAGCCGAAATCACTGGTCAAATAACCACAAGACATTCGACCGTAAAGCATTCAAATACCTCAGTTGCCCCTTGAAAATATTCCCGTGATACCCATGCCACGAGCGAGAAACTCGGAAGTTGATGCCTACGCGTTCATCAAGGAATATTTAGCAATTCAAGGATGGAACATTAAAAATCCTAACAGGGTAGCGGCGGGGCAGGTATATACTCAAACAGAATGTTTGGACAATGAAGAGATAAAACGTTTCTTGGTAAGAGCGCATCCAGAGAACATCGTCAAGATTACAGAATCAGAGTTGTATGTAATTGAAGCGAAAAGAAATAAAGATCAGATTTCACAGGCACTTACCGAGGCGGAAAACGATTATGCCGGAAAGATTAACGCGAGTAGAATATTGAAAGCAAGAATAATATCTGGTGTCGCTGGTAACTCAACAGACGGCTTTCTTGTCAAGAGTAAATTCTTGAAAAACGGAACATATCACACAATAACAATCAATGGTAAAGAGATAACAGGTTTCGTTTCACCAACACTCGCACGCCTAATACTCGAAGCAAACTCCCCTGAAATAGAGGATCTGCCTATTGATGAACAGTTATTCTTACGTGCAGCAGAAGAGATAAACAAAATACTTCATATTGGAGCAATTAACAAAAACCAACGCGCTCGCGTAATGGCAGCATTGCTTCTTTCAATGGTAGATGATACTCGTCCGAATGTTGATGCCGCTCCGCGAGTATTGATTCAAGAAATTAATTCCCGAGCAGAGAACATACTAATAAGAAATAGAAAACAAGAGTTTTTCGATTGCATAAAAATTGCTCTCCCCCCAAGTCAAGATAACCACATCAAATTTAAAAATGCGTTAGTGAAAACTATTCTTGAGTTAGAAAACCTCAATATACGTTCTGCTATGAACTCAGGAACAGACGTATTAGGCAGCTTCTACGAGGTGTTCCTGAAATATGGAAACGGTGCGAAAGAAATAGGTATAGTCCTGACACCCAGACACATAACGCGATTCGCGGCGAGCATCTTGAACGTATCGCATCGTGATGTTGTTTTTGACCCTACTTGCGGAACTGGAGGATTTCTCGTTGCGGCTTTCGACAATGCAAGAAAAACCGCTCGTTCTGATGACGTAGAATATTTCAAGAATAATGGTCTATTTGGCGTAGAACAAGAACCCGAAGTGGCTGCATTAGCAATAGTAAATATGATATTTCGTGGAGACGGAAAAAATAATATCACGGAGGGAAACTGCTTTTCAAAATCACTTATAGCGAAAACAGTTGGCGGGAGGTTAAGCGCCCAGTTGTTTAATAATGATTCCCTGCCGAGGGTTAGAAGTCCTGGCGCTACGAAAGTGTTAATGAATCCTCCCTTTGCTCTCAAGAAAAACGATGAAAAAGAGTATAAATTCATTCAGCACGCGTTGGAGCAAATGCAGGATAGATGCATCCTTTTTAGCGTATTGCCAGTATCTGTCATGGTTGAGGGAGGAGAAGATAAGAACTGGCGATTATCTGAATTATTAGAGCATAACACCCTATTGTCGGTCATTACATTCCCTCCCGAATTGTTTTATCCTGTGGCTGTCGAAACAATAGGAATATTTGTAAAAAAGGGTGTTCCTCATCCTAGACAACAAAAGGTGTTATGGTTACGATTGCTACGAGATGGATCCATTAAAAAGAAAGGAAAAAGAGTTCCTTCATCTGAGGAACCGAACGATTTTGAAACGTATACGGAATTGCTTAAATCATTCATAGAAAATCAGAACATATCTGTTCGGAAGGTTCCGCGAATCTGCTATGCCTGCCCTGTGGATTTCAATAGCCCATTATTTGAGCTTGTTCCTGAAGTTTATATGCCCGATAATCAATTAAGCACAGAAATTCTTGGAAAGGAAATGAATGAACGCCTAATAGATTATGCTTGCTTTGTGGTCAGAAAGATGGGTGGAGCACAATGAAATTACCTACAAGATTCGATGTTCTCAACGCACGTTCAAAAGGATTTGACGACCACGAAACTGGAACAATGCCTTTTGTATCCAATAGCTTCGTAAACAATGGTGTAGTCGGATATATCACCCCTCTTCCTAAAGAAAAGATTTTCCGAAATAAATGCATTTGTGTATCAGCATTTTGTGAGGCAACAGTCCAAAACCCTCCATTCTTGCCCAGAGGTAATGGGGGAAGTGGTCTCACTGTTTTGGTTCCAAAAGAAGAAATGGACGATGATGAACTTTTTCTCTATGCGACACTTATCAATCTACAACGTTGGCGTTTTTCTTTCGGAAGAATGGTCACCGGAGATAGACTTTCATTAATGGACTTTCCCGAGATTCCATCAGATTGGAGGTTTTCTCCATCACGAAGCATAGCCTCTTTGCTTAAAAAAACCATAGAAACCTCCCCCCTCCAAAGCCACGTGCGACGCTAACGCTCACGTCCCACCAATTAAAGTCGCCTGAATAACTTTTCGGACAGATTACTTCTTCTCGGACAAAGATGACATACCGGACAAAGTCTGAAATGAAGGACAAACTCAACTAAGTCACTTATTTACTAGAAATAGTATAATCATAGTTGGAAAAAACCACACTTTGAGCATCTATAAAAGGAATGTTTATAATCGTTAGTCATCTTATAAAATTTAAAAGTGGTTTTTTCTATATTAAGTTTTTCACCGCATCTAGGACATATTTGCCTTCCATTTACGACCATTATCCGTTTGGTTTTAACTTCATTATGTTTTTTTTCCTTCATTCTTCTGAAAAAGGATATTCTATATTAATAACTTTTCAACCTGCAGTTAAATGGTCATTTTACCTCTCATTTAATCGAATTTGTTAATTATACCACACAAAAGACCTCTTAAAAAGCTTTATAACCTAGTATAGGTTTATACGCTTAAGCGGCGGCGCAGGTGATAAGGCTTCTTGCTTTATCGATTTCGCAACCTGCGCATTGTCGCCCCTTAAGCTAATGAAGGAGCATGAGGGCGTATTCCACTCCTGAGTGCCTGCCCACCTTCCACGGCAGGCAGAGTCAGAGGGACACGTTGCTCCCCTCAATGCTCAGTCTTCATCAAGGATGTTGGAGGAACGGGAATTTGACATGGTCCAACCTGGGTTGGACGCCCCTCCTTGGCGACGCCTCAGAGGATCGTGTCGGGGAACTCCCATTCTCTCTCCATCATCTACATTTTCTGCATTAGTTGCCTGAGTATCTCAGGCCGGTCTTTTTCGTTCACCTCGCCGACTAGCTTAAGCACGTCGAGCATTTGCTGATGATCGAGATTATGGCTTCGCAAGAAAGCATATACAGTCGTACCTTCCGACTTTGGAGAGGCCGTTGGCGAATGGATATTATTGTTGATGAAGTCTGAAATAGTTGGCTTGATGTTGACGCGCTGACCCTTTCCAATCTTGATGTTTGGGTATAATCCCTCGAAGTAGCGGCGAATGATTGTGCCTCTCATTCGCTCCTCTGCGTCCTTGAGCCTAGGCAGAAACCAATTCCTGATCTTCTCGTAGTCATCGACGTCGGGATTAGCATCGTAGCACTCCCTGAACAATGGCACGTTGAGGTACGCCTCGCGCTTGTTTATCCCATTGAGAAATTGTTCTCCGACCTGAGTGAGGCGGTGGCCTGTGCCATTTTTCACGAGCTGCATGTTCTTGCAATCCTTAAGGGTTCGCCAGAACGTGGTGCTACTTAGACCTCTCGGCTTCTCCTTTTCAACGACATGCTGTAGGTCGCCGTAGTGGAGCCCTTCGTGTTCTCGGACAGCTTTCAGAATGATCATCAGCCGGTGCTCGGCTGACTCAATGACCAAGTCGTTGAAGGTACTCATGCTGCTTTACGATTTCGCAAGGCATGGGACGTGGGGGTACTTAATAAGCCTTTCGGAACTCTCAAGACAGTTGTGATGTCATTGTCTGATGAAAGAATCTGAATGGTAATAATATGCAAACAGCCTTTAAAAATGTGCAATTCTCGATTTATGTGCAAAGCCCCCCGCCTCTCGAGGAATATAAAGGAAAAACATTCCGAAACCCTTTTTAATAATCCGAGCTTTCTAGGGGAGATGGTCAAGGTCACAATAATCGGCGCCGGTCCTTCCGGCAGCTATGCCGCCCTGCTCCTTGCCAAAGCCGGATTCTCGGTCGATGTCTTCGAGGATCATGCAAGCATCGGCATGCCGGTGCAATGCACGGGGGTCGTGACGCAGAACATCACCAAGCTGGTCAAACTACCGAAGCCGTGCGTCGCCAACTCTATCGACGAAGTCTTCGTTAAAAGCGCGAGGCATCAAGCCCTGTTCAGGCTCCGCACGCCAGAGATCATCCTGCGGCGCGACGCCTTTGACAAATACCTGGCACGCCTCGCGAAAAACGAGGGGGCGAGATTCCGTCTTGGGCACCGTTATGCTGACGGCCTTATCCACGGCGGCAAGAAAAGTTCCAAGCCGGAGGGCATCCTCATCGGCGCTGACGGGCCGCTCTCGGCGGTGGCAAAGCACGTGTTCCGGCAGGGCAACCGCTGCCTCGTCGGGGCCCAGGTGCGGGCCAAGCTTGCTGCTGATCATCCCCATCGCTACACCGTCTTCCTGGGAAAGCGCTGCGGCCTTTTCGCGTGGATGGTGCCGGAAAGCAAAACGATGGCGCGCATCGGCGTTATGGCGGAAAACAAGAGCCACAGCCTGCTCGATTCCCTGCTCCGGCAGGAATTCCCAGACGCTGAGGTCATGGAGAAGCAGGGCGGCCTCATCCCCTTGCATCGGTCCGGCGTGAAGACCCAGATAGGGCACACGTATCTCGTGGGCGACGCTGCCGCCATGGTCAAGGCCTCGACCGGTGGCGGTATCATCACCGGGATGGGCAGCGCGGCGCTCGCCTCGAAAGCGATCATCGAAAAAAGGAGCTATCCCCTGCTCTGGCGGCGCCATCTCGGCCTGCAGCTGTGGGCGCACACGAGGGTCCAGCGCGCCATGAGCCGCTTCCTGGAGCAGGATTTCGACCGGCTCGTCCAGCTCGCGGCGAAGCCGCGCGTCCGCTCCATCGTCGAGAAAAGCGACCGCGACAACGCGTTTTCCGCTCTCCTGGGGATCATCGCGGCCGAACCTGGATTCCTGACGTTCCTGCCGAAGGCATGGTAATCTTTATATAATAGCGCCAACGCCTCGCAACGAGGGATGGTTTATGGACGAAGATGATACTATCGATCTGAGCGGCATCACCAAGCTCTTCAAGAAAAAACCAAAGAAGCAGCACGTCGAGCACCATCCCACTGCCGAGAAGACCAAGGAACCGGAAGAGGGCGACGAGATCTCCATCAACTGGAAGGACGCCGGCAAGTTCTTCAAGCGTTTCAGCGTTGTGCTGCTCATCCTCATCCCCATTGTTCTCAGCATCATGATCCGCGCCGGGAATCACAACCTTCCTGTCGCGGACGACTGGGCACGGCAGAGCGTCGATAACTACTACCGCAACCAGATCGTTGGCGCGATCAACAACCAGTACCCCAACCTGCCGGACGAGAACAAGAATAGCATCATCGACGCCGAATTCACCCGCTTCAAGGCGCAGAACGCCGACAACATGAAGGAGGGCATACGGCAGACCGCCCAGTTCTTCCGGCAGACCTACCAGGACGAGGACGGCCACTATTTCATCCCGGACATCGACCCCTACTTCTGGTACCGCTACGCGAAGAATGTGAACAAGCACGGCTATCCCGGAGACACCATCAAGGACGGCTTCTGGTGGGATGACCACATGCTCGCCCCGGTCGGCAAGCAGATGCCCTCGGACATGATGCATGCCTACTTCCTCGCCGGGCTCTTCCCCGTCGTCAAGCTCTTCGACCCGTCGGTTACCCTTCTAGACTCCATCGCCTACTATCCGCTTATCGTCTCAGCGCTCGCCGTCCTCTTCATCTTCCTGATCGGCCGCAAGATCGCCGGGAACGTCGGCGGCCTCTTCGCCGCGACCTTCGCCGCGGTGACCATCCCCTTCGTGAACCGCACGCTCATGGGCCACGCGGACTCTGACGCGTGGGTCGTGTTCTTCAGCGCCGCGATCACCTGGGTCTACCTGATGGCCATGGACGCGAAAAAGCCCTTGCCACGTCTCATCTTCAGCGCGCTGGCGGGCGGCCTCACCGGGCTCTTCGCCTTCGCCTGGGGCGGCTGGTGGTTCATCCTCGGCTTCCTGGTTCTGGCAAGCCTCGCCTACCTTGGCTTCTTCATGGTGGCGCATCGCAAAGAGCTCAAGGGCGGCATTGGCCATTTCGTCCGCACGCCGGCCATCGTCAACGCCGCTGTTGTCCTCGCTGTCTTTTTCCTCGTGACCGTCGCTATCGCAAGCCTCTTCGGCGAGGGCAATACCGCCCTGACGTTCCCGAAGCAGTTCTTCGGCATCACGAACCTCAAGGCTCCCATCCGGGGGACGCTCTGGCCCAACGTCCTGACGACCGTCGCCGAGCTGAATCCGGGGAATGCCAGCTCGGTCGTCGCGCAGTTCGGCGGCAAGCTCGTCTATGTCCTCGCGCTGCTCGGCATCACGCTCACCATGGCCATGAAGGTCAAGCGCGCCGGTGTCCGCTGGGGGCTCATCCTCTTCTCCATCGCATGGTTCCTGCTGCTTAGCACCGACGGCATGCTGCAGATGTCCGCTATCACCTACCTGGCGCTCCTCTGCCTGCCCATCGCCGCCACGTTCCTTTCTGTCATCTACCTCAAGGACACGTCCATCGACCCGAAGTACGCCATCCTGCTCACCATCTGGTTCGTGTCCACGATCTACGCGACCATCAAGGGCGTCCGCTTCACCCTGATGCTCTCCCCCGCGTTCAGCATCGCCTTCGGCGTGTGCGTCGCAGCGATCATCAGCGGCGTCGGCAACTATCTCGCCAAGGAGCTGAAGCTCCCCCGCGTCGCAGCCATCACCATCCTGGTCCTGCTCTGCGGCATCATCCTGATCGCGCCGGCGCGCGCGAGCTACCAAATGGCACGGAGCGACGTGCCCATCATCAACCAGGCCTGGTACAAGACGCTCACGACCATCAGGGACGACTCGAAGCCGGGGCCGGAGAACACGGTCATCAACTCCTGGTGGGACTTCGGCCACCATTTCAAGGCGTTGGCAGACCGCCCGGTGACCTTCGACGGCACCACGCAAGACCGGCCGCAGGCGCACTGGATCGGCAAGACGCTGCTGACCGACAATGAAGAGCAAGCGGTCGGCATCCTGCGCATGCTCGACTGCGGGGCCAACAACGCCTTCGACACGCTTTTCTCCATCACGAATGACTTCCACAACTCGACAGACACCCTGTATGCCATCTTCGAGCTGGACAAGGCGGAAGCCCTGGCCTATCTCACGACGAGGTTCGGCCCGGTAAACGCCAACAAGGTGCTGCAGTACACGCATTGCGACCCGCCGGCGGACTACTTCATCGCCAGCGAGGACCTGATAGGCAAGGCGGGCGTCTGGGCCCATTTCGGCTCCTGGAACTTCACCCATGCGGACATCTACCAGAAAGCCAGGAGCATGGACAAGGATGAAGCAGTGAGGTTCATGGAACAGAGTTTCGGCTTCCCTGAGGATTATGCTGAGCAGATCTATTTCGAGGTGCAGAGCCTCTCAACCGATGAGGAAGGCAACGCCTGGATCGCGCCCTGGCCCAACTTCGCCTCCGGCCTCGGATCGTGCAGCGTCTCCGGCGAACTCGCCGACTGCGGCAACGGCCTCACCGTGAACCTCACATCGATGGAGCCGTCCGTGATGAGCCCGCAAGGCCTTGCCAAGCCGAAGGCGTTCGCCTACGCGGACAAGGACGGCGTGCACAAGAAGACCTATGCCAGCGATTTCCCGTATGGGGTCGCCCTGGTGCCACGCGGCGAAGGCTATGCGACCATCTTCATGCAGCCAGAGCTCACCGCCAGCATGTTCACGGTCATGTTCTTCTACCGCGGCCACGGCCTCAAGCATTTCAATTCTTTCCTTCACGAGACCCATTTCACCGGCACGGACATCTACACCTACAAGGTAGACTGGAAAGGCGGCGACCCGATCGTCATGGACGAGTTCGTGATCAAGACCGAAGCCAAGACAGGAGACACGGTGACGCTCGACTATGTCGGCTTCTTCGACAACCAGACCGTGTTCGACTCGAGCATCGAGGGATGGGACCAGGATTCCCTTTCCGCAGACTTCTCGGCGTATGCCAACAACGATTTATCGTTCACGCTCGGCCAGGGCCAGGTCATCCCAGGCTTCGATAAGGCCGTCCTGGGCATGCAGCTCGACGAGGAGAAGACCTTCGCGGTCGATACGAGCGAGGGATACACCGGCAGCCACCCCTTGGCCAACAAGACGCTTCATTTCCGCGTCAAGGTCGTGAAGATAAAATAGAAATGGATCCGCTTTATTCCACATTCTAATGGATCCGCTTTATTCCACATTCTCTTTCCTTTGACGATTTCCTTTAAGGCGGTGGACGGCCAGGCCTTCGGCCTGTCCTAAGGGTACCCCGTAGGGGGCAACCCCCACCCTTCCACGCCAAGGAAACCGTCAAGTCTGAATCATTTCCCTGATGCTAACCTTTATTAACTTCTGATTCCCTGTCGCTGCTATGCTCTGTATCATCATCCCCGCCTTCAACGAGGCGAAGCGCATCGGCAAGGTCATCGACGCCGCGCGCAGGCAGTCTAAGAACGTCATCGTGGTGGACGACGGCTCGAGCGACGGCACCAGCGCAGTCGCTGAGCGTGAAGGAGTCATCGTGCTGCGGCATATCGTCAACATGGGCAAGGGGGCGGCTGCGAAGACGGGCTGCGACTACGCCCTCGAGAGGGACGCAACCATGATCGTCCTCATGGACAGCGACGGACAGCATGACGCCCGCGACATCCCCCGGTTCCTCAGGGCCATCAAGGGCCATGACATCGTCTTCGGCCAGCGACTCTTCAACGCGAAGATGCCCCTGGTCTTCAACATCGGCAACCGCCTCCTGGACTTCATGACCTTCTTCCTGTTCGGCATCGAGCTGCAGGACACCCAGTGCGGCTTCCGCGCCTTCACCGCGGCCGCCTACCGCAAAATCAGGTGGAAGGCGGCTGACTACAGCATGGAATCCGAGATGATCGCGAACGCCGGCAGGCACCGCCTGCGCTACGCCACGGTCAAGATCGCGACCGTGTACGCGGACCATTACAAAGGCACCACAGTCCTCGACGGCATCAGCATCGCGTTCAACATGCTCTTCTGGCGGCTGCGCAGGGGCATTGTCTAGAATCAGTACATCGGCCCTTGCTGGGCCAGGAGTTCCTGGATCTTCTCCGGCGGATGCGGGATGTCCATACCCCTAACCAACCGCGGTATCGATGACGCCATTATCCAGAATTCCGGCCGGGGAGAGGCCCCATGACGGGAGGCGTCGACTAGCAGACTATGCTGGCGAAGATATTTGAAAACCGGGCGGTCGCCGAAAGTGTCTGGGCAAAGCCCGAGCTCGGGGTGCATCAAGGCGACCATCAGATCGTCTATCCTATAGGCAGGCCCTCCCAGCTTCTCAGCCAAAATCTCTTCTGGACGTGGTCCGCCATTGCCAGGCGAGGAGACCATCCCTGACAGATCGGGCTCGCCTGAAGGTTCATCATCTCCGGAATGAAAGGCCGCTCCGGAGATAGAAAGCGGATCGAGAAAAAAAGCATTCTTTGGCCCGGGTGACGATCCCTTGCGCCTCCCGTTTGTCATATGCCGGGGGATTGGGTGGAACTATAAATAAGTTTCGTGCAAACCTTTAAATACGAAGGCGGGCTGGTGCACGCCATGAGCGGCATCCAGATTCTGGGGATCCTCTTCGCCCTGTTCATGGGCTACCTCACGTTCCTGCACCAGAAACGGAAGGAATTCACGGTCAAGGAGTATGTCGCGTGGATCGTGCTCTGGGCCGCGTTCCTCGGCATCACGATCTTCCCCGAGAGCCTGAACGTCTTCGTCAAGGAAGTGCTCAACCTGCAGAGGCCTATCGACTTCTTCATCATCCTCGGCTTCATGCTGGTGATGGGGCTCATCTTCCATATCTACACGGTCATGCGCAAGATCCAGAACAGGACAGAGGAAATCGTGCGCAAGATGGCTATGGAAAAACGCCGCTAGATTTAAGAAGCACTCCTGCTTTTGTTCTTGCATGCACATCCCCTTGCTCAGGATCCTGGACCGCGTCAAGGGAGGCATGATCTGCCTCGCCCTCGGCTTGCTTCCCAAGCGTAAGCCTGTACCTGTCCGCCGCATCCTCTGCATCCAGCTCTGGGGCCTGGGCGAGACGACCCTGACACTCCCCGCCTTGTCCGCGCTCAAGAGGAAGTATCCGAAAGCAGAAATCGACATCCTTGCGACGCCGCGGAACGCGGCCATCTACGCGCAGCAGCCCTTCCACACCATCGTGCGATCGCCCCTCGGCGTCCTGCTCTTCGGCTTGGCGAATTGCCAGCGCTACGACCTCGTCATCGACTTCGAGGAATACCTGCGCATCCCCGCGGTGACCGCGCGGCTCGCCGGCAAGTACGCTGTCGGCTTCGCTACGAACATCCGCGGGCGCTGCTTCGACAAAACAGTATCGTATGACGGCACGCAGCACACCGCCGAGACGTTCCTCGACCTAGTCCGCGCCCTCGGCATTCGCACCGGACCTGCCAAGCTTGCACCACTCATACTGTCCAGCGACGAGAAAAAGGCTGCCGATCGATTCATGAAAACGCATAATCTCCCCGGATTCATCGGCGTCGCCCCTTTTGTCGCGGAGAGCTCGCCCCAGCGGGCATGGCCATTCTTTGACGATCTTGTTCCTAAGTTGAAGCACCCTGTCGTGGTCTTCGGTTCCCCGGACGAGCTCCAGAAAGTCTCCTGGAAGGGTGTGGTGCTCGCGGAGCTCCCGCTGCGGCAGAGCATCGCGCTTCTCTCGAAAGCCGAACTGCTCATCGCCAACGACTCAGGGCTCTTGCACATCGCCGCCGCCCAAGGCGTCCCCACCATCGGCATCTTCGGCCCCAACATCCCGGCGCGCTGGAGGCCGCTGAGCAGGGGCTCCGCCCCGGTCTACAAAGGCTACTGGTGCAGCCCGTGCATCAACTCGCACCTCGGCCAGTTCCCGCCCTGCCGCTACGGAAAGGATGTGCGGTGCCTCCGTCGGATTTCTGCAGAAGACGTCCTCGCTCAGGTGAAGAACAGCCAGCACAAGGTTTATTAACAGCAAACAGGTACTTCGCGACATGCGAGTCATCATCAGCGGAGACGGAAGACACGAGCAAGGCTTCGTGGTCACGCTGCAGGATTCTGTCTGCAGGTCCTTGCGGGAGAAGGGGGTCGACTGCGCGAACATCACGCACTTCCTGCCGCCAGACCTGGAAGAGCGCATCGTCTCCTGGTACAAAGCGTTCAGCAAGACCAAGGTAGGCGGAAAGCCGCTTCATGACCATTTCGTTTACAAGGGCTTGTCATTCTGGTGGGTGATGGAGGACTGGCTGTTCGAGGCTTTCGCTTTCGCCCCCCGTTTCCGGGACATCCTCACCAACGTCAGCGCGTTCCTCAACATCATTGAGGAGAAGAGACCGCAGCAGCTGGTCTACTATGGGAAGGATGATGCATTCCATGCCTGCCTCGCCGCCTGCGCTGCCGCCAAAAAGATCCCGCTCGTCAGCCATTGCACTCCTGACAAGACGCAGATCCCTGCCCCGTGGCTCATCAGGAGCTATCTCGGCTACCGGCATGCCGCACGACGCCTCTACGCGCTTTTCTTGAGACAGGAACGCATTCCCCTGCATCCTGTCATCTTCATGAGCACGCTGCACTGGAGGAGGCATTATGATCCTGCCACAGAGCAATTCCTTGTCGGCGACCCTTACCTTTCCCCTGTCGCAGGCTTTGTCCTACAGGAGACTCCCGCTGTCCTGCTGGACATGCCAAGCGAGCACACCAGAGAGATAGGCCTGGGCAGGATGCGGAGCAAGGCTAAGCTCAGGGACCAGGCTTTCTTCGAGCGGTTCCTGCGCTGCGGCGACTATTTTGCCGCTGAGAAGGACCGGCAGGCATTGGCTGAGGAAGCACGCATCGTCGCAAAAGGCCTTGAGAACACCAGGTTCAGGGATGTTCCTGTCTGGCCGCTCCTCGAAAAGCAGTACTTCGCCTATTTCCGCTCGAGGCTGTTCGGCCATCTCCTCTTCTTCGCCGGCGTGGAGCGCATGATCAAGGAATGCGAGCCGGCCGTGCTGGTGAGCCCGGAGGAGACCGGGCCGCACGACAAGATCCTCTTCCATCTTGCGAAGAAGAACAACGTCAAGGTCGTCTGCATCCAGCATGGCGTCGTGCAGATGGATTCGCGCTGCAGGCGGCTTCCCGGAGAAAAATCCCCTTTGCCGGACGCCATCAGCCTCTTCGGGCCGAGCGACAAGGAGTTCCTTGTGAAATCATGCCATTATGACCCTTCCCTGCTCAAGGTGCTCGGCTCGGCGCGCTTCGACGTGCTCGCGATGATGCCGAAGCTCTACAGACGGGACCAGATACGCAAAGAGCTGGGGCTCACGAGGAAGACCGTGCTCATCGCCTCGCAACCCTACCCTGACCTCGAGGAGCGATTCGGCTATGTGCGGGAGTCCTGCAAGCTGCTCGCGAAGATGGACGTGGACGTCATCATCAAAGTCCATCATTTCGACACCTCCTTCAGCGAGTACGAATCAATCACCCGCGATGCGGGATTGAAGCACTGCAAGGTCCTGCAGAAGGAAGACACCTACAAGCTGCTGCTCGCCTCTGACCTGGTCATCCTGCTGACATCCACCATGACGCTCGAGGCCATGATCCTCGGCAAGCCGGTGCTTGCGGTCAACCTCACAGGAAAGCACGACCTGCTCCCGTACATCACCGAGGGCATGACCATCAACGCGCGCACGAAGGACGAGCTGGCGTCGCACCTTCGCGCCTGGCGAGCAGGCAAGGTCGCTGATGCCTCTGTCATCAGGAAGCGGGTCGAGCGCTGCTGCGCGACACCGGACGGCCATGCCGCGGAGCGCATCTCCCGGCTCGTACTCTCATTCGTACCTGCACACTTGCAGCTGGATCAAGAAAAAGGATTGGCTGGAGGGATACGATGAACCGCATCGGCATCATGCAAGGGCGGCTTTCAACGCCATTCGACGGCAGGATACAGTTCTTTCCGGTGCATACTTGGCGGGAAGAGTTAGCCCTCGCGCAGCAAGCCGGCTTCGACTGCATCGAATGGGTCTTCGAGCAAGAGACCCTGCAGAAAAATCCCTTGATGAACGATAAGGGGATCGCTGAGATCAAGGAGCTCTCTGAGAAGCACCATATCCGGATTTCATCGATCTGCGCCAATTATTTCATGAAGGACCTGCTTTTCACCCCTGACGGCAAGACCTCGGCGGCAGCGTATGAACGCCTTGGCCGCCTCGCGGGCGCCGCCGCCGAGATCGGCGCTGACTACATCGTGCTGCCGCTTCTCGAGACCGCGAAGATCCAGGTGAGTGAGGGCATTGTCCATGCCCTGCGGAAGGCAGCAGACCTTGTGCGGCGCCACGACATCGACCTCCACCTGGAGACCGACCTCGAGCCGGACGCCCTGGCATGGCTGATGAGAAGCGTGGAACGGAAGAATGTCTTGGCACTCTTCGACATGGGCAACAGCGCGTCCCTCGGCTTCGACCCGCGGACAGAGATCAAGACGCTCGCCCCCTATCTCGGCAGCGTACACGTCAAGGACAGGATATTGGGCGGGGGCTCCTTCCCCCTCGGCCAGGGCTCGGTCAATTTCAAGGAAGTGTTCTCGACGCTGAAAGAGGTCGGCTACCCGGGCCAGTTCATCTTCGAGATCGCCCGCGTGAAGGACATGATTGAGCTGCAGTACCAGAAGCAGAACCTTGCGTTCGTGAAGTCCTTTCTTTCTACCAGCACGTCCGGCCGCCCTCGATGACCAGGACGCTGCCGGTCATGTAGCTGGACGCGTCCGAGATGAGGAACAGCACCGCTGCCTTGTATTCGTCCTTGCCCGCCATCCTGCCGAGCGGGATGAGATTGGTGAGCTTTTTCACAAAATCAGCAGGCTGGTCGTTAAAGATGCCGCCGGGGCAGATGGCGTTGCAGCGCACCCCCTGCGCAGCCCAGTAGGTCGCAAGATATCGCGTGAGGCCGATGAGGCCGTGCTTGACCACGGAATAGGTCACCGGCTTGACCGGCTGGTCGCCCTCCTTGATGCCGTCCTTGCGGTAGATGCGCTGGTCCGGCGCGATGAGGCCAAGGTCAGAGGAGATGTTGAGGATGACACCCTTGCCGCGCTTCGCCATCTCCGCTCCGAAGACCTGGCTGCAGAGCAGGGAACCTGTCAGGCCGATGGCCAAGCTCCTGTCCCAAAGGTCCACAGGGAAGTTCTCCAGGCGGCTCCAATTCGTCTTGGCGCCCTCCATCTTCGGGTTGTCGGCAGCGTTGTTGATGAGCACGTCGATGGCCTTTTGCTTCGCCAGAATCTCCTTCTTGACCCGCTCGAGTTCTGCCTTCTTGGTGATGTCCACCATGTGGCCGAAAGCCTTGCCCTTGAATGCCTTGAGGGCTGTAGCGAGGGATTTCTCGTCGATATCCAGCAGCACGGGGATACCGCCGGCGTCGATGACCGCCTCGGCGTGCTTGACGCCGAGCAGGCCTGCGCCTCCCGTGATGATACAGACTTTGCCATTCAATCGGAACATGTCCATGGTGCTCATATCCAACCACCCTTCTGAACCGCTTTCTTGATGCCGAGCGCCATCTCGAGGCTCGCGCGCCCGTCGGCGAGAGTGACGAGCGGCCGCCGCTTCCCCGCGACGCAGCCGAGGAAGAGGCGCATCTCATCGATGAAGAACTGGTTGCGGATCGTCTCATCCTTGACCAGCTCGATCGGCTTTCCCTTGTCATCGAACAATTCAAAGCTGTTCTGGCCCAAGTCGACAAACAAGGTCTTGTCCGTGAACTGGAACCGCCATCTCCTCGTCTCCTTGGTCTGTGCCATGGACAGATAGAGATGCACAGGCAAAGGCTTTGCCTTGCCGAAGTCGAGGATGGCCATGATCGTGTCCTGGCCGGTCCAGTCGAGCGCGCTGAGCTTGCCGCCGACGCCGAAGGTCCGGCGCGGCATTCCGAAGAGGTCGTAGAGGACGTCGACCTCGTGGATGAGCTGCATCACCACGCCGCCTCCGGTCTCCTCCCTTGCAGCGTGGTTCTTGGAGTAGTCCTCGTACGGATGATGGAGCGGGACGAACGTCCCCCATTCGAAGGATGCGCTCACGAGCTTGTCCGCATTGTCCTTGACGATCTTCCTGACCTTCTGGTAGAGCGGGCTGAAGCGGAGCTGGTAGCCGACCATGACCGCGAGCTTCTTTTCCTTCGCGATCCTCTCGAGTTCCGGGATGCCGGCCAGCGAGAGGCCGAGCGGCTTCTCGATGAACAGATGGCAGCCTGCCTTCGCGAAGGCAATGGCCGTCTCGACGTGCGCCGAGGAGAAATTGGTGATGATGACGGCATCCGGCTTGATGCGCAAGGCAGCGTCGAGGTCACGCACGACCACAAGGCTTTTGTAATATTCGCCGAAAGGCTTGTCCAGGACCTTGCAGTCCTTGATGACCTGGCTGCTGCCTGACTTGCGGAAGGCGTAGAGCTCTGCTTCGGGCATGATCTGCATGACGTTCTGCAGGTGGCGCTGGCCCACCGAGCCGAGGCCGACGAACAATAGTTTCATTGCCATGACGAGAAGAGGTCATTCTTAGGTTATTAAACCTTATGGTGACTCATTCCTTCACGATGTACGACGGCGTCATGCAGAAGGGGAACTTCTGGATCTTGGCCTTGCCCTTGAAGAACTCGTCGACCGCCTTGGTCTCGCCGGGGAAAGTCCCATAGTCATCGAGGACCAGGACGCCGCCGGGCACGATGCGGTCCCAGAGCTGCTCCAGGATGACGACACTCGGCTCGTAGATGTCGACGTCGAGGTTCAGGAGGGAGATGCGGAGATGCGGGTTCTTCTTCACGTAGGCTGGGACTGTCTGGCAGACATCGCCCTTGACCAGGTCGATGTTGCGCTCGATGCGCTTGGCTTTCAGGACTTCCCAGAGCTGCTCCTCGCCGATGCTCTGCGCCCCTGCCGCCTTGACGAACTTCTCGCGGAAGGTGTGGTCGTCCTTGAAGCCGGTCGCCGGGAACTCGCCGAAGACGTCGAAGCCGATAATCTTCTTGCCGAAGGCGTTGCCGAACAGGTCGCGGAAATGGGCGAGCCGCACCAGGGAGACGCCCTTGAACACCCCGCACTCCACGATGGCGCCGGGCAGGCCGTTGGTCATCTTGAAGAGCTCGTAATGCGCGAGCACCTTGGCGATGCGCGTGCTGTCGCAGGACAGGTAGAAGTCGTTCTCGTACTCGAAGGATTTTGCCGGGTCGGGAAGCTGGATCATTGCCGACGGGAGGGCCGGGCGGTATATAAATTTTTCCCAGACAGCCCCGCCCAAAACATTTAAATAGCACAGGAAAATCCGGCAAACCATGATTATCCTCGGACTTTATGAGGGCCACAACGGCACTGCTGCGCTGATGAAGGACGGCAAGATCATCGCCGCCGCGAGCGAGGAGCGCTTCACCCGCGTCAAGAACGAGATGTCGCTCCCGGTCAAGGCCGCGCAGTACTGCCTGAAGGCCGCGAACATCACCATCAAGGACGTCGACGTGGTGGCAGCTGCGAGCATCCAGCAGAACCTCATCTGGAACAAGATCAAGCGCGAAAGCACCTACAAGATCGAGGACTATGCGCATGAGCAGCACGTCTACTTCAAGCCGCTGCTCCTCGAGAAGAAGGACCCGGTCGAGACGCTCTGGAACTATGTCCAAGACGTGGAGAAGCGCAAGGGCGTGCAGAAGACCTATTACGATTATTCCGGGCTGAACAAGAAGAACCTGCTCGACAACAATTATTACCAGGAGCTGCGGCTCAAGGCGTTTGAGCAGCACCTCGGCGTAGACCGCGCGAAGGTTCGGTTCATGGAGCATCATGAGGCCCATGCCGCCTACGCCTATTACTCCAGCCCCTTCCGCGGCGACACCCTCGTCCTCACCGCGGACGGCGTCGGCGACTTCGGCATCAACGCCACGGTCTCGGTCGCGAAGGACGACAAGGTGACGCGCATCTTCGCCAGCAAGAACTGCAACATCGTGCGCATCTGGCGCTACATGACGCTGCTCCTGGGCATGAAGCCGGTGGAGCACGAGTACAAGGTCATGGGCCTCGCGCCCTACGCGAACAGCCGCGAGCTGGAGCGCGCCTACAAGGTCTTCGGCGAGGTCTTCAAGCTCAACGGCCTTGAGTTCGAGTACAAGAACAGGCCGACTGACCTGTATTTCTACTTCAAGGACAAGCTGGAAGGCTGCCGCTTCGACGGCATCGCCGGCGCCCTGCAGAAGATGACCGAGGAAGTGTTCACCGACTGGGTCAAGGCGGCGGTGGCCAAGACTGGCATCAAGCGCGTTGTCTTCGCCGGCGGCCTCGCCATGAATATCAAACTCAACCTCGCCATCATCGACCTTCCTGAGGTCGAAGAGTTCTATGTCGGCGCCAACCCTGGCGACGAATCGGACGCCATCGGCGTCTGCTACATGATCATGGCCGAGCACTGCGAGAAGAACGGCATCAGCAAGAAATGCCTCCTGCCGCTCCCTGATGTCTATCTCGGTCCTTCCTTCACCAGCGAGGACGTTCTCGCTGCGATCAAAGAGACCAAAGTTGAGGGCAAGTACGAGGTCCGGCGCAACGTCACCAACCGGGAGGTTGCCAAGCTCATCTCGGAAGGGGAGATCATCGGCGTCTGTCGCGGCAGGATGGAATTCGGGGCCCGCGCCTTGGGGAACCGCAGCATCCTGGCGGATCCATCGAAGCCAGGCATCGTGCGCAAGATCAACACCCAGATCAAGTACCGCGACTTCTGGATGCCCTTCACCCCGACGCTGCTCGCAGACCGCGGCGACAAGTACCTCATCAACCCCAAGCATATCGATTCGCCTTTCATGACCGTCGGCTTCAACACCAAGCCTGTGGCGCACACGCAGATCCTGCAGGCGCTGCATCCGGAGGATTTGACAGCGAGGCCGCAGCTGGTCACCAAGCAACAGAACCCGGACTACTATGACCTGATTTCAGAGTTCGAGAAGATCACGGGCATCGGCGGCATCCTCAACACCAGCCTGAACCTGCACGGGCATCCCGTCGTGTGCCACCCCCGGGACGCCATCGAGGTCATGGAGAAAAGCGATCTCGACATGATGTACTTCGGCGAAGTCTTGATGGTAAGGAAACGATAAAGAATTGTTGTTTAGAATTCTTTCAGCAACAACCAACCTTGGCGGCAGACGGTCATTTTCTTCGAAAATGCCCTACGCGCCACCCCGTAAGGGACAACCCCCGGCGCGTCTGCGCCTTGGTTATTGCCTTCCGCGCCGAGGCGGATGCCTTATTCTACCGAAAGGCTTAAATATACTACGGTATACCTGAGTATACGGTGAGGAATATGGGCACGACAACTATAAAAATCCAGGAAGAGACCAAGATGGGCCTCGACCAGTTCAGGGAATGCAAGAACGAGAGCTATGACGAGGTCATCCAGAAGATGGTCTACATCGCCAAGAACGTGAAAGAGCAGCCGAAGCTGAGCAGGGAGACCGTCATTGCCATCGAGCGGGCTCGGGAAAGGATAAGGCAGGGCAACTTCATCACTGAGGCCGAGGCGAAGAAGAGGCTGGGATTCTGATGTACGAAGTCATCTTTGACTCTGCTGCTCTTGATTTCCTTGAGAAATGCGAAAGGCCGCTGGCCAAACGTATCTGGAACAAGCTCATGTCAACAAAGGAGAATCCCCACCGCTTCTTTGAAAGGCTAGTCTGCAGGGAGGACTACAAATTGCGAATCGGGGACTATCGCGTCATCGTCGACATTGATGACACGAAAAAGAGGATCGAGGTCACGTTCATCGGGCATCGGAAAAACGTTTATCAGAAGGTTTAAGGGGAAAAAAGATCAAGTAGTTTTAGCCAAATCCCTAACTTTCTCCCTTAACTCCTTGAATCGCGGCTCGTCCAGGATCTTTTTCGCGAAAGCGTAGTCCTGCAGGCTGTCGATGTCCGCGACGTTCTCGGTGATGAATGCCCGGATCTTGGCGCCATGGAGGGTGCCTGTCCTCTTCAGGACGCTCGGCCTGAGCACGTCCACGTAGCCGTTCGGGTTGTAGGTCTTGGGCAGCTGCTGGCGCGGGAAGTTGTAGTATTCCTTGCCCGGGAAGTCCTCTGCGCCGAAGAAATGCATGTAGCTGCCGTCGAGGCGGAAGAGCTTGTAGCCGGTGAATGGGAACTCATAGGCAGAGCGCAGCGCTGTCGCGTCCTTGTCACCCATCATCTCCTTGATCGCGGCATCAACGAGGCGGACCTCGCGCAGCGGCGTTGTAGGGCGCAAGTGCACGACAAGGTCTGGGACGTAGCCTTCCTTGCCGAGGAACTCGAGGGCATGCTTGTAGAACTCGATGTCCAGCGAGTTGTCCTGCGATATCTCCTTCGGCCTCAGGAAGGGGACTTCCGCGCCGTACTGCTTGGCGATCCTCGCTATCTCCGGGTCATCGGTGGAGACGATGACCCGGTTGATGAGCTTCGACAGCTTCGCAACGCCGATGGCGTACGCGATGAGGGGATGCTCGCCGAGCTTCACGATGTTCTTGTGCGGGATGCTCTTCGAGCCGCCCCTCGCCGGAATCAGGGCGAGGATGTTCATAGCGTGTCCACCCTCCGCAGCTTCTTGATGATGGGCTCCTCTGAAGGCAGCACGATCTTGTCCTGCCTGCCGAGCCATGAGGGGAGCGTTTTCGCGAAGCGGGTGATGATCTCGAGGCCTTTCCTTTCCAGGGATGCTGCCTGGTCGGTGCCGAACATTGCCCTGTCCAGGGTGATGTGCCGCTCGAGGACGCAGGCGCCGAGCGCTGCGGCGGCAACCGTCGGATAGACCCCGACCTCATGGCCGGAGTAGCCGATAGGGCAGTTGAAGTATTTCCTCAGCGTGCGGATGACGTTGAGGTGCAGCTCGTCGTCCTGGCTTGGATATGTCGAGGTGCAGTGCAGCAGGACCAGGTTGTCCTCGCCGAGGATCCGGACGGCTTTCTGTATCTGCTCCATGGTGCTCATGCCGGTGCTGAGGATGATCGGCTTACCGGTCGCCTTCATCTTGAGCAGCAGCTCGCGGTCAGTGAGGCAGGGGCTGCCGACCTTGTGGCAGGGGACATTGAACCTTTCGAGGAAATCCACGCTCGGCAGGTCCCAGGCAGAAGCCAGCCACATAATGCCCTTCTCCTTACAGTAATGGTCTATCTCCCTGTACTCTGCCTCGCCGAACTCGAGGCCGCGCTTGAGGTCGCCATTCGTTTTGCCGAAGGGGTTTTCGCGCGGCCTGGCAAGCTCCTCCTTGGAGTAGACGATGTCGATGGTGCGCTTCTGGAACTTGACCGCCTGGCAGCCGGTGTCGACCGCCATGTCGATGAGCTTCTTGGCTATCTCGACGCTGCCATTGTGGTTGATGCCGACCTCGGCGATGACGAAGACCGGCTGGCCATGGCCGACAAGGTGATTGCCTATCCGCACCGGCCGCGGGGTCTTCTCGTCGAGGAAGACCTTCTCGTAGATCTGCCACGCCTGGGCGATGGCCTGGGTCTTGTTGGTGATGAGGCCGCCGCTGTTCGAGACGAAAGTGCTTATCCTGTCGTTCAATGCGTCAGATATCGTTAGTGAGTCATATCCTTCTTTTGGCATGGAAATCACCCCGGGTACGGTACCGATAACCCCTTCGTATTTAAATATTTCGGAAAAGTTTGGAAAAAGTAGAAAAGTACGGTACGGAATAAGGGTTTTTGGCCTATTCCGGGCAAAAATGGGCGTATTCGCCATGCGTGAAGTAGCCGAAAAGCTTGCCTTCCTTCGCCAATTTCGGAAAAACGTCGCGCTCGAGGGATAAAGCCCCTCGAGCAGCGACAAATATATCGGGGGAGAAGACATACAGCCCCGTGTTGACGATATGGGAATCCGCCTTGCGGGGCTTCTCGGTGAAGGCGATGATGCGATTGCCGTCAAGGATCGCTGAGCCGTAGCGGGAAGGCTCCGGCCTGTCCATCAGGCCCATGGTGGCGACGGCATTGCTGCCGCTGTGGAAGGAGATCATGGTCTGCAGGCCGCAGCTGTTGATGGTATCACCGGACATCACCACAAAAGGCGCATGGACCCTGTCTTTGAGCGCGGACAACGCCTGGGCGTTCCCGTCCGGCGACGCCTCGACCACCTCAACCGCGACCTTGGCCTTCGAGGTCTCGAGGAGCAGCCGGGTGAGGAGCGGACCTGACTGGGTGAGCACGAAGACCTGCTCGATGCCCTGCTCAGCGAACCAGGCGAGCTGCCTCCGGACCAGGCTCTGGCCGTTGACCTGCTGCAAGGCTATTTCATGGTGCTTGCGGTGCAGCAGGATAACCGCGACGGTGATGGCCCTGCCGCCCAGCCCTTTGCGCAGGAAGTATTCGATGGCCTGCGACCTGGAGCGGAGCATTGTCCCCCGCATGGCCGCGGAAAGCTCCTCGAGCAGCGCCTTATCCAGCGAGACGGCTATTTTTTCTTTCATAAAAAGTATGAATAAGTATTACTATATAAATGTTTGTTTTCCGACGAGAATGCATAGATTTATATAATCTTAAGCTTCCATAGTATTACTATAATCGACTTTGGTGATCACCATGCGACAGACCATAACCAAGATCCTTAAGGAAAGCGCAGCAGTCAAGCTGGCCACGGCAGAGCGGCTCAGCCCTGAGATAGAGGAAGCCGCGAAGCGCATCATCGTCGCCTTCCGGGCGGGCGGCAAGCTCGTGCTCTTCGGCAACGGCGGCTCTGCGGCGGATGCCCAGCACATCGCCACCGAGCTCGTGCACCAATTCGAGAAGAAAAGGCCTGCCCTCCACGCCATGGTGCTGCACGGCAACACCTCTGCCATGACCTCCATCGGCAACGACTGGGGCTTCGACGAGGTCTACGCCCGGCAGATCGAAGGCATTGCCACGAAAAAGGATGTCGTCATCGCCATCTCCACCAGCGGAAACTCGGCGAACATCATCCGCGGCATCGAAGAGGCGAAGCGCAAGGGCTCGTATGTCATCGGCTTCAGCAACCAGGACGGAGGAAAGATGAAGGGGCTTCTCGACCTCGCGATCCTCGTGCCGGCCACCAACACGGCGCGGGTGCAGGAATGCCACATAACCATAGGCCACATCCTCTGCAAGCTCATCGAGGACGAGCTCTTCCCGGAAGCGGGAGGCAAGATAGCCCCATGAGCAGCCCTATCCGCACCTGGACCGGGAAGCGCATCCTCGCCATCGGCGACGTCATGCTGGACAGCTACCTCGACGGCGACGTGTCGCGCATCTCCCCGGAGGCGCCCGTCCCTGTGCTGCACGTCCAGCAGGAGCGCTCTGTCCCAGGAGGCATCGGCAACACGGCCATGAACTGCGCGGCGCTCGGGGGCAAGGTCACGGTCCTCGGCGTCATCGGCAAGGACAGCGCTGGAGCCAAGCTCAAAGCCATCCTGGGAAAGCACGGCGTCGACACCCGGAACCTGGTCATCGATCCTGAAAGGCCTACCACGAAAAAAGTCAGGGTCATCACCCGGCAGCAGCAGATGCTCCGCATCGATTATGAGAAGGAACGGCCCATCTCCCCTGCTATTGAGACAGAGCTCCGCAGAAGGGCGCTGCGGCTGTTACACCAGAGCGACGCGGTCATCATCTCGGACTACGCCAAAGGCACAGTCACCGAGGCGCTCGCCAAGGAGGTCATCGCCTCCTGCAATCGGAAGGGCCTGCCAGTCGTCATCGACCCGAAGCCGGAACATATGAGCTTTTTCTCAGGGGCGACTGTCATCAAGCCGAATTCCCTTGGCGCGTCCCGCATGGCCGGCTACCCGATAACGAACCAGGAGGAAGCGCTCCGCGCCGGCAGGGAACTCCTATCCCGGCTGTCTGCCAACATCCTCATCACCCAGGGCGAGCGCGGCATGACGCTGTTCGAGAGGAGCGGCAGGGTCACCAGCATCCCCACCCAGGCGAAGGAGGTCTTCGACGTCAGCGGGGCTGGAGACACCGCGGCAGCGGTGATGGCCCTCGCACTCGCAGCGAAGCTGCCGCTGGCAGAGGCGGCCATCATCGCCAACCAGGCGAGCGGCATCGTGGTCGGAAAGGTCGGCACCGCCATCGTGACGCAGGAGGAGCTGGCGGGGATCATGGAGAGCGAATCCTCGAAGCTCAAGACGCTTCCGGAGCTCGTTCGCATCGTCCAGGACCTGAAGCGCAAGGGCAAGCGCATCGTCTGGACCAACGGCTGCTTCGACATCCTGCATCCGGGACACACAAGGTACCTTGCCGAGGCCCGCAAGCTCGGCGACGTGCTCATCCTCGGCCTCAACACCGACGCTTCTGTCCGCAAGCTCAAGGGTCCTGAACGGCCCATCCTCAACGAGACGGAGCGCGCCGAGGTGCTCTCCGCCCTGTGCAGCATCAACTATCTGCTGTTCTTCTCAGAGGAGACTCCCATCCGGCAGCTCAAGGCCCTGATGCCGGACGTCATCGCCAAGGGCGGCGACTACACCGTCGAGCAGGTCGTTGGCCACGAGCTCATGGAAAAGAGCGGCGGCAAGGTAGTGATCATCCCGCTCCTCCAAGGCTATTCCACCAGCAGCATCATATCCAAGATCAAACATGGAAAAAGCAATCTTCCTGGACCGCGACGGCACCATCAATAAGGACAAGGGCTATGTCCACAAGGCTGAGGACTTCGAACTCCTGCCTCAAGCAGCCCAAGGACTGAAGACGATGGCGAAGCTCGGCTTCAGACTCGTGATCATCACCTCGCAATCCGGCATCGGCCGCGGCTTCTATACCGAAAAAGATATGCATCGCACCCATGACCATCTCAAAGCGCTGCTTGGAGGGATCAAGATTGACGCCATCTACTTCTGCCCTCATCACGGCGAGCATGGCATCGGGCGGTACAAGAAGGACTGCGACTGCCGCAAGCCGAAGCCAGGCATGCTGCTCGACGCCCAGCGCGACCTCGACCTGGACCTCAGTAAAAGCTTCATGGTCGGCGACCATGTGCGTGACATGGAGATGGGCAAGGCTGCTGGCTGCAAGACAATCCGCATCGGCGAGAGATGCGCTCATGCGGACTTCGCGGCCAGGGACCTGCTGGAGGCGGCGAGGATCATCAAAAAGGAATGTGGGCAGGGAAAAAATTATTAAACAAGCTTTCATTCTGCGGGAGGATGACACAACCCGGAACCAAGGCAACGCAATCGCTCATTGATCATGTCCGCAGAGTTCCGGCTTCTGGCGTGGTAGGGGTCATTATCACCGCCACGCTATCAACACCGCTTCCTGAGCCAATGCCCGCAGTTGATCCCGAGACTGATCTCCCTCAAATTGGCAGCGCCCGGGACTGGGAGAAAAAAGTCATCGATGAATTGGTTGCCCCGTTATATGCAAGTTGCCAGGGCACCACGGTGAAATATGATGGCACCCGGGCCGTTATCATCCAAGCGTCATTCCCTGACCACGTCATGACCGGCGTCATCCGAATGATCGATTCTTCTGAGAGATATTCTGGCATTGATCTTGACCCGACTGCTTAAGCCGCCCCAGGCTTGATCTTTCTCTTCCAGAACCTTAACCCGATGCCGACCCCGACACTGAGCACAAAGGTGGCTGCTGCGGCCGCACGGATCCCGATGAGCATGCCCAGGTAATAGACCGGCACCGCGAAGAGGCCGATGCCGAGGAAGAAAGCGAAGAGCAGCTTCTCGTCCATGCCGAGGTCGAAGCGGTCGAGGATGAGGAATGCCGGCAGGACGAAGAGGAATCCGGCTGCGAGGAAGGTGCTGGCTCCGGTCATGTCCAGGAAGGCCAGGATGGCCACGGCCATGCCAAGGATGATGCCGATGCCGAGCAAGAGGTTCTTATCCAAGGCGATACACCCTGAGGTAGTTTTTATCATAGAGGGGCCTTGAGCTGTTCTGGAGCTGCTGCTCAATGGCCTGCATGGCCGCGAGCTGCTCCTGGTAGCCCGGCCCGAGCAGGACGATGTCGGAATAGTCCATGAGCACGTGGTTGCCGGACATGTTCTCGTCCAGTCCGTTGATCTTGACGATGTGGCGCTGGCTGATGAACTGGATGAAGCGCTTCTTCGGCAGCGTCAATGTCCCCACATCCTCGATGAGGGCGTTCTCGGGCAGGTTCTGCTGCATCCAGGATGCGGCCTCATACTGGGCAGTGGTGAGCCTGGAGACGCTGGGATAGGCATCCTTGAGCGAGGCATACGCCTGGCTGCCACTCGTGAAGATGATCACCCCAAGGAATACCGCAACCGCGACAGCCTTCACCGGCAGGGACATCCGCTTGGGAAGCTTGACGAGGCTCAGCAGGAACGCGAAGCCGAGCGCGATGAGCGGATAGAAGATGAAGGATTCCGCTGCCAGGGAACGATGTATCCT
This sequence comes from Nanobdellota archaeon, assembly GCA_043806015.1. GTDB lineage: Archaea > Nanobdellota > Nanobdellia > Woesearchaeales > JAHIVG01 > JAZDHH01. Next base: position 22,445 of record JAZDHH010000008.1, on the reverse strand, counting down.
GCCCTTGCCGATGATGTCCAGGTGGATCATGATGTAGAGGCTGAGCAGCCAGCTCAGCAGGAGCATGTCCTTCGACCTGCGGCGGATGAAGAGGAAGATGATGCCGAGCAGCAGGAAGGGCAGGGTCCAGATTCCGTGCGCGACAGCGTAGGAGAAATAGGTCGGGGGAACGGCCCCGGTGAAACGCGCAGGATCAGGATACCACTGGAAAAGCCGGCCGATCTGGCCGATGGCGTCCTTGCCGCCTTCCTCGGTAGCCATGGAGATGAGCACGCTGCCGGTCTGCAGCGGGAAGATGGCTGCCATGGCCACGAAGATCGCGACGCCGATGCCCAGATGCTTCCACTCAAAAGGCAGCCTGCGCTTCCAGGCGAGGATGACCCCCCCATAAATCATGAGGGCGAGCAGCGTGTGATAAAGACCGACAGGATGCAGATAGAAGTTGACACCGAGCAGCACAAAGGCCAGGTAAAGGTAGAGCGCCTTTGGCTTGTCCTGCAGCAGGCCATCGACATACTTGTAGAAGCAGTACAGCACGAGCGGCACCATGGCATAGCTGATCCGCTCAGGCCACTGCCCCCAGAGGTAGATCATGATGTCTCTGCCTGAAAACATGAGCAGCACAGCGGAGATGAGCGCCGGGATGAAGCCGAAAAGTTTCCGCATCACGAAATAGGTCACGAGGACCATGACGGTGCAGAGCATGGCGTTGAAGAGATAGATGGGCACGAAGCGGCTGCCCCCCAGGACCTGCATGAGGGCGAAGTTCATGTGATAGGGCGGATGGTACCAGAGCGTGTGCGGCACAAAGGCATTGTCCAGGCCGTAGCGAACGTCGATGAACGGCGGCAACCGGACGATCGGCTTGTCGCCCTGCGCCTGCGCGTCGCCGAGCACGAAGTGCGAGGTCGCGTCAGGCTCCCCATACGGCATCTGGTTCTGCTGGAACGGCAAGGTCCAGAGCCAGAGAGCGCAGAGATAGATGAACGCGACAAGCAGAAGCTCATACGTGCGACGCATGGCCCTGGCGGAGGCAGGGGATTATAAAAAGGTTTGGCTCACCGGACAGCGTAATAATAAACCGCTGTGTCCAGGAAGACCTTTTCCGATCTCAGGGCAAAGCGGCTGTCCAATTCGTCCTTGTATGGCTTCGCCGCCCACTGCCGGAAGGTGATGAACCAAATGCCGGTCACGGGATGCTGGCCGAGCGCCTCGTCGATATCTTTGGCCGCGACCCGCCGCTCAACCACAGCGACCTCGACAGGCATCAATTCGACTTTCGGAAGCGCTGAACGGTCATAATAGTCATACGCGAACTTCCCGCCTCCGAAGAGGATGATGTCTCCAGGCTTCGCCTCCGCACCCACATGGCCGATGATCTCCTGCCAGGGCGTCTTGGTCGGCGTGGCGAAATAATCGATGATCAGGAATGATTGCACCAGGAGGAAGAGGGCGAGCACCAGGTAGCGCAACGCGCGCTGCCGCGCAGCGATGTTCGCCGCGATGAACAGGTAGCCGATGAAGTAGAGGAAGACCGTGTAGCGCACCAGGAAGAAGGCACGCCAGACCTTTGGCAGCAGGAAAAGCTCGCCGACCAGGCAGAGGGCCATCAGGACGAGGAACAGGCGGCGCGGCAGCAGCAGCCGCTGCACCCAGGAAGCGGGCCATCGCCTACGCACCTGGAGGAGGATCGCCGCGGCGACCAAAGCGAAGGCCGCGAAGAAGCCGACGATGAGGATCCCCTTGAGAAAAGCCGGGAATCCGAAGCGCTGGACGAACTGCGTCAACCCGTCGTCGACGTTGCTGATGATGGACGGGATGAAAAAGGTGACTGAGCCTGCCAGAAAGAAAAAGGCCAGCGTGGCCTGGGCGATGAGCCATGCTTTCAGCCTTCCTGGCCTCTCGGGGTAATGATGGAAGAAGAACACCAGGTTCTGCACAAGGAACGTGAGCAAAGCGAGCACCATCGTGTAGAGGGAAAGCGCGCTGGCGACGAGGTACAGGACCAGGTCAGACGTCCTCTGCTCCCGCATCATGCGAAGGAAGAAAAAGAACGAGCAAAGCGTCAGGAAGATGAAAAAGGCGTACGCCCTGGCCTCCTGGGCGAAAGATAGCTGGAGCGGTGACATCGCGAAGATAAGGGCGGCTATCCATGACGTGCGGTGGCTGAAGAGCTGCCGCGCCACAAGGTAAAGCAGGAGGATGGACAGCGTGCTGAAAAGCACGGAGAATGAGCGCAGAGCGGTCTCGGAGAGGCCGGACAGCCGCGACCATCCGAAGAGCAGGCTGTAGTAGACCGGTGGATTGTACAGCTCATACTCCCGGACCGAGCTGAGCATCCTGCCGAGGGTTGGCTGCTGCAGATGCTGGACTGTGTAGCTCTCGTCGTACCAGTAGTTCTCCTGGCCGAGCAGCAGCAGACGCAGAACCAGGCCGAGGGCGATGATGGCGAAGACCAGCAGCCAGGAAACGATCCCAGTCTTTTCGCTGCCGGCTTTCTGCTCGGGGGTGATCCTCTGCACTGCGCCTTCCCGAGCCATGCCTTTCTTGTTGCGGGCCATAGGACAACGGCACAAGACTCCGCGCGACCTATTTAAAGGTTTGGTGGGAGGGCCGATGGCGGAAGGTAAATTTAAATAGGCGACGGCTTTTTCTGCACCCCATGAAACGCGCACTCATCACCGGCATCACCGGGCAGGACGGCAGCTACCTCGCCGATTTCCTGCTCTCCAAGGGATACAAGGTCTTCGGCATGGTGCGGCGCGCGAGCACCGAGAAGTTCGACCGCATCGCCCACATCAAGGACAAGGTCACGCTGCTGCAGGCAGACCTCCTCGACCAGCTGAGCATCATCAACGTGGTCAAGGACTGCGACCCGGACGAGGTCTACAACCTCGCTGCCATGAGCTTCGTGCCCACGAGCTGGTCCCAGCCGGTGCTGACCGGCGAGTTCACTGCCATCGGCGTTACCAGGATGCTCGAGGCCATCCGCCTGGTCAACAAGGACGCCAAGTTCTACCAGGCGAGCAGCTCGGAGATGTTCGGCAAGGTCAGGGAAAGCCCCCAGAACGAGAAGACACCCTTTCACCCCCGCAGCCCTTACGGCGTCGCCAAGGTGTACGGCCATTTCATCACCGTCAACTACCGGGAGAGCTATGACATGTTCGCCTGCTCCGGCATCCTGTTCAACCACGAAAGCCCGCGGCGCGGCCTCGAGTTCGTGACGCGGAAGATCACAGACGCTGCTGTGCGCATCAAGCTCGGCATGGGCAACCGCCTCAGCCTCGGCAACCTGCACGCCAAGCGTGACTGGGGCTTCGCCGGCGACTATGTCAAGGCCATGTGGATGATGCTCCAGCAGGACAAGCCGGACGACTTTGTCGTCGGCACCGGCACCATGCACACGGTACAGGATGTGGTCGACATCGCATTCAGCGAGCTCGGCCTGGACAAGAAAAAATATGTCAAGGTCGATCCTTCCCTCCTGAGGCCTGCTGACGTCGACCTCCTCTGCGCAGACCCCAAGAAAGCCCATCGCATCCTCGGCTGGAAGCCCGAGGTAACCTTCGAGGAGCTCATCAGGATGATGATCCAGGCGGACCTCAAGCGTCTCTCAAGACATCACGAGCACTACCACCCATAAGGCGGATTCTCCGAAACCCAGGAAAAAGATTAAATACGCAGGGATTCTTTCCCTGCCCATGCATCCGGACTTCATGCGAAAGGTCGATTTCTACCTTGGTGTGCCCATCTGCTTCTTCCTCTCTATCATCAACGCGATTGGGCGCCTCATCGGCCTGGGAACGCCGGGAGACCGTCCGAAAAGGATACTTTTCATCGAGCTTTCCGAGATGGGCAGCGCCATCCTGGCCTATTGCGCCATGAAGAAGGCCAAGGAGCTGCACAAGGCAGAGCTCTTCTTCCTCATCTTCGAGGAGAATGTTGACAGCGTCGAGCTGCTTGACATCGTGCCGAAGGAAAATGTCGTCACCATCCGCAGCAAAAGCATGGGCCATTTCATCCTGGACACGTTCACCCTGCCCTTCCGCCTGTGGAACAGGAGGATCGACACGGTCGTTGACTTGGAGCTGTTCTCCAGGTTCACGGCGATCATCTCCTTCCTCTCCGGGGCGAGAAGGCGCGCCGGCTTCTACCAATACCACCAGGAAGGGCTCTACCGGGGCGGCCTCCTCACGCACCGCGTCTTCTACAATCCCTATTACCACATGAGCCAGAACTTCCTCTCGCTCGTCCACTCGCTGTCTGAGGCGCCGGGAAAGGAGCCGATGCTCAAGAAGCGGATTCCCCTGGAGGAAGTCGTGAGGGCGAGGAAGGCATCGTCTCAGGCAGACAAGGACAGGCTTCTCTCGAAATTGAAAGCCATAAATCCGAGAATCACGAAGAGCACGCCCATAGTCCTGCTCAATCCGAACGCTTCGGCGCTGCTGCCCATCCGCAAGTGGCCGATCGAGCGCTTCATGCACCTCGCCAAGGAGCTCTTGAAGGAGAAAGGGCTCGTGATCGCCATTACCGGCGTTGCGACGGAAAAGCCTGACGCGGAGAAGATCTGCGGCCATGCGAAAAGCGATCGCTGCATCGACCTCACCGGCAAGACGACCCTGCGGGAGCTGATCGATCTCTACAACGTTTCAAAAGTGCTCGTGACCAATGACAGCGGGCCTGCGCATTTCGCCTCGCTGACCGACATCCCGATCGTCGTGCTCTTCGGCCCGGAGACGCCGAGCCTCTACAGCCCCCTCGGCGGCAACTGCGTCCCTGTTTACTCGCACTTCGCCTGCAGCCCCTGCGTCTCGGCGTATAACCATCGCAAGACTGCCTGCCATGACAATAAATGCCTGCAGGCGATAACAGTGAAGGAAGTCTTGGCGACGGTGAAGAAGCTTCTTTAATGCTGAGCGCGCAAACCTTAAATACTCGCAAGGGGAATGCTATTCCATGAAAATCGCGCTCCTCACGCCGACGTTCTCGGCGTTCTCGGGCATCGACCGGGTCGTGGCAGACCAGGCGGAGCAGCATCTCGCCAAGGGCGACACTGTCTTGATCATGTGCCTCGCCGGCGACATGAAGAGCAAGGCCAAGGTCATTCGCCTGGGCATGCCAGGCCAGCGCACGTGGGGGAGGCTGTACCGCCTGTTCTTCTTCCTCGATGGCGCGAAGATCAGGAGGGCGGCGGCGATGCTGAAAGGCTATGACGTCGCTGTCTCGCATTTCTATCCCCTGAACCTTATCGCCAAGGAAGCCAAGAAAAAGTATGGCGTCAGCTACGTCTACCACAACCACGGCGTGTCCTGGCCGAGGCTGTTCTCCAGCCCGTTCGACAAGGCTTACATCTGGCTGTTCGGGCTGCTGTCGAACGCCAGCGTCAAGGGCTGCGACGCCGCTGTCTCGGTCAGCAAGTTCCTGCAGGATGAACTGCTCAGGGAGACCGGCATCAGGTCCGTTGTGCAGTACAACCGCATCGACGCCAAGCTCTACCATCCCCGCGTCTCGGGCGCCCAAGTCAGAAAAAAATATGGGCTCGGCAAGGATCCTGTGCTGCTCTACGTCGGCAGGATCTCGCCGCACAAGGGCGTGCACCTGCTCATCGAGGCGTACAAGGTCGCGAAGCAAAAAAAGCCGAGGCTCAAGCTGCTCATCGTCGGTAAGGACACGTTCCCGGGCTATACCAAGAAACTCCGGGCGATGGCGGACCAAGGCGTCATCTTCACCGGGTTCATCCCCGAGGAGATGCTCGCCAAGTTCTACGGCTCCTGCGACATCTACACCACCGCGTCGCTGTGGGAAGGCTTCGACCTCCCTGCCGCTGAGGCGCAGGCCTGCGGAAAGCCGGTCGTTGCTTTTTCCATCGGCTCGCATCCTGAAGTCGTGAAGAAAGGCCTCCTGGTCAAGGAGGGCGATGTGCAGGGCTTTGCCGATGCCATCCTTAAGACGCTAAAGGTTTAAATAGGGAATTATTCTTGCCTGCCCCATGGATGTCGTGTTTGTCGGCAGGGGGAACACTGGCCTGGCCGCGGAGCAGCTTGGGGCAACCTGCATCAAGAGCAGCGAGCTTTCCCTCTACCCTGGAGGGCCGATGGCCTTCACGACCTGGATCACCGCGGTGGACAGCTGGGAGGCCAAGGAGAAGGAGAACACGGACTTCTGCATGGCCTTGCTTGAGCGGGCGGTCGACGCTGCCAACAAGAAAGCAGCGGCATTCATCTTCCTCAGCACTTATTCAGTGTATGCGGGCAGGAATCCTCGTGCAGTGGATGAGGACGAAGCTACTGAACCGCTCAATGCATATTCGCGCTGGAAACTCAATGCTGAACAGGCCGTGCTTGCGAAGGCGAAGAAACCGTTCATCCTCCGCTGCGCTGACCTCTACGGCGGGCAGAAAGGCCTTGCCTGGTTCCAAAAGACCTATGCCAAGGCTGCCATCGACATCCACTGCAACCCGCTGCATGTCCAAGATCTTGTGAAGGCGTGCATCGACATCGCGCAGCTCGAGCCTGAGCAGCAGGTCTTCAACATCGGCGGGCCCGAGTTCATGAGCAAGTATGAATGGGTGCGGCATTTCAAGCCGGGGGTGCTGCCTTGCCTTGCTGACGACCTCAAGCTTGCGGCGCCCAGGCCACGGTTCGTGAACCTCGACTGCTCGAGGCTCAGGAAGACCATCGACTTCAAGCCCATCACAGTCGCGGAAGCTGCGAGGGAGGAGAGGGCATGACCCCATTCAACAAATTGATGAAAAGCGTCCTGCCGGCCTCCATCCTGTCGCTCGGCATCTGGCTCAGGGACCAGAGCTATATTGCGTTTTATAGCATGAAATTCCCTCAGCTTGTATTGCGCAATGGCACGACGGACATCGACGTGTTCCGGCAGATGTTCATCTTCAAGGAATACAAGCTCGTTCTCGGCTTCCAGCCGAGGCTCATCATCGACGCTGGCGCCAATGTCGGCTACGCATCGCTCTGGTTCCATGACCGCTATCCTCAGGCGAAGATCGTCGCCATCGAGCCCGAGCCCTCAAACTTCAAGGCATTGAGGAAAAACACACACGGCATCAGCATGGTCCGGCTGCAGAGGGCGCTCTGGCCGAGGAAGGCGCATTTCCAGATGGAGGACAGCGGCTACGGCAAGATGGGCATGATGAGCAAGGAAGTGCGGCGGAAGAGCGGCATCCAGAGCGTCACGATCCCGGACATCATGAGACGTCTCAAGGCGAAGAGGATCGACATCCTGAAGCTGGACATCGAGGGAGCGGAGAAGGAGCTCTTCTCTGAAGGATATGAATCTTGGCTTGGCAAGGTGAACGTCATCATCATCGAGCTGCACGACATGCTCAAGCCCGGCTGCAGCGCAGCCTTCTACCGCGCGGTCAAGAGCTACCCGTTCAAGGAGATGCGGAAAGGGGAGAACATAATCTTGGTGCGGAAGCAGCTTATCCAATAAGTCACTATTATGAAGTGAAGATTTATTAAGAGATGATTATTCTCCTGCCGGATGACGTGGACTGAACCATTCACCATCAAGTCGCTGAGCGAGAAAGACCGCGACCTTGACACACGCCTCGATGAGGTGGCCATTTTCTCCAGTCACCGCCTTGACGCCCAAGAAGGATTCTTTATGTTGCGGCTCGCTGCCGCCCCCGCCCAGAGAAAAGGGGTGAAAAAAATCCTTGAAGAGCATATTCCAGGATCATGTCCACGGATCGCCGAATTCGGCGCCGGAGCTTTTGGGGTTTTTTATCGGGTTCTCCTCCCGGAGCAGTACAAGAGGAGCTACACCCAATTCGATATCAGTAAAACCTTTGCCACTTACAATTGCACAATGAGTGGAGGGCACCAAAAGGAAGCGATCGCTGTTGGCAGCGCATATGCGATGCCATTGCCGGACGCATCCTGCGACGCCATTATCGGTCTTTCGGCCTGGGATTCGATGGCTTATCCTGAAGACTCGTTTCTGGAACTTCGGCGCGTCCTCAAGCCAGGCGGCGCATTCATCCATTTCCAGGATATCATCCCTGCCGATTACCCGCTCTATCGGGCACAGATTCTTGCTCGGAGGGAGCGGGACATGCAAGAGGCATTCACCTGCGCCTATAAGTGGGACGAATATCGAAATGGTGACGGACGTGTCTATCGTGAGAAATTCCTTGTCGCCTTGCAGGCAATCGAAAACGGGGATGAACTCATGCCCGCATCAGCCTACCTCACCTATCATCTGGCTGCCCTCGCGGAGGGTGCAGGATTTGATGTTCGGGTGAAAGGTGATGTCTCCACCCGCGCCTTTGTGCCTCGGGCTGATTATCTGCAACAACTTGGCGATAACAGTTCTCTGTTTTTACCGCATTACAACGCGTTCATCAATACCCCCGAAACAGGATCGAGGCTGTTCCGGGCCATGTCTGTCCCGGAAGACATGATCAAAGTTGTCTCCGTGATGCGGGTCCTGGTCGCCATAAAGCGATGAAAAAACCTAAATAAAATAATAGCGATACGCATTTATACACACTCGAAAAACATTATTCTTGTCAGGAAGTGCTGGTCAACCGAGCAGCTTCCTGAAATCCTTCTTCGTTATTGCGCGGCCCCGCTGTATCTTGAGGCGCTTCCCGTACATGAGGTGGCGTTTGGCCCAGGCCTGGGAGAATCCCTGCCACCACAGCCGCGGCTTGAAGAAGTATTTCACGACAACCGCGAGCTGGAAGCCGAGGATGAGCAGGATGTTGGCGTTGATGACCGATCGTGGAAAATCCTTCTGCACGACCCAGAGCCTGTTCCGGATGCCATAAACAATCCGTGACTCAGACTGCTTGATTGTGGCGCCGTGGTGATGGTGAACGATGGCCTCGTAGGCTGAGACGCACTTCCAGCCCTTGAGGCGGCAGCGCAGCCCGAGGTCGAGATCTTCACAGAACATGAAGAAGTCCTTGTCATAGTATTCGCCGTTGACTTTTACCTCATCGAGCATCTTCCTGCGATACAGGCCGCCAGCTCCGCAGGGACAGAGCGGCTGAACTCCCCGCTCCTTGATGTCGACCGGCATGCCTGAAGGATAGATCTTCAATCCGTAGGTGTCGACGCTGCCGTCGATGAGCAGTACGGTCGCGCAGACCATGCCGACTCTCGGTTTGCCTTCCACCGCCTTGAGCAGCTCGACCAGGCAGTTCTCGTCGATGACCGTGTCGTTGCCCAGCGAGAATATCCACTCCCCCCTTGACGCCTCGATGCCGCGGTTCATGCCCTCGGCGAATCCCAGGTTGGAGCCGGTCTGCACGACCCTTACGGCCTTGAAATGCTCGCGCACGTGCTCTTCCGAGCCGTCGGTGGAGGCGTTGTCCACGAAGACGACCTCGAAGTCGCGGTAGGTCTGCTGGAAGATAGCGTTGAGGCAGGGGTCGATGAGGCGGATGCCGTTCCAGTTGACCAGGACGATGGATATCTTGGGGTTCATGCTTCGCCCCGCCTGAGCTGCTCTTCGGAGAAGTCCAGCTGCTCGCCTTTGAGCTCCGGGTCATAGGGCGGCACAGGCATGTTGACGACCCAGGCTTCCTCGTCGGTGAGGTTCAGCATGCCGTGCACGATCTGCCTGGGCACGAAGAGGCGACTGCCAGGCTCGAGGAGATGCTCATGCCGCACCTTGTCCTTGTAGAGGACGACCTTGACCTTGCCCTTGAGGCAGAGGTAGCGGGCAGACCGCACCTTGTGGAAATGGAAGCCCTTGAAAGCATGCGGAGCGATGGCGGAAAGGTATGCCACTGTCTTCTTGCCGTCCTTGAAGAGCTCGAGGATGTGGCCGTTCGGCCTCCCGGAAAGGTCCTTGGTGTCGATGCGCTTCGCCTGCTCCTCGATGACGCCTGGAATCATGGGGCAGTTGACGCCGCCTTTGTTTATAATTGTTTCGACGAAAGGACTTCGACGGAAAAAGGGGGAAAAGAGCAACCGTGCGCCGGCGTCCTGCCGGCGCCACAATCCCGCCCGCGCCGCGGGCGGGCTGAAGGCGGCCGCCAGGGGCGGCCGGACCTCGCCGCCTCGCTCCGGCGAGGCGGATTGCACGTCATTTCATTTGCACGACAAAGAACGCAATCCGGATGAGACCGGACTTCAGACCCTGATCCTCAATCGGGAGAGTTGGGCGCCAATTTCCTCGGCTGTCCTTGCTATCGGATGCCGCGGCTGCTCGGCACTGGCGTGATAGCTCATGATAGCCTCGCTTTCGTCCCTGTAGGTCGGGATGAGGATGCCTTGCCAGCCATACGCTTCCGCTGCGGTGAGGATGCTGTCCTTGTCCTCTATGAGGGTGACCCGGTAGCCTGTCGGCACGGCCTCGAACATCTGACTTGCCGGCTTCCGGTAGCCGACCTTGTAGGAGAAGACCTGCGGGCCGCCGAAGGTCTCGAACATCTCGGGGTAGCGGCGGAGCAGGAGCTCATGCGCGAGCCTCGGCGTGTCGCCGAAAAGGCCGACAGCATGGCCTGCCTCATGCAGCCTCTGCTTCAGCGTGATGGTTTCCGGCACAGGATGGTCCCAGCAGAGGTTGATGATGCGCTTCCATTCATCGTCAGGGAGATGCCTCCCGATGACCGCGTCCAGGCGATGGAAATATTCAGGGATGGAAATACGGTCTGTTGTGAAGTCCGGCTCGAGCTCGATGACTGCCTGCTTGAAATCGTCGGGGCTGATGCCGCCCTGGCGCGCCGCCTCTTCATAAAATTTTGAAAAGGTGTTGACGAGCAGCACGCCGCCGATGTCGAAGAGGATGAGGTTTCGCGCCATGCTACAACTCAATCTCCGCGTTGTCGCCGAGGATGAGGCGGTTGCCTCTTGGCAGGGTCTCGGCGCTCGGGGTAATCCGCACGCCCTGGCCAATGATAGAATCAACGATGCGGTTGTGCGAGCGGATGATGGTGTTCGAGAGGATGATGGAATGGTCGACCTCGGCGCGCTCGATGGTGACCTTGTCGCCGATGGACGTGTAGGGGCCGATGAGGGCGTCAGGGCCGATGGTGCAGTTGCTGCCGATGATGATCGGACCACGCACCAAGGACTTGCCGATGACACGGCTGCCATGGCCTATGCCCACACGGCCGATGACCGTTGCCTCAGGAGCTATCTGCGCCTCATTGGTGTAGATCATGCGGCTGTCGAGGACCAGCCGATTGACCTCCAGCAGCGCGTCGGGCTTGCCGGTGTCCTTCCACCAGCCCTGCACCAGGTCGGCGATGATCTTGTGCTTATGACTGAGCAGCCATTGCATCGCGTCCGTGATCTCGAGTTCACCCCTTGCGGAAGGCTTGATGGCCTTGCAAGCATCGAAGATGACATGCTTGAAGGCGTAGATGCCGATGATCGCCAGGTTGCTTGGAGGGTCTTTCGGCTTTTCGAGGATACGTTCTACCTCGCCCAGGTTATTGAGCTTGGCGATGCCAAAGCGCTGCGGGTCCTTCACCGGCGTCAGCAGGATGCTCGCGTCCGCGCCAGAGCCCTTGAAGCGCACGGCGAAATCCGCGAGCGTGCCGTCGAGCATGTTGTCGCCCAGGTACATGATGAAGTCCTCGTCGCCGAGATAGTCCTCTGCGAGCAGCACGGCGTGCGCAAGGCCGAGCGGCTTCTCCTGGTGCAGGTAAGTGATCCTGGCGTTCCAGCGCGAGCCGTCTCCCACGACAGCCTTCACCTGCTCGCGGTTCGGGCCGACGATTATGGCGATGTCCCTGATGCCGATCTCGACCAGGTCCTCGATGACATAATACAGGATGGGCTTGTTGGCGATCGGGATGACCTGCTTCTGCGTGGTATGCGTAATCGGCCGCAGCCTCTCCCCGAAGCCGCCGGCGAGGATGAGGCCTTTCATCCTGGTGACCTGCTGGCGATCGAGCATGCCCTTGTACCAGCGCCTTATGGCCTCGATGTCCTGCAGCCGGCTCTGCTGCATGAACTGGGCCGGATTCTTCTTGAACGCGTCGATCAGGTCGAGGAAACGGACGCTGAAGTAGCGCTCGGCATCATTGACGAGATGGAAGCTGATCTCCAGGTTGAGAGTCGTGCTGGTCTGCGGCCGCACCTTGATGAGCGGCGCCTTTATGGCGATGCCCTGGGAGAGCAGCTGGTCGAGCAGGGCCAGGTCGCCGACAAAAGGGCCGACGGTCTCGAAATCAAGCTTGCCAACAACGTCCGGGTCAAGGAGGAGGTAGAGGCCGGGCTGGGGATCGGGCGGGCATTGCGGGTAGCGCATGCGGATGAATCCGTTCTCAAGGTCCTCGAGCGTCGACCTGCTGAGCTGCGAGTCAGAGAGGAAGACCACGCGCTTCTCCCTTTCCGGGATGATGGCTTTCTCGCCCTTGTTCTCGTCAAGCATCCGCCTGATCTCTGAGAAGAGGTGCTGGTCGTCACCGTCTACCACGATGAGGCTGTCCTTGGCTTGCTGCGCTTCCTTGACCAGGATCTTCCACGCTTCGGTGAGGCCGATCAAGGTCTCGCTGTAATGGATGATTGTCGCCCCGAGCCCGGCGATGCGTTCCGTCGGCCTCTGGCCGCAGAGCGCCACGACGATTGCCGCTTGCGGGAAATGCTTCCTCGCCTCCTCGAGCTGGAAGACGAGCTCGTCATGGGAAGCTTCCGTGAGGTACGCCCTGATTCCGATGATCATAGCAATGATCTCCACCAGGATTCATGCTGTTTGTACCATTGCACCGTATTCTTGATGTCTTCCGCGAAGCCGTGGCGCGGCTTGAAGCCTAACGCCCGCATCCTGCCGATGTCGAGGCTGTAGCGCCGGTCATGGCCGGGGCGGTCCTTCACGTATTCGATCGCCTTGCTGTCCATCCCAAGCTCCTTCAGCACCGTCGTGGTGAGCTCGATGTTCGGCAGCTCATGGCCTGAGGCGATGTTGTAGACCATGCCCGGGCTTCCCTTTGTGCGCACGAGCTCGATGCCCTCGCAGTTGTCCTCGACGTAGAGCCAGTCCCTGACATTTTTCCCGTCACCGTACAGAGGGACCTTTTTTCCACAGAGGAGGTTGGTTATGAAAAGAGGGATAATTTTTTCTGGATACTGGTAGGGCCCGTAGTTGTTCGAGCTCCTGGTGATCAGGGTGGGAAGGCCGTAGGTGTGGTGATAGGCGCGCACGAGCATGTCTGCGCCGGCCTTGCTCGCGGAGTAGGGGCTGTTCGGCTGCAGCGGGTCATCCTCCTTGAAGGAGCCCTTCTCGACGCTGCCGTAGACCTCGTCCGTGCTTATCTGCACAAAGCGGCTGACCTTGTGCCGCTTCGCCGCCTCGAGCAGAGTGAAGGTGCCGAGGACATCTGTCCGGACAAAAGCCTCGGGCCCGGTGATTGACCGGTCGACATGGGTCTCCGCAGCGAAATTGAGGACCTCGTCGCAACCCTGCATGGCCTGATCAACAATCTTTGCGTCGCAGATGTCTCCCTTTATGAAGCGGTATCTCGGATCCTTCTCGATGTCCCTCAGGTTTGCGAGGTTGCCTGCATAGCTCAGCTTGTCCAGGTTGATGACCTCGATGTCCTTTCGGCTCCGCAACAAGAGATGAATGTAGTTTGAGCCGATGAAGCCTGCCCCTCCAGTGACTAAGATACGCATAGGGTTCCCCTCGGCTCCAGAAATCTTTTTCTCCTATTTAAATGCATTGGCAATGAGCGACCGAGCCAGGGCGAGCTCATCCTTGCTGAACACCCTCAGGAGAAGAATCAATCCCGCATACACGATGCCCGCGAGGAGCAGCGACAGTATCTTGGCGACCGCTGTCCAGGGATTGAGCGCCCAGAGGAGAAGGCCGATGGCCAGCGATGCCAAGGCAACGCGCTCGAGGCGCAGGTAGCTGAAATCCCATGAAAGGTTCTTCCGCCAGAGGACAAGCGCGATGCCGAGCATGAAGACATAGCTGATGACCGTTGCCCAAGCCGCGCCTATCATGCCCTTGCCGGGGATGAGCAGGAAGTTCAGGCCGATGTTGACTGCCGCGGCCGCGACATAATAGTATCCAAAAGCCCTCGGCTTGTTGTTGAGGAGCAGGGTCTGGCCGTAGAGATAGGCCAGGAACCAGAACAGGGGGAAGAACGCCAGGATGGGGACCGCGCTGTACGCCTCGAGGAACGCAGGCCCTGAGATCAGGGTGATGAGGCCCTTGCCCATGGCGATGAGGATGGCCATGCCAGGCAGGATGATCATGAGGCCGTACTTCATGGCAGCGGAAAGCAGCCTCGATTCCTTCTTCATGTTGACATCCTCGGCGATGTGCGGGTAGAAGATGATGCTCACCGAGGTGCCAAGCGTGTTGACAAGGGAGGCGAGGGCGTAGGCGAGGCTGAAATAGGCGACGACCACCGGCCCGTGGTAGGCGTTGATGAAATAGCGGCCGATGAGGTTGATCACCATGCTCGCCACGATTCCAGGCACGAGGTGGATGGAAAAGCCGAGGCCTTCCTTGACGTAGCGCCAGGATGGCCGCATGAAGCGGAATTCCTTTCGCGCGATGAGGAGGCCGAGGGCGAGGCCGATGGCCATGATATGGCCGGCCAGCCAGAAGGACAGCGCCAGGGGGATCGTGATGATAACGCCGAACGCGAGGGCGAGGGCCACGCCGCCGACCAAGGCGATGGTCGGGACAAGGTCAAGGGAAGACTTCGCCTCCATGCGCTTGTTCGCCGCGAGGAAGGCGTTGACCACCCGCCAGATGATGGCCGCGGAAAGCACGATGACGGCGAGCGAGAGCTCGGCCTCATAGCCGGACAGGCTGAGCATCGCTGCGAGGACCTTGGTGAGCTGCGGGATGACCGCGAAGAGGAGCATCACAGCTGAAAGCAGCGCGAAGAAGACCAGGATGGAAGAGAGGTGCTTGAGCTTCTCCTCGCCTTTGCCCGGCATCTTGGTCGTGAGGTATTGCGAGACCGCGAGCTCGAGGACGATGCTGCCGAGCGCGACAAAGGTGGACAGCAGGACATAGATGCCGTAGCTCTCCACAGGCATGTTTCTCGTGAGCAGCAGGATGAGCAGCGGCGTCAGGAGCATGTTCACGGCCATGGATGCCGTGGAATAGCCGAGCTGCCGCGCGAGGGTGATGTGGCGCATGGCGCTGAAACAGCGGAAGAGGTTTATAAGGATTTGCCCTCTATTGAGCCTTCAACTCTTGGAGGTAACAAGATATTTAAGCA
Organism: Nanobdellota archaeon; assembly: GCA_043806015.1. GTDB lineage: Archaea > Nanobdellota > Nanobdellia > Woesearchaeales > JAHIVG01 > JAZDHH01. The sequence goes on along the minus strand of JAZDHH010000008.1, from coordinate 7,273 downwards.
AGAAGGAGCGCATTGCATTTGGTGATTCCCATGGATTTCAGCAACATCAAGCTCCTCCTGTGCGACTTCGACGGCGTGATGACCGACAACAGGGTCTTGGTCGACCAGGACGGCAAGGAGGCTGTCGTCTGCAACAGAGGCGACGGCCTCGGCATCGACATGCTGCGCGACAAGGGCATCCTGGTCCTCATCCTCTCCAAGGAGCGCAACCCGGTCGTCGCCGCGCGGGCGCAGAAGCTCAGGATCGAGGTCCTACACGGCGTTGACAACAAGCTCGCCCTTTTCAAGAAAGAGGTGGAGAAACGCAACATCCCGATGGCGCAGGTCTGTTTCATCGGCAACGACCTGCCGGACATCGATTGCCTCAAGGCAGCGGGCATCGGGGTTGCCGTCGCGGACTCGCATCCGGAAGCCCTCAAGGCCGCGAAATACGTCACCAAGACGGCTGGCGGAAAGGGAGCGGTGCGGGAGGTCGCAGAGCTCATCGTCGGGAAGGATTACGCGCTGAAGAAATACATCACCTCACGCTAAAGATGATGTCCGGCGTCGGCTGGTTCTGATATGTGGCTTGATAGACCACCGGCAGCCCCATCTTCTGCAATTCCTGGAGGCGCTCGGCAGTCTTGTTCTGGCCGTACCACAGCATGAAGAGGCTGCCGTCGAAGAAGAAATACTGATAGCCGTTGCTCCTCAGGAATGCCGTGATCTCGGTCGCGGAGGCGTTCTCGAAAACGTTCCTGAAGCCGTAGACGTCCCCGCACCAGTCGCAGCTCGCCATCCCGACTCCTGCCACGAATGGCGCTGCCCGCGGAGAGAACACCCTGGTGCCCACAGGGAAATGCTCTTTCATGTATAAGACAGAGGCGAAGGCTCCGGGGCCCATGCTCAGCCAGCCGCCGGGCGGCCACATAGCTGTGTTGACCTTGTATTTCTGGTAGCCGGACGTGAAGAATATGCCGACGACGAGGATGACGATGACCGCGATCGCCGGTATCCTCGCTTTCTTGCCGAAGGCGATGAGCAGCATGAAGCCCTCGGCCAGCAGGATGCTCGTCGCGACGGCGAAGAGCATCCAGAACTGGAAGGATTCCAGCGCGATGGGAAGGACCGTGCCGCCGTAGAGGCCGGCGAAGGTGAACAGGAGCCAGAGCACGGCGATGAGGACCCAGAGCTTCTTCTCGTTCCAATAACTTTTCAGATGAGCGGCTATCCAGAAGAGGATGAGCAGGAGGAGGAGGCAGATGACCATGCCGAGGCCGACAGGATTGTTGATCATGTTCTCCGGCTTCGCGATGAAATAGTCGCCGAAGGTGTACAGCCTTGTGGCCGAGCCGAGGACGCCGATGTACTCCACGCGGCCCTCCAGCTTCTCGTCGGTCTGGCCAAGGCCGATGGTCAGGAAGTCGCTCTTGTACTTTATGAGCATCGGCCCCCACCAGAGCATGAAGGAGAGCAGAACGCCGGCGAAGCAGATGGCGACCAGGCGGATGTCCAGCTTTTTGTGCAGGAGCGAGCGCAAGGCGATGTAGAGCATCACCATGACGCCGAGCTTGACCGGCTGCGTTGGCTGTATCATGCACATCCCGGCGATGGCCAAGCCGGCAGGATACATCCAGCGGCGGTCGAGCTGCTTCACCGATTCAAGGCAGTAGATGATGACAAAAAAACTCAGGGGGATGAAGGAATGCGCCCAGATGAAATGGCTCAGGTAGGACGGCACCATCGCCAGGACGATGGTGGCGAAGAGGGCGCGCTTCCTGCTGCCCATGAAGCGGACGCAGAAATAAAAGAAGAACAGGATGCTGAGCGAGATGATGAGGCTGTTGAAGAACTTGAGCGTCCAGTCCACCGAAGGCGATGTCTGGTGCAGCATGGCCATGACGAAGTCATATGCCGGGGGATAGGCATCGAGGTAGGCATAGATCTCCTGACCGGGGATAGGCTCGTATAAGGTCTTCTCTGCTGCGACATAGCTCACGCCCCAGGCGTGGGTCCATGGATCGTCGTCCTCGAGCCACGGATACGCGAAAGCGCCTTTCAGGTACATGCCGAGGGTCAGCAGGAAGATGATGAGGACGATGACCTGGATGGCGTCCGGCTTCTTGATGTCCAGCTTGAATCCCTTGCGCATCAGGTGCATGATGGGGACAATGAGGGAAAGCAGGAGGAAGATCCAGAAATGCAGCGGGATGCGCAGCAGGTTGAGGAGGATGCCGACGACGATGAAGACTAGCAGGCCGATGCCGAGGCGCATGATGTTGCGCTCATACCAGTCCTCGGCGTTCTTGAAGAATGAGGTGATGCTGTAGCCGAAGCACCAGGTGTAGACGAAGAACAGCAGGATGGTGAGAACGCTGATCATGCATGGCCGGAGAGGAAAGGGCTATAAAAATGTTTCTTGCGATCAGACTTTCTTGACCAGGAAGTCGCCGATGGCGAGGTACTCGAGGCCGGTGTTGAGGAAGGTCTTCACCGCGTCCTTGGGCGAGCAGACGATGGGCTCCCCCCGGTCATTGAGGCTCGTGTTCATGATGACCGGCGTCCCTGTAAGTTTCTCGAACTCGCTGATGAGCTTGAAATAAGGCGCGTTCGTCTCCTTGGTGACGGTCTGCGTTCTCGCGGAGCCGTCGACGTGCACGACCGAGGGGATCTCGGCCTGCTTCTCTTTCTTGACGTTGAAGGCGAGGATCATGTAGGGAGAGGGGTAGGCGTCCTCGATGTACTCCTCGTTGGCGCGCTCGAGCAGCGAGGGGCAGAACGGCCGCCAGAGCTCTCGGTGCTTCACCTTCGCGTTGATGATGTCCTTCATGGCCTTGTCCCTGGGATTGGCGACGATGCTGCGGCCGCCGAGGGCTCTTGGCCCCCCTTCCATCCTGCCCTGGAACCAGGCGATGAGCCTGTTCTTCGCCATGAGGTCTGCTGTCGTGCCTGTGATGTCGCCGACCTGATCGTAATGCATGCCTTGCTTGAGCCCTGCCTCTGCGAACGCCTGCTTGATCTCTTCGTTGGTGAAGGATGGGCCGAGGTAGACATGCGAGAACTCCACAAAGGGATCGTTGCCGAGCTCCTTGTTGGCCATGATGGCGGCGCCGATGCTCAGGCCGAGGTCAGTGGCGCCCGGCTGGACAAAGATGTCCTTGACAAAAGACGATCTCAAAAGGCGACCGTTCATGACGCAATTCATGGCAACGCCGCCGGCGAGGCACAGGTTCTCCGAACCGGTTATGTCACGGTTCTCCTCGGCCAGGGAGAGGGCCATCTCCTCGAGCCTGAGCTGCAGCATGAAGGCGATGTTCTTGTGGCGCTCGGTCAGCTCCTCTCCTGCCTTGCGGGCCTTGCCGAGGAGCGCTCTCACTTGCAGCCTGCTCATCATCTTGGTGACATCATATGGCTTAGTCGCCTTGGTGTTGCGCTCGAAAATCGACGTGAAGTCAGAGGATGCGGCACCGTAGGGCGCGAGGCCCATGACCTTGCCCGGGCCTTCCATCCACTCGAAGCCGAGATGGTTGCAGACCAGGCTGTAATAATGTCCGAGAGAATTGGGATAAAGGTACGCCTTGTTCTTGACAAGGTCCTTGCCATCACCGGTCCACAGCACGGAGCATTCGCCCTGGCCGATCTCTCCCACCCCGTCGATGGTGAGGACAGACGCCTTCTTGAAGGGCGAGCAGTAGTAGGCAGATGCCGCGTGCGCGAGATGGTGCTGGACGAAGACGAAGACATCGTCCTTGACCGCGGTGAGCGGCTTGAGCAGGCCCTTGACCTCTTCCTTGATCTCCTTCTCGATGGCGGGCGCCTGCTTGAAGCCCTTGACCTTCATCATGCGCAGGCTGTGCACGGTCCGGACAAGGTTGCCGGCGAGATGCGTCTTCTCGAAGCGGAGCAGCTTTTCCGGGGAGACTGCGCAAAACGCGGGATCCGCGGGCAGGGCGATCTTGTCAACGTCCGCGAGGCCGATGCCGGCATGCTGGAGGCAGTAGCGGATGGCATGGAGCGGGAAGATGCCTTTCGCGTGCTTTATCCTGACGAAGCGCTCCTCTTCCGCGAAGGCCACGATCTTGCCGTCCTTGATGAGGCAGGCTGAAGGGTCGTGCGAGGAGAAATGGGTTGAGGCAGGCTGCAGGCCAAGGATGTAGGTGCTCATGAAAGAACGCCATTAAGACACTTTTTTTAAGCTTTTTGGTTGATTTTCAGAACAACTCGTTTCGATTCTCCGTTTAAAAACTTCCCTCGTTGCAGTCAACAATAGCTTCGGGCTAAACATATAAATAGCTGTTTATCTTCTTTTCAAACATGAAACGTCTGGTCTGGACAATTTTGATACTCTTGCTTCCGGTTTCATCTGCTGTGGAGTGCGGCGAACACCTTTCCCAGTCTGTTGTGCTGGATGCTGACTTAGAGTGCGAGACCATGAACGGCTTGGTCATTTACGAAGCAGACAACGTTCTTGTTGACTGCGCCGGCCATGCCATCACCAGCTTGGGCGCTGAGGACCCGTATGAGAGCCGAGGCATATGGCTTTTTCACAGTCAGAATGTGACTGTTGAAAACTGCACGTTCGATGCTTGGGGCCGCGCAATCCACTTCGTTGATTGGCCTATCCGGGGGAGGCTGGAACCATTCTCCGCAAACACTACCCTCATAAATAATGTCATTAGAAATTCGAAATCGGTTGATATTGAATCGAGAAGCCATGGAAATATTTCTATCATCAATAACACGATGATTGGCCATCCTACAAACTTTGGAATCTTCCTTCACCAGGCGACTGGCATCCTCATCGAAGACAATACCTTCATCACAGCAACAACCCCAACCATACGGTTCTATTACAATCAAGAACCGACCAACGACACCATCCGCATTATCAACAACACCTTCAACATCACGAACGGCGGCGAGTTCATTGATCTGGACGGGGCGTCGGGCGCGGTCATCGCATACAATACGAAGGTTGATGAGGGGGAATCGATCGGCTTTGGTTATTCTCCGTATTCATTATTTATTGTCAATCGTTTTGTATTGTTTGGTGCAACTGAAGTTCATAATTCTGCATTTAGTGAATTTTTTTTAAATAGGATCTATAGTCGTAGTAATATTATGAATAAGGTTAGCTCTCCCTCTTGCCTTCTTCATGATAATGAGTTTGGTCGCATATCACCTGATAGTTGTACCGGGCTTCGTTTTAGCGATTCGAGTAATTCTCTTTGGCAGAATAATATTACAAATTATTCTTATCCAGTTGATGTATCGCGTAAGAACCTGTTTTTTCGAAATAATTTCTACCCAGTCCTCGGAGGAAGGCTTGTAGATAATGGTGATAGTCAGACTGAAACAGTTTCAGATTGGAATCTCAGCACTGAAGGAAATTATCATTCGAACTTTGATGAGCCTTCAGAAGGCTGCAATGACACCAATGGAGATGGCCAATGTGACATCCCTCTTAGAATATTTGATGTGTATAGTCAGCATCATGGCGCCTACGACTACCACCCTTACGTGAGGCCGAACGGGTGGCTTGAACGACCTCCAAGCGGCAGTCCCTTGTTCAGGAAGGTGATTCAGCACTTTCAGCTGGCTTGTAGGGAGCCACCGTGCAGTGACTAACTAGGCTTTCCCCCCCCCCTCGATGGTCACAAAGGCTTAAATATTTAGCTATCTTAATAATGGCGGAGGGGGATTATTATGAGCAAAATCGTCATTCTGTTTGCGTTGTGTCTGATGTTATGTTCTTATTCCACCTTGGCAGCAGTCGTGTCCTGCGGAGATGTCTTGACAAGCAATACTGTCATGGAGAATGACTTGAGTGATTGCCCGGGGGATGGCCTTATCTTGAATGCGAGTAGTATCACACTTGATTGTGATGGCTATAATATTAATGGCACTTTCATTGGAAATGGTGTTAAGGTTATGGACGGTTTGAGCTCAATTGAAATTATGCATTGTGCTATCACTGATTTTGAAAAGGGGATATATTTTTACCCTAATACATCTGGAAGTGAAGTATCTTCCACTTCCATACATGATATGGTTACTCAAGGCATTTTTCTTCAAGATGCAATAGAAACACTCTTTTTTAATGTCACGGTCTCAAATGTTAATGAAAGTGGTATTTACATTTTAGACAATTCGTTAAGCAACCATATTGTCTCTTCGTTTATCACGAATTCCAAGCGGGAAGGAATTTCTATACTCAATTCAAACACTACCCAGATCAATAACACAATTATTAGAAATTCCGGCCTTGGCGGCAGCTATGATGGCATTCTCATTGATGGGGGCAGCCATAACGTCATCGCGAATTCGAACGTGTCGAATGCGTCGCAGCATGGCGTTTCGGTGATTGGGGGGGAGTTCAATCAAGTGTCTAATTCCGCGATTGTTTGGAGTGCAGAGAATGGAATTGACGCTTTTGAAACAAGTAACCTTTCTTTGACTAATGTGTCGATTTCGGATAATGAGGGAAGAGGTTTTTCCTGTGACTCATGCAACAACGTGACTTTAATTAATGTCTCCTTATTCGACAATCAGGGTCCCTACGCCGCTTATTATGTTTCTTCCAACATCATCACCTTTGATAATTGCCAAGTTGGAGACTCTGCGACACTTGTTCGGTTGCTGAATAGTCCTCATGCTTATTTTACTCATTCGGATTTCTCCAATTCAGATAAGGGAATTTATGCAACAAGCAACAACAACAGCCTTATAAGTAATAGCAGATTCTATAATGTGACCAACGCCACCGTGCTGATGAACAGCAATGCCACGATAAAGCAAAACGAGTTTGTGAACGTGTCCTCCGCAGCGTATCTTTCCGGTTCTGTAGGTTCAATCATGATTGAAAATGTGTTACCTAGGCGTTATGATTGGTCAGTTCCGTATGTTTCTGTGATTCAGAGTCCTTTCTTTGTTTTTTCCAACAACACGTTGGCTGGCGGTTGGGTTAGCGGAAAGGTTTTTCCCGAAATCGGGATTGGGATTATGGATTCTAATTATCTTGTGGCTGAGAATAATTCTTTTATCAACCTTTCCACCGTTTTTTTCTTGAACGGTTCTCACTGGTGCAAACTCATTTTTAATCACATTGATTCTGGTGGTCTGGTCTCCGCTGACGCGAGTTCTGGCTTGAACGTGTCGGGAAACCGGTTCTTTGGTGCTTTGAATGTTAGCAATTCCATGAATGTCACCTTCGCGGATAACGAGGGCGGAAAGACGGTTTACACGTATGATCACGACAGCCTGGTCCGCTTTGATAACGTGGCCGGAGCACTGG